>JAISXG010000083.1 GCA_031270605.1 Oscillospiraceae bacterium | reverse complement strand
CCGGGCCTCAAAAAAATATGCGGCAGCGTGATTGCAGAATGCTGCCGCAATGGTAGCGGCAGTCGGATTTGAACCAACGACACTTCGGGTATGAACCGAATGCTCTAGCCAACTGAGCTATGCCGCCATACACATATTGTGCGAGGGCGAGAGTAATTATAATATACACTCGTGTGCTTGTCAACACTTTTTTGAATATTTTTTTACCTTGAGGCGGAGCGGCGTCCCTTTTTTAGTTTGCTCACGGTATACAAGAGTCTAATAACAGAACACAGGTTGTGTTTTGTTAATACGATTTGTGATTATTTCACCTTTTTATGCCTTTTCATGGTAAATTCTGTAATATCAAAATTATTACAGTTTGAGAGGTTTATTATAATGAAAAGTTGTTTGCATTTTTCCATGAGAATTGATGAAACCCTGTTACGCAAGTTCGAATATATAGCCAAATATGAGGGGCGTTCCATCAATGCTATGCTGTTGTTTGTTGTGCGTAAATGTGTGGCCGAATTTGAAAAAGCATATGGAAATATTTTGTTATAAGGTTAAACGAATACATAATGATGTGAAAAGTTTTGTAGCATAAGTAAATAAAAATGACTTGACAATCGCCCCAAACGGGAATATAATAATGAAAAATAGAATAACTGTTCAAACCGTTGAAGCGGAGATAAAAATACAAAACGCCGTCACAGAGAGCGGGGGAAGCTGAAAGCCCCGCACGAAACGCTGTATTAAATGGGCCGCCGAGGGCACGGGGAAAGGCGCGGGCTTTCTGCCGCCGAGTATTCCGTGACGTTTCAGCCGCGTAAAGGCTGAGGGATATGATAGTATCCTGCAAAGAGGCAGGTCTTCCTGCGAAGTAAGGTGGCACCGCGAGTTTTTTCACTCGCCCTTAACAAAGTAATGACGCATTATTTTGTTGTGGGCGGGTTTTTTGTTTTTGTGATTCAATGTCACAAAATCGCAACAATCTAGTGTTCTGACCGAGTTATATTTTAGAATTGAAGTTTTGGATTTTTGCCGTCAGGTGGTGCGGTAAAACCGCAGACAGGCTGCCGCCTTTCAAGGTTTTGGCGTGCCGTATGGCGGCAAAAGGACAAACATCAAACTAAAATTATAATTTGGTCAGAACACTAGCGCATGCCAAGGCCAAAAAGACTGAAAAGAAGACATTTCGTCCGTTTTAGGCGTTTTAAAGCTTTAACGCTTTAAAATCTTGAAAATTTTTATGAAAAACGCTTGAAAAATAAGGGAATATGGTATACTATTCCTAATAGAACGCGAAGAACAAGAGAGTAGGCATCTGTTTTTTGGTATGATGCAGCGTATGCGCCATACACGGCGTATATGTTTTGCGCAGAGAGGGCGGCCATTGGCTGAAAGCCGCCGGGGTACCGCAAAGTTGCCGAAGTTCACTTGGGAGCGGTGCGGCTGAATACGGTTGCCGAAAGGGAATCGCTTGTAGGCCGCGACGGCTGACCACCGTTAACGGGTCAAAGAGTGTTGGCTCTTGTAAAAGCAAAAATAAGGGTGGTACCGCGGTTTTTCAATCGCCCCTTGTGCATGGGCACTCGGGGCGTTTTTGTTTTTGCAGAGCTATGCTCATCGGGGGCGGCCGCACCGCAAAAGCGGCCGAAACAAAATTTTAGGAGGATTTGTTATGAATTCAAAAGGCAATCAAGGCATTAAGGTTCTTGTTGCGGGCTCCATTTTGCAGTTTTTGTTGGGCATCATTTATGTCTGGAGCGTGTTTGTCGTTCCTGTCAGCAAGCATTTGGGCGCGGAAGCCGCTCCCGTAAAACTCACACTTTCCTACATGCTCTGCTTCTTCGCCATCGGCATTCTGCTCGGCGGCAAGCTGCAGGTGAAAATCGGCCCCTCAAAGGTTGTTTTGATCGGCGGACTGATGATGGCGCTGGGCATGGTGCTCTCCTCGTTCGTGAGTTCCGTAACCATGCTTTATATTACATATGGCGTGATCAGCGGCTTCGGCGTGGGCATGGCATATAATGCCGTGATTTCCTCCGCACCCAGATGGTTCCCTGAAAAGAAAGGCCTTGTAACAGGCATCAGCGTGTTCTCGTTCGGCTTTGCCACGGTTGTGTTTGCGCCGCTTGTTGAAAAAATGGTTGCAAGCAGCCTCGGCGTGACAGGCACCTTCCGCATTCTTTCCGGCGTGTTCGCCGTTGCCACGATAATTTTGTTCAGCTTCATTAAAATGCCTGAGATCAAAGGCTCCGCGGCGGCCGCGTTCGGCGACCAGCGGCAGTACACCACCGGCCAAATGCTGAAAACAAGCCAGTTTTATTTTATTGTGCTTGCCATGATGCTCGGCACAGCGGCATATTTCGTTGTCAGCCCCTCTTTCAAAACCCTCCCCATGGAACGCGAGATGAGCGACGGCATGGCGACCTTCCTCGTGATGTTTACAGGTATCGCAAACGCGCTCGGCCGCCTCGGCGTGCCGCTGCTGTCTGACAAAATCGGCAGAGAAAAAGCCGCGGTTCTTTTGTTTGCGTGTACAGCCATCGGTGTCGGCCTGCTGGTGTTCGCGAAAGGCGCGCTGCTGTTTGCCGCGATTTCCGTCATCGCGTTCTTCTACGGCGGCACATCCGCTCTTTTCCCGCTGGTTACGGGCAAATATTTCGGCATGCAGCACCTTGGCGCGAACTACGGCATGGTCATGCTCGGCTTTGCGGCGTCCTCCATTATTTTCCCCAATATTATGGGCAGGATCGACGATGTGGGCGTGCGCTTTACCGCCATGGCGCTGATTGTCGCGCTCGGCGTTGTGATTTTCATTGTGCTTCCGCGCCTGAAAGAAAAAAAGGCGGCGGCAAAGGCTTAACCCCGTCTGTCGGGCAATTAAAACAATATGGCGCTTTGGTGTTATAAAAGAACGTCAAAGCGCTATTGAAAGGACGATATGGGATGGGATTGGAAACAAGGCTGCTGATGGGCAATGAGGCCATTGCCCTCGGCGCCGTGCGCGCAGGGGTCCGGGTGGTTACCGGCTACCCCGGCACGCCCTCGACGGAAATTCTTGAAACCGTTGCAAAGCAGCGGGACGAGCGGATTTATGTCGAGTGGTCAACGAACGAAAAAAGCGCGCTGGAGGTCGCCGCGGGCGCGGCTTATGCGGGCGCGCGGGTGATGGTCACGATGAAACAGGTCGGGCTGAACGTCGCCTCCGACCCTTTGATGAGCCTGAATTATGTGGGCGTGAAGGGCGGCATGGTGATTGTCGTGGCCGACGACCCCGGCCCGATCTCATCCCAGACAGAGCAGGACACAAGGCATTTCGGCGTTTTCGCGAAGCTGATGGTGTTTGACCCGTCAACGCCCGAGGAAGCGTATTTGATGATTGCCGAGGCGTTTGCATATTCTGAAAAATATAGCCGCCCGGTGCTGTTCCGGCCCACGACGCGCGTCTGCCACAGCTACGCCTCGGTGACGCTGCTGCCGGAGCTGCCCGCAAAAGAGCCTGAGGGCTTTTCAAAAGATAACGGCAGGTTCGTTATTTTTCCCCGCCTGACCTTTCAGAACCATAAAATCATTGAAGGCCAGCTCGTAAAGCTGCGGGACGATTTTTCGTCTTATGAGAGAAATCAGCTTTCGGGCGGCGGCAAAAAAGGCATCGCCACAGGCGGCGTGAGCTATGCTTATGTGCGGGAATCACTCGCAGAAATCGAAGAGCCTTATAAATTGCTGAAGATTTCCACTGTTCCTTTCCCCGAAAAGCTCGCGCTGGAGTTCTTGGATGAACTTGACGAAGTTCTTGTTATCGAAGAGCTTGACCCGGTGATCGAGCGGGAATTGATTTTGCTGTGCGGTAAGAAACATATTTCACTGACGATAAAAGGAAAGACGTCGGGGCATGTGCAAAACGCGGGCGAAAACACCGTGCAGAGCGTGCGGGAAGCGCTCTATGATTTTTTTAAGAAAGAGCTGCCCGCGTTGCCCGTGCCCGAGCCGCCCGCATTGCCCGTGCGCCCCCCTGTGCTCTGCGCAGGCTGCCCCCACCGCGGCGCGTTTTTTGCGGTAAAGGAGGCCGCGAAGGGCAAAAAAGCGGTCTATTCGGGCGACATCGGCTGTTACACCCTCGGCAACGCGCTGCCTCTCGACATGGTGGACACCTGCCTTTGCATGGGCGCGGGCATCACCGTGGCGCAGGGCATCAACCGCGTGGAGCCGGACACCCTGAATTTTGCGTTTATCGGCGACTCCACCTTTTTTCACACGGGTCTGCCGGGTGTTGTGAACGCGGTTTATAACGAAGCGAATATTATTATTTGCATTTTAGATAATTACACCACCGCAATGACCGGCAACCAACCCCATCCCGGCATGGGCGTGACGGCGGCGGGCGCTGCGGTGCGGAAAATTTCGATTTATGATGTTGTGAAAGCCATCGGCGTTTCGGAAATTGTGCGCGTGAACCCCTTTGATTTGCCGGGTTCCATTGAGGCGGTCAAAGGCGTTCTCTCGAAAAAAGGTGTGCGTGTGCTGCTGTTTGAGGGGCCGTGCATCGCCGTTGCGAAGGGTAGCGTGCCCCATGAAATCAATGAAGAGAAGTGTACGGGCTGCAAGGTTTGCGTGAGAAAAATCGGCTGCCCGGCGATGTATATGGAAAATGGAAAGTGCGTGATCGACCCGGTGCTTTGCACGGGCTGCGGCGTGTGCGTGAGCCTCTGCCGCTTCCACGCAATCGAAAGGGGGCGGGGCTGATGTTCAGTTGCATGCTGACAGGCGTCGGCGGGCAGGGCACGGTGCTCATGTCCCGCTTGATCGGTTCGGCGGCCATCGCCAAGGGCTATGCGGTGCGCGGTACAGAAACCATCGGCATGGCGCAGCGCGGCGGCAGTGTTGTGAGCCATGTGCGCTTGGGGGACGAAATCCATTCCCCCCTCATTCCGCTGTTCGGCGCGGATCTGCTGATTGCCTTTGAGCCGGCCGAGGCCGTGCGCGCTCTCCCGTTTTTGAAGCCCGGCGGCACGGTGCTGGTGATCGACCGCGCGGTACGCCCGGCGTCGAGCGCCCTTTCGGGGGATTATAACGCGCTCGTGATGATTGAATATCTCAAGCAAACCGTTGAAAATTTGATTGTCATAGACGGCGAGGAACTGATTTGCAAATGCAAAACCGCGAAGGTCATGAACGTTGCCCTTTTGGGTGTCGCGGTGAAGCATCATCTGCTGCCCTTCACGATGGAGGACGCCGAGCGGGTATTAAAAGAGCGTCTGCCCGGCAAGTTTTTGGAAATCAATCTGCATGCGCTGCATGTCGGCGCAGATGAATAAACCGTCTCCGATTCCCGAATGAAAGTGAGGATCCCCTATGTTTATGACTACCGAAATGCTTGAGAGCATCAAAAAATCTATCCGTCACGCGATGAACGGCGCGTTTTACCAGAGCCGTTTCAATGGCTTGCAACCGGAGGACATCAAAACCCCGGAGGATTTTTACGCCCTGCCGCTCACAGAAAAGGCAGACCTGCGTGAAGCATACCCCCTCGGCCTTGCCGCCGTGCCGGAGGAGGAGATTGTACGGATCCATTCCTCGTCGGGCACCACAGGTATGCCTGTGATCATCCCCTACACCCAAAAGGACGTGGACGACTGGACGCTTATGTTCAAGCGCTGCTATGAAACCGCGGGCATTACAAAGGCGGACAGAATCCACATCACGCCCGGCTACGGGCTGTGGACGGCGGGCATCGGCTTTCAGCTCGGCGCGGAGTCCCTCGGCGCAATGGCTTTGCCCCTCGGTCCGGGCAACACCGACAAACAGCTGCAAATGATGATGGATTTGAAATCCACGGTGCTCACGGCGACTTCTTCTTATGCCCTGCTGCTTGCGGAAGAAATCGCGAAACGTGGCATCAAAGATAAAATCCACCTCAAAAAAGGCGTGATCGGCTCCGAGCGCTGGGGCGAGAAGATGCGCAGGCGCATCGCGAATGAGCTGGGCGTTTCCCTGTATGATATTTATGGCTTGACAGAAATCTATGGCCCCGGCATCGGCATCAGCTGCGATCATGAGTGCGGTATGCATATGTGGACGGACTTCATGTTCTATGAGCTGATCGACCCGAAAACGGGCGGGCATGTCAAAGAGGGCGAAATCGGCGAGCTGGTGATCACCACCCTTAAGAAAGAGGGCGCGCCGCTGATTCGCTACCGCACGCACGACCTCACGCGCGAGCTGCCCGGCGAGTGCCCCTGCGGCCTTGCGTTCCCGCGCATCGACACGATCATCGGCCGCAGCGACGACATGGTGAAGGTCAAAGGCGCAATTCTTTACCCGAGCCGTGTAGACGAATTCCTCGCGGGGGTCCCCGGCGCGAGCAGCGAATATCAGGTGATGATCGACCACCTGAACGGCAGGGATATTTTAAGGCTGTTTTTTGAAACGGATGTGCCTGAGGGCGAGCAGAGAAAAGCTCTTGAAAAAGAGGTGGAACGCGGCTTTAAGGCAAGCATCGGCATTGTGCCTGAGGCAAAGGCTGTCTCCTTGGGCGAATTGCCGCGCAGCGAGAAAAAATCCACAAGGATTTTTGACAACCGCTATTAATTGCCGCGCCGCTTGCGGTGCCTTATAAGGCTTTCACCCGCGGCAATGCGAAAACGCCGGGGGCGTTTTCCCCGGAATTGTGGAGAGTATATATAGGCGCAGAGATTGTTATACTAAATTTTAAAGGAGAGTTATATGCATGATCAAGAAAAAAGACGTTCCCTACAGAATTAATTTGCCGGAGGATCGGATTCCGCGGCAATGGTATAACCTGCGCGCGGACATGAAAGAACTGCCCCCGCCCATGCTCAACCCCGGCACGCTCCGGCCCATCACAAAGGTTGAGGAGCTTGCGCCGATTTTCTGCGATGAGCTTTGCAAACAGGAGCTCAACACCACAGATCGCTATATCGACATCCCTGAAGCGATTGTGGATTTTTATAAAATGTGCCGCCCCTCACCCCTCATCCGCGCATATTGTCTGGAAGAGGAGCTGGAGACGCCCGCGAAAATTTATTATAAATTTGAGGGCAACAACACAAGCGGCAGCCATAAGCTGAACTCCGCGATTCCGCAGGCCTATTATGCCAAGGAGCAGGGGCTGAAAGGCTTGACAACGGAAACGGGCGCGGGCCAGTGGGGCACCGCGCTTTCAATGGCGTGCGCTTATTATAAGCTTGGCCTTGAGGTGTTTATGGTAAAGGGCAGTTATAATCAAAAGCCCTACCGCAAAAACATCATGGAAACCTTCGGCGCGCGCATTACCCCCAGCCCGAGCATGACCACCGAAGTCGGCAAAAAAATCCTGGAAGCGTTCCCCGACACAAACGGCTCTTTGGGCTGCGCCATTTCAGAGGCGATTGAAGCGGCGGTGACGGGCGAGAGCAAGCGCTATGTGCTTGGCTCGGTGCTCAATCAGGTGCTGCTGCACCAGTCCATCATCGGGCTTGAAACCAAAGAGGCCATGGCGATGTGCGGCGAATACCCCGACGTCGTCATCGGCTGTGCGGGCGGCGGCTCAAACCTCGGCGGCTTTATCGCGCCTTATATGCAGGACCGCCTGACGGGCAAGGCGAAGCCCTATTTTATCGCGGTGGAGCCTGCGTCCTGCCCCTCGATGACCCGCGGCAAATATGCCTATGACTTCTGCGACACGGGCAAGGTCACGCCGCTTGCGAAGATGTATACCCTCGGCAGCGACTTTTTGCCCGCGCCGAACCACGCCGGCGGCCTGCGCTACCACGGCATGTCGCCCATTCTCAGCAAGCTGTATGCCGACGGTTGGCTTGACGAGGCGCGCAGCTATGTGCAGACAGATGTGTTTGAAGCGGCGGTGCGTTTTGCCCGCTGCGAGGGCCTGCTGCCCGCGCCGGAGTCCTCACACGCGATTAAGGCGGCAATTGACGAGGCTCTGAAATGCAAGGAGAGCGGCGAGGAGAAAACAATTCTCTTCAACCTCACGGGCACAGGGTATTTTGATATGACGGCCTATGCGTCCTTCCTCGACGGCAGTATGGGCGACAGCGTGCCCACAGACGAGCAGCTTGAGGCGAGCTTCGCAAGGCTGCCCAAAGTTGACTGATTTGATTTTGCAGTGATTTCGTGTTTTGCTATAATACTGATCTTGTGAAAACGCATTGCGTTTTCACAAGATCAGTATTGAACGGCATATTTCGGCGGCGGTTGCTACCGTCCCGCTGCTTTGCAACGGATTTATAAAGTCGATTTTATCGACTTTATAAATAAATAATAGTATTAAGATATCGCACGGCCCACAAATGTGAGCCGTGCGATGTTTCTTGTGTATAGTCAATCGCTAATTATTCCGTTGTGAAAAACCGTGTTTTGAGCTTTGGAAAAATCTTTATAAAGAGTTGATACAGCCCATATCCCAAAAGCCCGCCGAGTGTGTTGAGCCAAAGGTCGTCAACATCCGTCCACCGCGCCTGCGGCAGCTGCAGCAGTTCCACGAATAACGAAAAGCTGAAGGCCAGCAGCAAAACCTTTTTGCGGGGCATGACTTTAAAAAGCAGTGGCGGAAAAAAGCCCAGCGGCGCAAACATGATAATGTTGCCGAGGAGGTTTGTGACGAAATAAAAGGGTGAGCCGAGTTTTTGCCACTCCGCGACGGAGTCATAAAAAATCAGGCCCGGAATCAGGTTGATGCCCCCATCCGTCTCATCTTTTGCAAAGCCGAAGGGCACATTGCCGAATTCAAATTTTGGAATGACGGTTTGTGACAAAAGCGCTACAATCAACAGCAAAAACAAGCCCAGCAGCAGTTCATGCGCAAAGGTTGTTTTTGCGCCGCGTTTTCGCATGCGCCTAACGGCCCAAAACCGAAAAAGCGCGAGCAGCGGCAGGGCGCAGAGCATATAGGGCAGGGAGTCTATGATATAATCGGCAAGATAATACATGGGTTCTCCTTTTAAATATGTTTAAAACAAGATAAAACAGGCTGCGCAAATCAACCTTTTGCGTTCCGGCTCACCAAAAGGAATAGACAATTGCGGCCTCCACAAAGATCAAAAACAGAAATCCCGCATAGATCATAAACGCGGCGATATCCGCAGTACCTTTATGTGTCTTAATATAAGAAAGCTTATGTTCATCATCCATGCCTGCAGTGTTTTCCTGATGTCGCCTGAGACTGTTCATATAAGCGTAATTGCCAAGCATGCCCGCGATAATATATATCATCAAAGAAAACGGCAATGCGTAAGGAATGAAGCTGAAAGCAATTGATGAAAAGGCGATCAAGATTGAAAAGCCGAATAGCTTTCTGTATGCGAACCAGGCCACAGGTATTAAAAAAGCTGCCCAGTTCCAGCTGATGACGCTGTGCCTTTTGCGCATGCTCATAAAGCGGTGCAGATAATAATCGGCACCGGATTCCATATAAACCTCCATTTCCCTTAAGTCCTCGGGATAATCTTCGGCGGTTTTCGCTTTTGTCGCGGAGCTTTGAAAATTTTCCGGTACTTCAAGCATGGCGGCAGACGTGTTTTGCGTGGCCTCCGCCGCATCGCCAGGTGGCACGGCAAATTTCAGCTCGTTGCCGCAGCTTTCGCAAAAACGCGCATCGAGGTTGACCGGGTGGCCGCAAGAAGGGCAGAATTTTCTTTGCAGAGTTTGCGTGGATGGCATGGTAGATCCCTCCATTTAAAAAGATAGTCGTAGCGGCGCCCGCACGGTTTCTTTCGTTAGCCGCCGCGTTCTTGCCTGTCAGTGCGACTGCCAAAAGGCCAGCGCCGGAACGAACAATGCCCCATAGAGCAAAATCATGGCCCCGAGCATTAGGATGATGCCCGTTTCGGCCTCGCCGCCATATTTTTTAATGTGTTCATGCCGCATCGTGTTCGGCATCGCCTTGCCCGTGTCGCAAAGGTCGAACAGGCGGTTCATATAAAGGTAGTTGCCCCACACGCCAACGCACACCCTCGCGGCCAGCATCAGCACCGTCAGCAGCGGAAAAAACATTGCAACAAGGCTCGCAGCGCCGAACAGAAGGCCGTAAAGATACATTCTTCGATAAACAAACCACAAAGGCGGCGAGAGAAAGGCGGCCCAGTTCCAGCTTGCGGTTCCTCCCTCCATGATCATGTCCAGAAAACGCTTGATGTAATAATAGCGCGTTTCTTTTTTGCCGAGATAGGGTTCGAGTTCCCGCAGCTCCTGCTCATAGACCACATTCGGGTCGGGTGAAGGGTTTGCATAGGGATCGTTTTGCAGAGCTTTGGCATAGGTTGTTTTTTCAGCGAACAGGATTTTGGCCTCTGTCTGCGTTAATAAAAGCTTTTTGCCGCAAACACCGCAAAAGCGGGCGCTTGGGGGCAATTTAGCACCGCAAAAGGGGCAGGCATCTTTTTTTTCTGTGCTTTGCAAATTTTCCATGTTATCAGCAACCTCTCATTCGTTTTTCAAGGGGGTTGATCGGCTATATAATCCTGCAAAACAGGATTTGAGCTTCTTGCTTGATTTTTTAGAGCTTTTTTAATCGGGCGTTATATCATATAAAAAAGCGTTTTTTTGTTTGCCCGCGCGCGCGAGTGCACCCACATGGTGTAAAATATGCACCGCTGTTTGGGCGCAGCGGGGGCTGACACCCGCCGCTTTCGCAAAGTCCTTTGCGGAAAAAGGGGAGGGGAGCCCGGGCGGCAGCAGTTTCTCATAGTCAGAAGGTGCCGCGATGCGGAGTTCTTCTGTGAGCGAAAGGGGAGTCCGCTCATAGCGTGTGGAACCTTTTTTCTTGTCGCGGCTCCAGCCGTCGAGCAGCCGAAATTCCTCCAGATCTAAAAGCACAATGCAAAATGAGAGATTTTCATGCGTTAGAAAGGGCTTGATTTTATAAAGCTCGGGGAAAATATCCTGAGCGCGGCCGCGGCGGGGGCTTTTGCGCCGCTTTGTGGCTTCGCCGGTTTCGGGGTCGACCCAGCAGAGCCATTTCGTGGCGGCGATGGGGTGAACAATCGTCACCTGCCGGCCCGCATCCAAAAAAGCGGCCAGTTTGCTGCGCAGGGCGTCAAAGCCGCGCGTTTGAATTTCAATGATCGTGTTTCCTTTGGCAATGTCCGCATAATACCGCCCGACCTTGATCTCGTGAAAGGCGGTGTCCGGTTCAACATAAAGCTTGAGCACGGCGTGCAGGGTTTTTTCGCCCAGCGTGCCAATGCCCTCGCGGCTGCGCACGGCATTCACAACGGATTGACAGGCCGTTTGAAAATCGACAGTATTCATGTTTAAAATTCCTTTTTTGATTTGCTGCTATCATAGCATGAAAATCCTGAATCGGCAAGGGTGTCGGGACGTTTTTTGCACTTTTATGCAAAAAGATCTGTGGAAGCAGCAACAAACGGCTTGAATGCGCGGGGCTGAGCTGATATAATATAGCCGATTCGCCTCAAAACCGTCCCGGCCTTTGCGGTCTTTTCCCACCCCCGACGCATCCAGAATGCTCGGAATACGAAAGTATTCCTGCACTTTTGCCCTTTCGGAAACAAAGCGTCCTCGCAAGATCCGGAACACTTTTGAAGTGAATCGACTATAAAACGCAGTTGCGCTTGTGTCTTTCGTGAAAAAGAGGCAATCGCCCCTGCGTGTCAGAATCTTTTAACGGGATTGCATATTTGAGGGAGAATGAGAATTGTTTGAACTGTTTGTTGTTTTTGCGGCGTTTTTTATTAAAGGGATGAGCGGCTTTGCGGACGGCTTGATCTATAGCTCCGCAATGAGCTTTCGGCATAGCAATGCGGAGCTGACGCCTGTCGCGCTGCTGCTTTCCACCCCGGCGAACATTGTTCTTGCGGTGAAAGAGCGAAAGCATCTTGTGCTCAAACAGGCTCTGCCGCTGACGCTGTTTGTTTTGCTGGGGCAGATTCCGGGCACCTTGTTTTTGAAGGCCGGCAACCAGTATATTTTGAAGATCATCATGGGCGCGGTCATTATTTTGATTGGAATTGAGGCTTTGCTGCGTGGGCGCAAAACGGGCCAAACGGTGAAAGGTGCCGAAAATAAACCGCTGATGGTCTTTGTGGGCGTCGGAACAGGCGTTTTGTGCGCCCTTTACGGCATTGGCATCTTTTTGACGGCATATGTGAGCCGCACTGCTAAAAACGTGCATGAGCTTCGGGGAAATCTGGGTTTTGTCTTTGCCGCTGAAAGTCTTTTGCGTATCGTTTTTTACAGCTTTGCGGGCCTGATCACGCAGGATGTTCTCTGGCATGCAGCGGGTCTGGTTCCCGCCATGCTTGCGGGTTTTTGGGTCGGGGGCCGGGTTTCAACTCATATCAAGGAAGAGACCATGAGGAAAATAGTGTATGTTTTGCTGATTCTGATGGGCGGTTCTGTTTTTGTCACAAATTTTTTCGCTGTCTTTCATTAGAGTTTGCAAACAGGCTCTGATGATAAACCGATTGAGCGCTTCATGCGAAACTGCTATAATATGCACAGCAACGCAAAGGAGGAATACAATGCAATATACATATAAAACCAAGGGCACCTGCTCGCGAAAAATCACTCTGGAAGTGAAAGACGGCATCATTCAGAATGTGGAGTTCGCAGGCGGCTGCAACGGTAATTTAAAAGGCATTTCATCCATCATCCGGGGCATGCGGGTGGAGGAAGTGATTGCGCGCATGGAGGGGATCACCTGTGGGTTTCGCAAAACCTCCTGCCCCGACCAGCTCGCAAAAGCCCTGAAAGAAATGAAGGAGGATGCGCGGTCATGAAAATCGGCATTCTGTTTGCTGACGACAATGAATATACCCCCTTTGCGCAGTGGGCGATCGGCCTTGGCGCAAGGGAGGGGGTTCGCCATGGGCGCAACAGCGTGACGCTTGCGCAAGAGGGCAACACGCTCATCGCCGTGCAGTGCGGCATCGGCAAGGTCAATGCCGCAACGGCGGCGGCAGATTTAATTTTTAGCGAGGGTGTCGGGGCGCTGCTCAACGCAGGGCTTTCGGGCGCGGTGAGCGGCGTGCGCAGGGGCGACATTGTGGCGGGCAGCTCCTATGTGGAATGCGATTTTGACATCACCCCTGCGGGGCGCAATCCCGGTGAAAAGCCGGGCCAGCAATATGTGTATGCGGCGCATGAGGATTTGCTGGCGAAGGCCCTCACGCTTTCTGGCGTGAAGCGGGGCGCTTTCGGCACAGGCGACTTTTTTCTGACAGACAGGGCGAAGAGTGCGTTTTATCAAACGACCTTCGGCATCTGCGCGTTTGACATGGAAAGCGCGGCGATCGCTTCCGTGTGCCATTTCACGAACACACCCTTTCTTTCAATCAGAAAAATGTCAGACAATGCGGACGATACCGCTGTTGCGGACTACCGTGAAATGGACGCATTGCAGGAGCAGGATTTGACCCGGCTTGTGGTCGCCCTGGCCGGCAGGCTTGCGTGATTTTTTTGCGGTGCCGCAGCAAAACTCCCCGTGAGCTGAAAAAACAGATGAACCGGCGAAGATTTTGCCGGCATTTTTTAAGAGCAGAAACGGCAGGCCCCGTTTGCAGTCACGGAAGCATGACCGACTCACTTGAACCCCCCCCCAACCTGCTGCCACTTTTTTAAGTGAACCGGTTATTATAGTCCACTGTATAATTGTCAAGTCAAATGTGAGCGCAAAAAAAGCAAGAGTGCAACGACATCATGAGAGGACGGCACGATATTCGGTGCTAAACGGGGCAGGAAGCATTTGTACCACTGAACGGCAATAGACGGGTGTACGCGATACCGCCTTACTTACGGGTTCAAAGAACACACGCCAGAAAATCCGGTAAAGTTCCTGAAAACGATTCAACAGACATTCCCGTTCAAGATTCAAATGATACAAACAGACAACGGCACGGAGTTCACTTATCACCGGCAGTGACGTACATGGTTGCAATTACTACACTTTCGGGCAAACAGAAACCACCTACTGATTTTATCAATAGATGGTTACTGATTTGGCGGAGAGGGCGGGATTCGAACCCGCGTGAGATTGCTCTCAAACTGATTTCGAGTCCAATCACCTCTATGGATTACGGAAGAAAATAGTTAAAAATAGCCGAAGATAAAAGAAGGCAAAAACGGCTTGAAATCAAGGTTTTTTGACTAAAACAGCTTAACGATACTGGAAACAGCGTGGGTTCGAAAAAGTAGTTAAAAATGACCGTAGGAAAGAAAAAGGAAAGAAAAGTCCATCAAGTTCTCTCATCTACCATTGACAAAAATTTTAGAATGGAGAATTGAAATGGACCATGATTTTTCAGAGTTATTGGAAATATATCCTCCTATTATTTCGTTAGAGAAATTATATAAAATTTGCCACATTAGCAAACGAAAGGCGAACTGGCTCTTGGTAAATGGTATAATCCCTTGTCTGGATTCAGGTAAGAAGACACGCAGATTTCAAATTAAAATGACCGATGTTATAGATTACTTGAAAAAAGATAATGACAAGAAAATATTAATTCCCCTAGGATTGTTTAACGCGAAAACACCGTGCAAATCGAGAAAAAATGAATTATTTCAATATCTCAATGATCCAAACAGGCTCAAAAAATTACAGAGCTTTTATGAACACAGATATTCAAAGTATCCAAGCGGACTAAAAGTAAAAGATGTTGCTGCAATTACAGGTTATGCCGTTAGCACAGTAAGCCGTTGGACTAGTAAAGGCTATTTGAGAGCCTATAAAGTAGCAGGTTTTTTAGTCCCCAAAAAGTATTTGATAGAGTTTGTATGTTCACAATTTTATTTCCAAATACAAAATAAATCCGAAACACACAAAGCCGATATGCAAAGCTTTCTGGAATTATTAAAATCAAATGATTCAGGAGGCTAAATGAAATGTCTGAGTACAAACTTGAACTGAAACAATTGGTAGACTATCCACGGTGCAGGATCTACCGGGAATTTATTCGCACCTTAATGAACGACCGGAGCCTCCATTCAACTGGAGGCTCCGGGTTTTTTTATTTTATGGTTCTTTGCAGCTATGCCAACTTTCGAACATCTTATCGTCGTTTAGAAGGTACGTCACACATTGTCTATCCCGGCGAATGGATATGTCGTCTGTCCGAAATCACCGATTGGTTCCGGATGAGGTTTCAAAGGCAAACCGTCGGAATATTGGATTATCTGCAAAAACAGAACTATATCACCTATTCCCGCCTCGGTTGTGGGAGACTAATCAAATTTAAAATTGTGGATTGGGAAAAATTCAATACAGTTCTGAATTATAGCGCTCCATGTCAGAAAGACACGGGGTTTTTCTTTTTCCCTATATCCAAGGCAAAAGAATTCGTGAAAATGGGTAAGTGTTCTGAACTGGACATCATATTAGATCTGTGGATCCAAACGGTTTACAACGAGGAACAGGTCCGCGGTTCGGATATTGGACCAGTGGTATATTTCCGCAATTGTACCGGCGATCCGTTTGTCAGCTATAAAATGCTGTCAGAACGCTGGAGTATATCCAAATCAACAGTTGGCAGAATTCTGAAAAAGCTCACGGGCCTAAAATACCTTACCCTTATCTCCTGCACAGGCCGGTACGGTACGATTATTTACTTAAATCACTATCTGTCCACTATGTTTGAGATTTCAGACGTGATGATTGACAAAGAGGAGGTCGCTATAGCATTTAGCATTAACATTCGTGTGCCGGATGAGCCTGATCAAGAGGAAACCGGTATTCGGGAAGAGCAGATTTGCGTTTCAGATGAAGTCGTTTGCGTCCCAAAACAGCACATTGGAACCATCATTCGAAAAGCGGCGCAAACCCTTGCCGCTGCTGGAATTCCGTGCTGCGAATGCCCAAAATCCACATATAAGTTATATGCTTATCCCGGCTGCATGGAAGATTTTATTTTTGAACTTGACATTGGGTGTGCGGTCAGTGACACGCACTACCGTTTTGAGCTAAAAATCACGAAGCAAGACGCTTCAGGAGGTGCGTTATGAAGAAAGATACCCATAAAACCCGCCAATTTGAGGAGGCGGCCAGTGAAAATCCTTTGTTTCACGATACCTGGAAACTGCTCAGGAAATACCGGGATGTGGTCTGGAGCCTGGAATTATCCGTCCAGCATGTAAAAAAGAGCTTTGAAATCGAATTTGGCAGCACGGTTGATGAATTCTTGGACTCCATCTATATTTCCGGGCTTGACTTCGAAGGCACTAAAATTGAGCATCACGCCAAATGTATAGAGAGATCCAATAAAATGATTAAAATGCTGGAAACCGCAGTCGATTTGCTCCGTTCCAAACACAAATTCGGAGAAACCTATTACTGGGTTTTGTATTATACCTATCTTTCCCCACAGGAACTGAAGAGTGTGTACGAAATCATTGAAGTCTTGCGTCCGCACCTGAAATACATCTCCTACCGCACCTATTACCGTTATCGCCGGGAAGCAATTGAGGCATTAAGCTCGGTTCTCTGGGGCTATACTTCCAAGGATTGCGTGGAGCTTCTGGAGCACTTTTTCCCTGATAAGAGCAAGTAAACAGAAATGGCACATAAAAGTTGAAAACTGATACGGTTTTGCGATTGTGCCGTATAAAGGGGCGTGCTATAATGGTCATGCTTTGAATTATGCCCAAAACAAAAATAAGGAAATGACAGACGCCTTTTTCGAAAGGTGTTTTTGTTTCCACCGGTTGTTCGCGCCGGACGAAAGCGCCCCGTATAAATTGCGGGGCGCTTTATGCGTTCAAGGAGAAAATTAAAAATAATCAGGAGGATTGACTTATGACCAAGAACACCCTATCAATGCAGCCGAAAAAGAACAAGCCAAAGAAAAGCTTTTCCTTTGGAAAGTTTCTTTACACGGCATTTCTCGTCCCTGTGATGGTCACCATGACGATGACACAGGTTTACGCAGCGCCAACCGTTTGGGATAAAGCGCAGGAAATCATGAAGGATGTGTATACTCAGATTCTTGCCATATCTACTATTGCAGCTATTGTCACTGCTGCCGTCGCGCTATTGCTGATGAATTTCAGTAAAAATGGAAAGACCGTCGATGAAAGCAGGGCGTGGCTCAAACGGATCATCATTACTTGGGTGATTTTAAATAGTTTGGGCTTTATCATGTCATACATCGTTCCATTTTTCTCCGGTGGAAAATGGAACGGCTAAAAAATGAAGGTGGCCTACAGCTTTCTCCCTGCTGCGCAACCTTCCTCAAAGGAGTGATGTAACATGGGCATATTAGATGGAATTGTCAAGTGGATCGCCACACAGGTGATGCACGGACTGGATATGATTACAACATCGGTTTTGGGTGCCTTGGGCTGTGATATGACATCTTTTGTGCGGTATTTTCCGGCAGCAGAAACCATGTATAAGGTTTTTGTTGCTCTGGCAATCGGCATTATTCTGCTTAACTGGGTTTGGCAGCTATTTAAGAATTTTGGTCTGGCCGCGGGGCTGGAGGCCGAGGATCCCATTAAGCTGAGTATCAGGTCGTGTCTTTTTATTTTAATCGTTTGGTTTGCCAACGACATTGTAAACCTGATTTTGAAAATCGGCGGCACGCCCTACAAATGGATTTTAACCGCGGAGCTTCCCCCAATCAGCTTCGCCAACTTTAGTTCTGTGATAACAGTCATCCTCGGTGTCTGCGCAAGCGGTGCGGTGGCAATTATCGCACTGGTCCTAGTACTGATGCTGGCGTGGAATTATATTAAGTTGTTATTTGAAGCGGCTGAACGCTATGTTTTGCTGGGCGTCCTCGTGTTCACCGCACCTGTCGCTTTTGCGATGGGCGCTTCGCAAACCACCGGCAATATCTTCAAAAGCTGGTGTCGTATGCTGGGTGGACAGGTATTCCTCCTTATTATGAACGCCTGGTGTCTGCGTTTGTTTACGTCGATGGTTGGGAATTTCATTTCCAACCCATTGTTCCTTTGAATAGAGGTGAGATTTTGAAAAAGTTTAGCAAAATTCTAATTATAGTCGTCGTGATTGCCTCGCTGACCATGCTCTTCTCGAATACCGTATTTGCACTGACTGAGGATGAAGTAAAAGCCAAGGTTGCGGCAACCAGCAAGGAAGAGGTTTCCGGCAATGTGTTTATTTGGTTTTTATGTGCGATGGCCTTTCTCAAGGTTTCGCAGAAAATCGACAGCTTTATGAGCAGTTTAGGCATCAATGTCGGGCACACCGGTGGGAACATGCTGGCTGAAGTTCTTATTGCCGCGCGTGGCATTAGTGAAGGCAAACGGATTTTGGGCGGCGGGGGCTTAGGAGGAGGGAAAGGCGGCGGTTCATCCGGGAGCTCTTCCGGCAGCGGCAATGCCCGTTTTTTATCAGGAGGGTTTGCCGGAGCTGTCAGCAGGCAGTTTAACAAAAGCGCGGTCAGTAGCGCCACCAGCCAAGGCGGCAACGTAGTGACCAGGAATGCTTTCCAGACTTCCATGGCCAAGGGCGGCAGCTTTGCTAACAGCGTCATCGGCACGGTTGCAAAGGGCAATATCGCAGAGACCGGCAGCATTACCGGAAATACCGCATCTCAGGCCATGACTTCATATCTGGGATATACCGGGAAAGCCGATGCCCCCTCCTTTTCGGATACGGAAATCGGCGGCGGACGGATAATGGGAACCGAAATATCGGCTGACCATCCCAGCGGAATTCAATTCGGTATGTATTCAGCGGATCAGTACATGGCGCCGGAAAAGGGCAGCTATGATACTGTAAGCTCCGCCGATGGCGCAAAGTGGTATCGCCAATATGCGGCCGACGCCGTTGAGAAGACGCCGTATACAGCTCCTGACGGCAAAATCGCTTACAATGAAGCGATTATTCAGAAACTGCCGCCGGTTCCCCGCAGAAAGGACAAGGTGTAATCGCTATGGCTGAAGACAGACAATGCGGCGCGTCTGAGCTTCTGTCCAGAAGCGCAAATGTCGCCAAAACAATTCAGGGCGCCATCAAAGCCGGCAAGGCGATAGCCGGAGCGGCAAAAGGCGCTGCCGTTGGTGGCCCATATGGCGCGGCAGCGATGGCTCTCTGGCAAAACCGCAAGACCGTTATAAAAATCGTTTTGGCAGCGGCATTTGTTATGCTCCTGCCAATTCTTTTCATCCTGATGCTCCCAAGCCTTATTTTTGGCGGGCTGAAGGCTAATTCGCCGGATATACCTGTGATGAATGATAATACGGCAATTTATGCGAATATTGAAGACGTAAATTCACGGGTGTATGAAGTTATCAACAGTGCGCATGAAGATATTATCAAGGCAATCAACGATGCGATTGCCTTGCTTCCAGAAGACAGCGAACATGAAATTTTGGATGATTACGGAACCAGTTCGTTGTTCGACACTACGGTTTTGATTTCTCAATATTGCGCTTATAAGGACAATTATGAAGAAATCTCTGCAAACGACCTCATTTCTATGATTGAACCACATAAAGAGAAGCTGTTTACTTATACGGTGGTTAGCGCGGAGCGGGAAATTACTGTTACGGTCATGAAAGACGTTATCAAAACCGTAACTGAATACATAGACAGCACCGTTACCGATGACCAAGGGCGTGTCCACACTGTCAAAATTGCCGTCCAAAAGGAAGTAACCGTGCAAGAGCCTGTGGAAGAGAAGAAAACGGTGACCATGTATACCTATACCGTCATATACGCAGGCGAGGAGTATTTCTCCAAAGAAATATTCAAGCTGGATGAAGAAAAAACAGCTTCTGCCAGAGACTACGCCGAAAATCTTGCCATTTTTCTGAACGACAGGGATGATGAAGGCGTTGCCGGCAACGGAACCCACACCGGCATCATGAATTTAATCAAAGACGATTCAACGCCCTATAACGGCGGTGATTTCATGGCGCCGGTTAAAAACTGGCACAATCATGTTTCTTCCGAGTTTGGTGAGCGGACGGATCCGATCAACGGCAGTAAAAGATTTCACAACGGCATAGACATTGGTGTTCTGCTGGGTACGCCCATTTACGCAGTAGCAGATGGTACAGTTCTTTATACGAAAAAGCAGTCCACCGGATACGGCCATCATATTGTTATTAACCACGGCGGGCGGATTACCACCCTTTACGGGCATTGCAGTGAGCTGTTGGTATCGGATGGTCAAACCGTGAAAAAGGGCGACGTTATCGCTAAGTCCGGTTCCACTGGCCGTTCTACCGGACCGCACCTGCATTTTGAGGTAATGGTGGACGGCGTTTTGAAAAATCCAAGAGAGTATCTGCCATAAAAATTTTTATAAATGTAAAATACAGAGTCACGCCGCGAACAAATATCGTTCGCAAAAAATCAAGGAGGGTTGCAAATGGCTCATAAAAATGAAGAGCAGTATGATACATACATCATCCCGCCCAATTTTATTGAATCAGGCTCCATTTTTGGCGGGATGTTCAAGCTGCGCAACGCGCTTGAGGCCGGAGCAGTCGCCTTGCTTACAGGATTTCCTATATTCGGTCTATCCCTAGCCTTAAACATAAAGATCATCCTGCTTTGCCTAACGGCGCTGCCAGGCGCACTGTTGGCGTTGATTGGTATAAACGGTGAAAGCCTTTCTTCTTTTATCCTGAACTTTTTCCGTTTTCTGTTTAACCGCAGGATCATCCGTGAAGCGATACCGGAGAAAGAAGAAGACCTGACATCACCGGAAGACGGTCCAACAACCGGTGAAAAGACCAAACCGAAGAATGAAATCAGGGAGCTGAAACGACAGCTTCGGGAAGCGAGACGGGCACAAAAAACAAAAAAACCACCCACCCGCAGAACAAAACCGAAAGCGCCCGCACCAAGTCGGAGTAAGAAAAGGAAAAAGGATCTCACTGTTTCGGAATATCTGCCTATCGAAAAAATCGAACAGGGCATTATTTATACGCGGGACCATCGGTTTATAAAAATCATTGAAGTAATCCCGCTGAATTTCTTGCTTCGCAGCGCCCGTGAACAAAGGAATATTATTTATTCCTTTGTCAGCTTTCTTAAAATCAGTCCGGTAAAGATGCAATTTAAGATACTCACAAAAAAAGCTGACATCAACAAGCACCTGAAACACATCCATGAAGATATTGAAAAGGAAACCGATGAAAAATGCAAGACATTACAGCAGGATTATGAACAGTTGATCCGCAAGCTGGGTTCTAAGGAAGCCATCACCAGACGCTTTTTTATTATTTTTGAGTACGAACCCTTCAGCCGCTGGGAAAACAATCCATCGGAAGCGGTTTCCGCCCTGCACACGGCGGTCAATACCGCCAAAACCTTTTTGCTGCAGTGCGGGAATGAAGTTATTTCGCATGACGATGAAGATGAATTCACCACGGAGGTTCTATACCATATTCTTAACCGCAAAACCGGCTCAGACAAACCCCTGTCCCAACGGGCGGCCGAGGTGATGGGACGGTATCTGACGGCAGGCCGGGAGGCTGAATTGGATAACATCCCCGTCACTGAGTTCATAGCTCCGGAAAGCATTGACTTTACCCGTGGGAAATACGTCCTCATGGACGGCGTGTATCATTCCTATTTATTGATTTCCTCCGGCGGATATAAGCCAAGGGTCACAGCTGGATGGCTTTCCTTATTAGTCAACGCCGGGGACGGTATTGACGTGGATTTGTTTTTCCATCGGCAGCCCAAGGATCGGATTATGCAAAAGTTGGGACAGCAGCTCCGAATAAACCGTTCCAAGATCAAAGATACATCCGATACCAACAGCGATTTCGATAACCTTGAAAGTGCGATCCAATCAGGATACTTCCTGAAGGAAGGGTTAGCGAACAACGAGGATTTCTACTATATGAATACCCTCGTAACAATCACAGCCGAGTCGGCAGAAGAATTGGAATGGCGTACCAACGAGATGAAAAAGCTGATGATTTCTCAGGATTTGGACGTTGTGACCTGCACCTTTCGGCAGGAGCAGGCATTCTTATCCGCCCTGCCATTGATTTCATTGGAGAAAAAACTGTATGAACAGTCCAAGCGCAACGTTCTCACTACTGGCGTAGCAAGCTGTTATCCTTTCACATCTTTCGAGATGTGTGATGACAATGGAATCTTGCTTGGGGTCAACAAGCATAATAACAGTCTAATTATAGTGGACATTTTCAACAGTAAAATCTACAAAAATGCCAATATGGCTATTATGGGGACTTCGGGGGCGGGCAAGACTTATACGATGCAACTCATGGCGCTCCGGATGCGGCGGAAAAACATCCAAGTGTTCGTCGTCGCGCCACTAAAAGGCCACGAATTTCACCGAGCCTGCCAAAACATTGGGGGCAGCTTCATTCAGATATCCCCAGCATCCCGCAACTGCATTAATGTTATGGCCATCCGGAAGACGGATAATTCCGTCAGTGAATTGCTGGACGGACCAACGATAGACCGTTCAGAGCTTGCAGCCAAGATTCAACGGCTGCATATTTTTTTCAGCTTACTGATTCCCGATATGAATCACGAAGAAAAACAGCTTTTAGATGAAGCCCTTATCAAGACCTATGCCGCCAAAGGAATTACCCATAACAATGACAGCTTGCTGGATCCGAAGAATCCTGACCAGTACAAGGAGATGCCGATTCTGGGCGATCTATATGAGGTGCTTATCAAAAACCCTGAAACCAAGCGGCTGGCGCATATTTTAAACCGGTTGGTCAACGGGTCTGCATCTTCCTTCAATCAGCAAACCAATGTGGACTTGGGCAACAAGTATATCGTTCTGGATATCTCCGAATTAAGCGGCGATTTATTGACTGTGGGGATGTTCGTTGCCCTCGATGTTGTGTGGGACCGGGCCAAAGAAAACCGGACGGAGGAAAAAGCGATCTTTGTGGATGAAACCTGGCAGCTCATCGGAGCCTCCAGCAATCGGCTCGCTGCTGAATTTGTTTTAGAAATTTTCAAAATTATACGCGGTTATGGAGGCAGCGCAATCTGCGCAACCCAGGATTTGAATGATTTTTTTGCACTCGAAGGGGGCAAATACGGCAAAGGCATCCTGAACAATTCAAAGACCAAAATCGTTTTGAACCTTGAAGACGAGGAGGCTCAGCGTGTGCAGGAAGCGCTGCATCTGTCAGAAGCCGAGATCATGGCGATAACCCATTTTGAACGCGGCAACGGTCTGATAAGCACCAATTCCAACAATATCACAGTGGAATTCAAAGCCAGCACCCTTGAAGGATCTCTGATTACATCCGACCGGCGGGAATTGCAGGAGTTGATCGTGCGCCAAAATGCATCTGAAGCTTAATGCGTATGAATTGCGTATTTTATACGCATTAAGAGTTAATATGCACTTTATGCGTTTTAATCACGCATACCGGGAGGTGAGAATTTGAAAACAAGAGAGGTGTTATACGCAAACGAAGCGGCAGAGCTACTGCGGATACTTTCCAGCTATAAGGCCCTGTATACCGAGCAGGTATACCGTCTGTTTCCTGGCCGCGAAAGTATGATCCGGACGCTGCTGTTCAATCTGCGGCAGCAGAAACGGATTTTCGGGAGTAGGGATGGCCGGATACTGTCAGCGCTTGAAGATATAGAACCGGACAGGAGCACAATCAAAACATTCTGGATTCTCCTTGATTTCATTAATCGGGTGGAATATCACGCCCCCGGCATCTTCCCCGTGGCACTCTTCTTTTTCCTGGACAGTGAACTATACGAAGTGATCTATGTCCCGCCCTCACAAGAGGCAATGATTTGCCACGCATGCGGTGGCAACAAGGAGATCACAGGCAAACGCATTGTCGTTGTGGAGGAAACCAGCCAGATTGAAAAAATCAGTTTTTCGAGCATCAGTGGCTTTTGCACTGTGTCCGAAGCCGGGAAGATTCAATATTTTCAAAGAAAGCAGGATACCAATGGATGAACATATTTTAAAAACAAGATTACATGACATTCAGGATGACATACTGCGGCTAAACAATGCAGCGTTTGCCCTGGAAGCATCCAATTATAAAAACTATCCGGATAATTTTTTGGAATTCAGCTTGGATACCGCAGTCCGCGCTGAAAAGATTGCCTGTAAACTGCGGAGTCTGATTGGCGGATACGGTTCAGTCAAAAAGGATCTGCTGATGGAACGAATCGAAGAAGCCCATGGCATAACGGTCGGCCAAGATGGAGAAATCATTGTTGTTACCATCCCTCGCCTGTTACCCAAATACAAAAAGGTTCGCAGCGGGGAGTTTATCAACCAGCCTCTATATTATGCCATGAGTAAATACTGTGATGAACACAACATCGCCAAACTCCGCAAATGCGCGGTCTGTTTTGTCCATATCTATGACGAAAAGCTTGGATTGGGCCGAATCCGCGACTACGACAATATGGAGATAAAGAATATTCTCAACACGGTAGCAACCTTTTTCATGACCGATGACAGCGGCCTTTTTTGCGATGCCTACCACACCACCGAGTTCGGGGAATCTGATTGCACCCGCATTTATGTGATGCCTCAAACGGCTCTACCGGGATTCATTTTGGAGTTAAAAAATCCTCCAAAATCCATATCCAATTTTGAAGGAAATACGTGACGGTGTTTTGGATATGTCCGAACAGGGCGCAAAGCCCAATAAATCAGGCTTTATTTGCAAAGCCGCGAAAAAAAATTACCCAAGTATGCTACCCCTATGGTACGTTCCCCCGGTAAGGAGGTGGACTGAAAAATGCCCTCACAGTCGGAACAGATTTTAGAGTTAATTGCCATTACCGGCGAACTCCCTGCAGCCGCTCTTCGCAGACTCTGCATCAAAGAAAGCTACCGGTATAAGCTGATGGCAAACCTGCAGAACAAAAAATGGATTAAATCCTTCGTTCGAGACGGACTGAAGGGCTATAGGCTGACAGCGACAGCAAAGCAGCGCCTCGTGACGAACAATCCCCGGCGGTTCAGTTTCTTTCTCACCGGAAATGCGGAGACCAATAAGCTTCACACCGAAATCACCCGAAGGCTCCGTTTGCACCACACAGCGGAGGCGACCGTTACACTGATGAATGCGGGAATCAAGGTTTTCCCCGACGAAAAGCCGCCCCTGTTTTCCAGAACCCCCGCAGCCGTCTCGAAGCCGGCCGAAGTCGTATTTTATTACTCCCGTGAGATGAAGAACATCGGACAGGAACATCTGAAGATCCGAAGTTCCCGCGCATCCGGCGTGCTGTTTACGGATACCGATATACTGCTGGTCTACAATACCGGAAAAAACCTGATGAAATGGGAATATCAAACCGAGCTCCGCTGCAAAGCGCTGATGAATACCCGGTTTTGCAGGGATTCAGCAACAACAATCTACACCGACGGCCGTACAAACGGGCTGATGCTGGGAACCGACATGGACATGGCGCCGCTGTTATTGACCAGCAGCGGCGGATACCGGCGGCAGTATTTCCGGCTCGACGGCACATTCGACCGGTTTTATTTCGTCCCCAATACGCCGGATGGAGAAACTCAGCTTAAAATTCTGTGTTCTGCATCTGTAACAAACGACCTTCGCAAGCTGCTGCTGTCCGACCTTCAGGCAAAAGACAATGGCCTGAGAATCGAGCACGACGCACTCACACGCAACGGCACACCGGTTTTGCTGGCATTCGATTTCGATATGGAACGGATCAGAAGGTTCCATGATTCTCTGGAGATGTTCGGCCAGAACGGTCTGATTTACTGCTTTGATTTTCAAAAGCCGGCTTTAGAGACGTATCTGGGAACCCTGGCAGGATTCCAAACAATTGATATGGGCAAGGTTGTCAAACGATTTTTTACATAAAAAACGGCGGGAGCGTTCCCGCCGTTATGCGTATTCATTTTTCGATTTCTTCATCCGGTAATTCGCCGAAGAGGATCTTCATATAATCACGCCGCCCGTACAATACTCTGACCACATAGACTGTTTCATCTTCATAATGATAAAAAGCCGTGTAATTTCCGCAGACAAGAAACCGGTAATCCGTTTCCGCATCCACGACGGAAGACAAAGGTGCGCCGCTGCGGGGATGATCAACCAGAATGTGAAGGTGCTTTATGATTTTAGTTATGACATTGACTGCGGCAACCGGATTTTGCAGTTCAACTTCAATGTATGTTTTGATGTCTTGCAGATCCTGCCGGGCAAGGGGCGAAAATTGTAATTTATTCATGCGTGACCCCCAGAGAGGCCTCCAATTCGTCTAAGGACAGCCAACCCTGTTCTTTTCCGGATTGTTCTCCCTTAAAAAGCTCTGACAATAACCGGATAGTCGCCCGCATTTTTTCATATTCCTGCATATCCACGAGAGCATAGCGGCCGCGGCCATTCTTGGTCAAAAAAACGGGTTCACCCACCGCGATATCTCTAAGGACTTCATTATAGTTTCTTAAATCTGAAACTGGTTTTATATTTGGCATAATAACAGCTCCTTTCTGTTGCTGTTATTATTATACCCTAATTGTTCATAAAATTCAACAGCAAAATCAAATTATTTTTAGGAGGTGCTTCATGAAACGCAAAAAGCTCTGGAAACTGCTGCTCTTTTTGCCACCCATTGTTCTGGTTGTCTTATACGGCGGTGGATACGCTGCACAGTTCCTGGCCAATTACACCGCATGGCAGCGTCTCGGCGGAACCGCTGGAGACGGAACCTCCCCAGTATTCCCTTCCGGAAACCCAATTGAATGCCTGAAGGCAGTATTTGATTTCCCATACGGACTGTATGGGATTTTTGTTTGCCTGATTTTATTTGGTCTGCTGATCCTGTTGATCATGAGGTTGGGTTTTGGCGACAAGGGCGAATATGACCGGGAGCGGAATATGACTTATTCCCGAAAGGGAACCTATGGGACATCAAACTTCATGGATGAGAAGGAAATGAACAGTGTCCTGGAAACCAACCTCAGTTCCCGCCAGACCGACGGTGTGATCCTGGGAAAATTGGATGGGAAAATCGTGAGCTTACCCACCAATTCACCGTTCAACCGAAATATCGCAGTATACGGCGCCAGCGGTTCCATGAAGAGCAGGGCCTTTGCCCGCAATATGGTGTTTCAAGCCATAAAACGCGGTGAAAGCCTGTATCTGACAGACCCAAAGAGTGAACTGTATGAGAGTATGAGCCAGTATCTCCGGGACCAAGGCTATACCGTCAAGGTGTTCAACCTGGTTAACCCCGAACACTCGGATTCCTGGAACTGCCTCGCTGAAATTGAAGGCAGCGAACTGATGGCACAAATTTTTTCGGACGTGGTCATTAAAAATACCGGTTCCCTGAAGGGCGATCATTTTTGGGACAATTCGGAGCTCAACCTTTTGAAAGCACTTGTTTTATATGTGGAACAGGGATACCCTCCGGAATCCAAAAATATTGGTGAAGTGTATAAGCTGTTGACATTGAAATCAGAACGCGAATTGAATGCGTTGTTTGAAATCTTACCGATTTCTCATCCGGCTAAGGCGCCCTACCATATTTTCAAGCAAGCGGCAGACAGCATACGCGGCGGAATTATTATCGGACTTGGCAGTCGTCTTCAGGTGTTTCAGAATAAGCAGATCTGCCAAATTACCCAGTACGATGAAATTGATTTAGAACTGCCAGGCAAAGAGCGATGCGCCTATTTCGTCATTACCAGCGATCAGGATTCCACTTTTGATTTTCTGGTCTCTCTCTTTTTTTCCTTTGTTTTTATCAAGCTGGTTCGATATGCTGACAAGCATGGCGAGGGCGGACGCTTGCCTGTTCCGGTCCACATCATAGGTGATGAATGGTGCAACGCGGCCGGCGCAGTTTTTGATTTCTGCAAAAAAATTTCTACCATCCGCTCCAGGGATATCAGCATCTCCATTATTTTTCAAAATGTGGCTCAGCTCAAGAACAGATACCCTATGGATCAGTGGCAAGAGATTCTTGGGACATGCGATTGCCACCTGTTTTTGGGCGCGACGGATGAACTCACGGCGAAGCTGGTCAGCGACCGTTCCGGCGAGGTTACAATCGGCGTCAGCTCTAAAGCGAAGATGTTGGGAATCTGGCGTATTTCCGATTACACCCCAGAATATCGGGAGACCAGCTCCATTGGCAAACGCAAGCTGATGACGCCGGATGAGGTGTTGAGACTACCGCTTGATAAGGCGCTGGTGATCCTCCGGGGCCAGAAAATCCTGAAGGTGGATAAACTCGATTACACCCAGCATTCGGAGTACAAAAAATTAAAGCCAATTAAGGCCACGGAATACATACCAGCCTGGCGGCAAAAGGCCTCAACCAAGCCCAACGCTCCCCAGCAGCCTTGCGGGCAGATCAAGCCAACTCCCGTAAAGCAGGCCGAGGCTACGACAAAGGCGGTTCCCGCCGACAAAGAATCCATTTTATCTTAGAAAGGAAGGATCCACATGCCAAGAGCAAAAAAAATTGATCCGGAAGTAGTGACAGTCAATGAACAAACGCAAAATCCGGCAGAAGAGCCGGAAAACACTTCCGCTGAAAACGGCGCAGTCCCCATGGAAGCCGAAACCGCAGCGGAACCGGAAACCAAGCCTGCCGATACAGGTGATGAAAGCATACCTGCCGCGGAGCCACCCAAAAAGAAACGGGCGGCAAAGAAAAAGGAACCAGACAAACCCGCAGAATCCCTCCTAGTGAGTGAACCCCCGGCCGAAATCAAGGAATCCCTTCCGGCAAGTGAAATGCCAGCTGATCCACCTGTCAAACCGCCCCCCAAGACAGCAAAGCGAACTGCCGAAAAAATCAAGGATCCACCGGTTCTGACAATCTCTAGCGGGGATGAAGTTGAAACTCCTGAAGAGCGTGAGGAAATCATCTGGCATGAAATCCGCAACGCTTACAGGACGCGTAAAATACTGACTGGAACGCTGGGAGGCATTGAGCGCGCCGAAAACGGCAACATCATTGCCGTCGTCTACCACAAGGATTTGCGTATTGTGATTCCCTTGTCAGAAATGATGATCAGCATTGCCGAGGGACAAAATTTCCGCGGCGATCTATTGACCCGGCAAACCAAAATCCTGGGGAATTCGCTGGGCGCTGAGATTGATTTCGTGATTAAAGGCATCGACGCCAAAACCCGCAGTGTGGTTGCGTCCCGAAAGGATGCCATGCTGAAAAAGCGCAAGCTTTTCTACTTTGATACTGACGCCTCCGGCCAATACCGCATTTATGAAGGGCGCATTGTGCAGGCCCGTGTGATTGCAGTGGCCCAAAAGGCTGTTCGCATTGAGGTGTTCGGTGTGGAATGCGGGATCCAGGCCCGCGACCTGACCTATGATTGGATGGGCGACGCTCACGAACGGTTTCATGTGGGCGATCAGATTCTCGTTCGCATCCTGGAGGTTAAACGCGATTCCATAGAGGATCTTCGTATCAGGGCGGACGTCAAAAGCATTGCAGGTAATTCCGGACGGGAGAATCTGAAAAAATGCCGCGTCCAGGGCAAATATGCCGGAAAGGTCACCGATGTCCATAAAGGCGTTATTTTTATCCGGCTAAACATCGGTGTCAACGCCATTGCACACTCCTGCTACGACAACAAGTTGCCCGGCAAAAAAGACGATGTATCCTTTGCCGTGACCCATATTGATGAGGAGCAAAATGTAGCAGTCGGCATCATCACCCGCGTGATCCGTCAAAACCTGTAATCCGTGTCAAACCGGTTCTGTATCGACGGGTTTCTGTAAATACAGAACCGGTTTTATGGATTTGGGAACAAAAGAGCTGATTTTTTTATCGAATTCCTTATAATTTGAACGATAGAAGAAAGTTAAGTGCAGGAGGGATTACCATGAGACGTCACTGTATATTGTTGCTATTCACGCAGATGCTTCTTATTTTAATAACTGCCTGTTCCGGTTTTGGTCGTGATCCCGGTACTGTCTCATCCGTATCGGAGAAAAGCTCTCCTTCGGCTTTGGTTTCTGAAACGCAGACCCCAACATCTTCACTGCCGGATGAAACCTCGCCTGGCACAACCGTTCAACCGTCGCCTTCCGAACCGGTAACGACGTCTCCCGAAACAAAGTCCCCGGCAGTAATGCTTCAACATCCAAGCCCACGGAGAAAAAACCTGCGGAAACCAGTACGAAACCAACAAATCCGGGAAAAACGCCATCGTCAACCGTTCCGGAAAGCGATCCGCCACCCGTGTCATCCACTGCGCCGCAGCCGGAGTTTGATGTGCAACCCTATGTGGATTATGCCAAGGCATACGGACTCAGCATCGGCCTGAAGTATGAACCCGCTATAGGAACAGGGTCATGGAACGCACCGACAAATCTGTACGCAGAACTCTCCGACGAAACCATGAAAAAAAACATTCGCTCAAGATGTGACAGATTGATTAACGAAGGCTTTGAGTATTTCTACTTGAATGCCGAAAAGCAGTCTGACGGAAGCTATAAACTATATATTTACTATAGTTAAAAGCTAAACCCGCCGGCCTATGACCGTGTATCCAAAAGGTACACGGTTTTTTATGTCCAAAACTAAAAAATAAAGGAGATTGAACCACAATGAAACGTAACTCAACCAGGGTGACGGCCATGCTGCTGTCGCTTCTTTTCATTTTCACCGCATTTTCAAACCTGACCATGCAGGTAAGCGCCGCTGCAGAACACATTGAAATCTATATGATTGATTACCCGCGCGGCGGCGGCACGGACACATGGGGACACCCAGCACTCAATTTTATGAGCGGTTGGAAGATTTCGAGTGCAAGGACCTTTTCAACCAAAGCGGCCGTAAACAAAGGCATGAAGGTCGCATACTGTGTCCAGCCTGGCGTTTCTTTAAGTATAGGCGATGAAAGCCCTGAAGTTTTACCGAAAGATTTTCTTGAAAATTATGATAACGGCTCTCTAACATCCGGAGATATTCAGCAACTAATTGGACGGATCTTTCAATACGGCTACACAGGTATTGTCGATTATACCCTTTCCGATGACGCTATATCAGAAATGATTGCCACACAGCTTTTGGTATGGGAGGTTATCGTCGGCGAACGCGACAGTGAATTCGGGAGAATTACGCCGCCCGCCAATCTGGACCGTATTCGCGATACGATTAAGGCAGAACATCCGCTGCGCACCGAGATTCTGGCACATTACAACCGTATCGCCACATCGGTGCAGAACCACAGTAAGATTCCGAGTTTTATGAAACCGAGTCTGGCTGTTTCATCCACTCATGAACTCGCATGGGATGGCTCCAAATATTCGGTCACACTGACGGATGCAAACAGCGTTCTCTCGAACTTCACCTTTTCGTCCACCACATCCGGCGTGAGTTTTACAGTCAGCGGAAATAAGCTGACAATCAGTACGGCCACTCCGCCCACCGGCACGATTGAGATCCAGGCAAATAAGTCCGGATCTAAGTGCAGTGCCATAACATTTTGGTGCAGCAATAAACTCGTTGTCAAAGGCGAGGTACAGGCGCTTGTCATGTCGGGGCAGGAAATATCGGATCCGATTCAGGCTTTCATGAAAGCCAAAGTTTCCGCCGGAACACTCAATATCATCAAAACCACGAAAAACAACGGCGGGCAGGTTTCCGGCTTCCGGTTCCGGGTCACGAAAGACGGCACGAATATCGGAACCTACACCAGTTCCGATGATGGCCGGATCAGCATCCCCAATCTTGTGGTAGGTTGGTACAGTGTCGAGGAAATCAACCTCTCGGATGACTTTGTGCAGCCTGTACCCAACCTCGTTGATGTGGAGGTCAAGGGCGGACAGACAGCCACGGTCAGCTTTGATAACGTGAAGAAATTAGGCGTTATCACAGTACAAAAGACCAACTCCAATTCTGTCATGGGGGATTATTCCCTCTCCGGCGCAGAGTTTACCGTCAGGAATTCTGATGGGACCGTGGTGGATACCATTGTTACAGACGCGGATGGCCGCGGCGGATCCAAGCCCCTGCCTTTGGGAACATATACCGTGACAGAATCCAAGGCCCCATATGGCTTCGTCCGGGACAAGAACACCTATACAAGGACTCTTTCCGGTGCTTTGGGAACGACGGCAATCGTGTATTGTCCGGAAGTGAGTATCCCCGAAAGACCGCAGACCGGACAAATAAAGATTACCAAGCTGGATACAGAAACAGCGGCCGCGGCACAGGGCGCCGCAACGCTTTCCGGCGCAGTGTTCGATCTGTTGGGCGCAAATGGCCAACAGGTAGAACGGCTCTATTGCGGGAATGATTCCTTCATTATTTCAAAAGAAGTGCCGTTGGGCAGCTATGTGGTGAAGGAAGTGATCCCGCCGCGGGGATATACCCTATCCCAAAAGGAATACCCTGTCACAATTGAGTACGCCGGACAGGATGTGGAAATCAACCTTGTCTCCACTAAGGTCAAAAACACCGTCATCAAAGGCAAAATCCAGCTTGTGAAGCATTCCGATGATCCCGACTCGGCCATTGATCCCGATAATCAACAGGTGCAGGAGCCGCTTGAGGGAATTGTGTTTGAGGTGCGTCTGAAAACGGCAGGCAGCTATGAAAACGCCAAGCCAAGCGAACGCGACCGTATTACCACTGATAAAAACGGCTATGCATCCACGAAGTTGCTTCCCTACGGGACTTACATCGTAACCGAGGTACAGGGCAAACCCGAGCATAAAGTGTGCGACCCTTTTGAGGTGTTTATCAGCGAAGACGGCAGAACCTACTATTATATTGTAGAAAACCCCGCCTACTCCGGCAGGGTGAAAATCGTCAAAACAGACGCCGAAACGGGCAGGGCTATCCCGCAGGCCAACGTGGAGTTTAAAATCAAAAACACGGACACAGGTGAATGGGTGGCTCAGGAAATCCTCTATCCCACGCCGGTTATAATCGACAGTTATCTTACGGCGGCGGACGGAACCCTCGTCATGCCGCAGGTGCTTCATTACGGCAACTATGAACTCCATGAAATCAAAAGCCCTTACGGATACCTGCTCTCAGACAAACCCGTACCGTTCAAGGTAACAAGCGAAAACCCGCAGGTTTACCTCGAAGTCAAAATGCCGAATAAGCCGGTTATGGGTAGGGTGACGGTGGAAAAAACCGGAAAGATGCTTGTAGGCACAGATAAAATCATCGGCAAGGACCATGTGCGTTATATCCCAAAATACGAAGTACGCAGCCTGCCCGGCGCCGTATTCGACATTATCGCCCGCAATGACATTGTGACCCCCGACGGCACGGTAAGAGCTGAAGCCGGAACCGTAGTGGATACGATCACAACCAACGCGGATGGCCAGGCCCACTCCAAGCTGCTGTATCTGGGTGATTATTACGCGGTAGAAAAAACCGCACCCTTTGAAATGGTACTGGATACCTCTGAGCAAGATTTTTCCCTTGTTTACGAAAACCAGATCACCCCGGTGGTATTTGCGCAGATCGGCGTCTACGACAGGCGTCAAACGGCTGAACTCAATCTTGAAAAGCTCTGCGAAATGCCCGACAACGCACCTCAGGATTACAATCCCTACACAGAAATACTCTTTGGCTTGTTTGCGCGCGAAGACATCTTAGCTGTGGACGGCACGGTTGCCATTCCCAAGGATGAGCTGCTGGAGTATATCTTCTTTGACAAGGACGGCAAAGCCGCAACGAAAACTGACCTGCCCTTTGGCAGCTTCTATGCGAAGGAACTGATGACCGGGATCGGCTATGAACTGGATGAGACAGAATATGATTTTGTGTTTGACTACACCGGTCAGGATGCCGCCGTTGTGAAGATCACGGTAAATGACGGCAAGCCCATCGAAAACAAATTGCAGCGCGGCAGCTTAAAGGTTATCAAAACCTTCGAGGGCCGTACCACACCTATTGAAGGCGTCCCGTTCACCATAACCGGCAAGACCGACGCGGGAACTGAAGTGACCATTCAAGCGGAAACCGACGAAAAAGGTGAAATCCTTCTGGAAGGGCTTCTGACAGGCCAGTACAAAATCCAGGAGCTCGACTCCGACCTGACTGTTGGATACATCCTCTCTCCTGAAGAGAACGCTGTTGTGGCAGCCGGCCAGATTGCGGAACTGACGCTTGAGAACAAACTGCAAAAAGGCGACCTTAAAATCATCAAAACCTTCGAGGGCCGCACTACACCGATCAAAGGTGTCAAATTCACCATTGAGGGAATTTCCGTGACCGGCATCCCGTTTTTCGGTGAGTTTTTCACCGATGAGAACGGAGAAATCTCCGTCACCCTCCCCGTCGGTGAATACCGGGTAAAGGAAATCGCCTCGGACCTGACGGAAGGCTACATTCTGTCGGAGGAGCAGACGCTTCAGGTGGCCTATAACCAAATCACAGAGATGCGGATCGAGAACAAGCTGATTATCGGCATGGTCAAGATCCACAAAGTTGACGCCGCTGACGGGAAACCGGTTGAAGGCGCTGTCTTCGGTCTGCGCGACAAGGATGGAACCTTGATTGCGAAAGCGTCCAGCGACAGCTTAGGATGGGCGGAATTTTTGAATATCCCTTACGGCGATTATGAAATTTTCGAGATCGAGGCCGCCCCGTCCTATATAAAGACCGATGCCGTTTATCAGGTGAAAATCCGGGAACATGATGTGATCATCGCATTTGAGGTTCCCAACGAAAAAATCCCCGACAACCCCAAAACCGGCGACAGCTCCAATCTGCCGCTCTGGATTGGCCTGATGGCGGCTTCCTTCGCCGGACTGGCGGGCATGCTCCTGATGAAAAAGCGCGGTCCCCGCAAAACCAAATAACCGAAGAGAGCTTTGATGCTCTATAACCCTGAAGAGACGGGCCCGGTATCATGCCGGGCCCTGTTTCTTTTCTTATTGGAGGTAACGACTATGAATAAACCAAGATGTAAAACCGACATCCGTGTCCTGCACGGATTTCTGAATGCTACCGGCGGCAACTGGCGTAATTCGGTCCATATCGAATGCAACGTCTGCCGGTATCCTCCCTGCGACAGACAGGATTTTCTGTTCGCGCCGGCTGAGGATGGCACACCCCTGCTCATGCCGGCGGATGACGCGGAAATCGTATTCGGCCGGATGATTGATAAAAGTGAATGCCTGGGTATGGTAAGCAACGCCCGATTCCAGGAACTGTTTGCCTTGTTTTTGAAAAAATACACAGGCGCCGATCCGGCCTGCCCGCTGCTCCGTCTTTGCGCCGAGCAGTCGAAACGGGAGGATTTTTAAGAATTCTTTCAATGCGCAAGGTGATATGCAGACATCACCGGCGTATAGCATTGGGAACATATCAAAACACGGTTCCCCAAACTAACAGGAGGTGACATCATAATGAAACAAAAAATTTTGAAATGCCAATACTGCGGCCGGACTGCTGTGCTGAGGCCGGCGACTTATGTATATGGAGACAAGGCAATTGAAGAACATGTTTACGTCTGTTCCGGTTATCCGGTCTGCAATTCCTATGTCGGCGTGCATAAAGGCACGCTCAAGCCCAAGGGCACTCTGGCCAACGGCGACCTGCGGAACCTACGTATTCACGCACACAAGCTTTTTTCGCATTTCTGGACCTGTGGATTGATGAGCAAAAAAGAAGCCTACCGTTGGATGCGGTATAAGTTTGCCCTGACCGAAGAGCAGGCGCACATCGGAAACTTTTCGGAGTATATGTGTACGCAATTTATGGATGAGTGCAGGAAAGTCCTTGCCAATAACCGGATTGCCAGTTAGGGGGTGAGGATTATGTCATTAAGTTTAGAACAGCAAAAACTGGTATCCGACCACATGGATATTGTGAAATGGGCAATTTATAATCATATCCAGGTCAACGAGCATGTGCAGGAGCTTGGATATGACGATCTCTATCAGGTCGGCTGTCTTGCCCTGTGCGTGGCCGCCATGACTTATGACCACAGCACACAATTTCAGACCTACGCACAGGTGGTTGTACGCAACCGCCTGATTGGCCATTGCCGCCAGGTAAAAAAGCTCCAGGATAAATTATGCTACTTGGAAACCGAAATTCAGGACGCTTCTAAGTCAAACTACGCTGAATTGATACCGGCTCCGGAAACCCCGGAGGAAAACCGGATTTATGACCGGGATATTGAGTTGCTGCTAAGTAAAATGAAGAGCAAACATACCGGTATCACCCTGAAAGGCATCGAAGCCATTGAACTCAAGCTGAAGGGATACACCGGCAAGGAAATCGCAGCACTTTACGGAGTGAAGCCCAATCTGCTGGGCGCCTGGATCTCCAGGGCAAAAAATAAGCTAAAAAGAGATGATGAATTTATGGCGGGGGTCTCCGGGCACTGTTGAAAATCATCCGCTTGCAGCGTATAGAATATAAAAACGAACAAGCGAGGTTTTAAGCATGATCACATTTTATACAGCGGTAGGCGGATATGAAATCCGAAGAGAAAAAAATCAAAGCAGTTATCCGGTAATTATATTGAACCACAAAGAATATATCCTTTCTTTAGAAGAGATGATTATCTGGTCCAGCCTGATGTGGGCGATCCACACTTTTGATGAACTGTCAAAAATATTCTACCAGAAAGAACGCGAAGCCCATATTCTTGGAGACGCGGAATTTGAGGACTACTTAACCCGCCTGGAACGGCGCGGATTGGTTGTTTCCGGCCGTGGATATACGGCAGCGGAAGCACTGTACGCATTAATTGCAAAGTTGTATATTGAGCCTTTATACGAAGGCTTTTTTACGAAGCTGTGTGCTTTTCTGCATCTAACCTTCAGGCAACGGATCCCTTTTGCCATAACCAGAAAAATTTTCGTCAGGGCCAAGCTGACGCCGGACGAAAAGCTGCTGCTGTGTCTTGCCCGCCAAGCGGCGCTGACTGGAGAAGACCTGGTTCGTTGTGTGGACAGCCAGGCTGTGGACATTTCCACTGAACGAAAGCTGATGGATGCGCTCTACCCGGGCGGCATCCCGCAACCCGGCAGCCGGGATGATTTTACGGGAATGACCTCAGCAAACCGGATTCCCGTTACGCAGGCGGTAGTCAACCTGTATTTGCAAAAGCAAATCATATTTAAACCTAATTGAGGAGGCATTTACATGAAACAATTGCCCGCACCTTTATTCAACAAAATACTTTTCACCGGTTTGATCGGGGCCGGGTGTATGTTGTTCGGGCTGGTCTATTTTATTACAGTAAGAGATCGAGTGCTGTTGATCCTTAGCATCGCCCTGTTTGCGAACTGTATCTACAAGGCTTTTGCCATTTACCGTATCGCCGTGAAGCGAATATATGAGGTGGTGGAGGGAACCTGTGTCGGCGTCAGTACCAATCTGATCGGAAAATTCAAAAATATCCGCATACTGGATGATGCTGGCGCGGAAACCACCCTACGGTTGTCAAAAAGCTGTAAGCTTAAAATCGGGAAACGCTATCTCTTTTACTTTGATAACCGAAATCAGTTTCATACCGGCAGCAGCTTCTTTGACAAGTCGCTTGCTGCCGGTTATTTTTTGGGCTATGAACAGGCTCCGTCTGAAAAAGAAACCCCAACAGATACATAAAATTTTTTTTATTTTGCATCCTTTTTTCGCTCTCCTGCATCTTTCTTGTATGAAAGCCAAAAAGGAGGTGTTTTGCATACCCCAAAAAAAGGAGGTGTTTTGCGTACCTCAAAAACTGCATTGGCATAGAAAACAAAAGAAATCAAAAACAGAAAAGGAGTAAAAAGTCTTATGGAAACAACAAAAAATCGCGGCCTGAAGAAAAAGACCGCAGCAGCCGTATCTGTGGTACTGGTGATTGCAATTGCGTTAGGTGGAACCTACATGTGGAATGACTTTTCGCAGCACAAAACCAACGAGGTATTGAATGAGTTGCCAAAGTACAACGTAAAACTGATCGAGGATTTTCAAGAGAAAACCAACTGGGTAACTACGGATGGTGCGTTGAAAAAAGAGATCCGGGTCAAGAATACCGGTCTTACCGACGGCTCCTACAGCAATGTGTACGCACGTATCCAGCTCAAAGAATACATGGAGCTGGCGCCGATGGTCATGGAAAAGACCCCCGACCGGTACATGATCGACGTGAGCGGTGACTTTATCGTCTTTGAGACCGAAGCGCTGGCTCAGGCCGCCTACCCCGATGCGCCGGCGGTGGTCGAATTGACCGACGCTGTAAGCGGAGCTCATGGCTGGTTCATCCAAACGAAAGAACACGACCCCAACGGTCAGTACGGCGATTTCGTCACCACCCGGTACGAGCTCGGCGATAAGACATGGGTAGTCGGCGACCAGTCCATGGAAAACGCCCGCCTGGACGCCAACAAATCCGAAGAGCACAATACCATCGCCAACGGCGAAGCGCCGCACCGCAACGGCGAATGCGACTATCCAGCCAGAGTCTGGGAAAACACGGACGAGAATTTTGAGGACGCCACAAATCCGACGACACAGTACATTCGGTGGCGGCTTAATAATAACGACATTATCCTGCTTTCAGCATGGGACGGAGTCTCCGTGTCCAAGTGGATTATCGACGACCGTGACGGGCTCGACACCAATGCCTGGATCTACTGGGGCAGAGCCATTGTTCCGGGTGCGACAACCGCGAACTTCATGAGTGCTATTGAGTTGAAGGTCCAACCGGACGGCAATTTTTACTACGCCATCCATGCCGAGATGGAAGCTTTGTCTCTGGACGAACTAAGCGGTGATACGCCGAGATGGACCGACGCACCGGAGAAGATCATTGATACCTTCACCGGTGATATCGCCCCAGACGCCGAAGTCTTGGACGCGCAGAACTATCGCCTGACCACGGCGCAAACCGGCGATACGGCAGATTGGATCGCTGTTGCCAAGAAAACGGTCTCCGGCCAAGATTATTATCTGATTGTCCGCACTGAGGTGACAGAAAACTCTTCTTTCGATGGAGAGCCGCCCTATATGAACAACTATAACAGCGCGGATTGTAAACTTAAAACAGCGATAGACAGTTGGTACGACACCTTCACAGGCGCAAACGGTTCCAGCGTTCTGGTGACAAAAGCGGTGACCCATAACGCATTGACCGCCCTGGGAGAAGATTACACGCATGGCTTCAATGCCGCGTACAACGGTCTCAGCTCGCCAACAGCGACCTTGGCAGAAGGTGCAGCCGGAACCGCGTTCCCGCTGTCCAACGATGAAGCGGCTGCGTACATGAGTGTATTTTGGTATGATACATCCGCAAATACCAAATACAACACCAGCGACAGAACAACCGGAGGAACAGCAATCGTTGCGCACACCAACTGGGAAGCTTTAGCAGACGGAACTTCTGTTGCTTCATGGCTCCGTTCGCCTACTGCCTCGGATTCGAATAGCGCAGCTCTTCTCTACACCGATGGCTCTGTTGATTATTACGGTGTCAGCCTTTTGTACGGCGTTCGCCCCGCTTTGTGGGTTACATCTGACATCTTTAATTAACGCAGTTGCTTGATTCAAAGGCAGAAACTTAGTCGCGGGACTTGAGTAGCTGGCCCCGAGTGGACGAATCAAAACCGTGGTCTTAAATAACACGGGGTCATTAAATTAAGATCCAGCTCTTCGCTGGAAAGGCGTTGTTGAGGCTTCCGGTCTTTACTGGATCGGGAGCCTCAACTTTGTTATTCATAGATAAACCAAATTTATCAGGAGGAAAAAATCATGTCAATGCAAACAAAAACGCACAATCTAAAGAAAAAGGCCGCTATGGTAACCGTAGTTATTCTCATAGTGGCGCTCACCATCGGTGGAACCTACATGTGGAATGACTTTTCACAACACAAAACCAACGAGGCGTCCAACGAAGCGCTGAAGTACAATGTAAAACTAATTGAGGATTTTCAAGAGAAAACCAACTGGGTAACTACGGACGGTACGTTGAAAAAGGAAATCCGGGTCAAGAACACCGGGACCGATGACAGCTTTGCGCCTGTGTATGCGAGAATCCAATTGAAAGAGTACATGGAAATCCGTCCTATGGTCATCGAGAAAACGCTCGACCGTTATATGATTGATACTTCGGGCGCGTTTATTGTCTTCGACACGGAGGCAGCGGCCCAGGCCGCATACCCTAACGCGCCGGCGGTAGTCGAATTGACCGATGCGGTAAGCGGTATCCATGGCTGGTATATACAGACTCAGGCCAAGGACCCCAATGGCCAGTATGGCGATTTTGTCACCACCGCATACGGGGCGGGCGATGTCCAACATATTGTAGGCAACGTGCGCGCGGACGCAGACGCCAACAAATCCGAAGAGCACAATACCATCGCCAACGGCGAAGCGCCGCACCGCAACGGCGAATGCGATTACCCCGCCCGCGACTGGACCGACTTCAAGGGCACGAACCTGATCGCCGACCAGGGCACGGTTTATGCGGACGGCAAATTCGTCAACGACTCCATTCGGCCCAACGAAACAGCAGGTTATATCCGGTGGCTGTTGGCCAACGATTATATCATCACCTTGTCAGACTGGGCCGCGGACGGCGTGCGGCCAGTGTCCAAGTGGATTATCGACGACCGCGCGCTCTCCCAGGACGGCGGTCTTGACGGCGGCCGAATTGCCGACGCGTGGATCTACTGGGGCGACGCCATCGCTCCGGGCGCGACAACCGCGAACTTCATAGACGCCGTTGAACTCAAAGTCCAGCCGGATGGCAACTATTACTATGCTGTCCATACCGAAATGGAAGCTTTGTCCTTGGAAGAACTGGGCGGCGACTATCCCAAATGGACCGACGCACCGGAGGAGATTATCGATGCCTTCAACGGCAGAATAGACATGGATGCCGAAGTCGTGGACGCACAAAATTACCGTCTGACCACGGCGCAAACCCATGATACGGCAGATTGGATCGCCGTTGCCAAGAAAATGGTTCGTGGACAGGAATATTTCCTGATTGTCCGCACTGAGGTGACAGGAACTTCTTCTTTTGATACAGATTGGCCTTGTTCGAACAATTATAACAGTGAGGATTCTGAGCTGAAAACCGCGATAGACAGCTGGTATGACAGCTTCGCAAGCGCAAACAGCTCCAGCGTTTTGGTGACAAAAGCGGTGACCCATAATGCATTGACCGCCCTGGGAGAAGATTACACGCATGGCTTCAATGCCGCGTACAACGGCTTCAGTTTGCCGGCAGCGACGCCGGCAAGCGCGGGCGCAGCCGGAACCGCGTTCCCGCTGTCCAGCGACGAAGCGGCGGCGTACATGAGTG
>JAISXG010000019.1 GCA_031270605.1 Oscillospiraceae bacterium | reverse complement strand
AGTAACGTGCAGCCGCAATCGACTGCCCGTTACTTTTTACCGGATTTTATTGATGCCATAAATACTAAAACCAGCAGTATTTTTTTTACCACTGGTTTAAGTATGGACTTTTTGGTGCGAGAGACGGGACTTGAACCCGTACGAGTCTCCCCACACGCCCCTCAAACGTGCGCGTCTGCCGGTTCCGCCACTCTCGCAACGGTGATTATTATAGCAGAGCGGGCAGGGGTTGTCAATATGAATTTCGCAAAAACTTGATTTATTTTTGCTCTGATTTCACTGCCGTTTTATTTCAAGAATGAGACAAATTTGCCGCCTGCAACCTGTTAAAAAGCGGGATAATACCGAAAAAATCAGTTAATAAACCAGATCCCAGAATTTCGTGTAATTATAAATCTCTTGCTCTGCTTCAAAGCTCATGCCAAGCGAGCCTTTTACATAGGCCCGGCAGGCCATTGTTTGGTCAAGCTTGATGACTTGATCATTTGCGGGATTAAAAACCAGCACTGCGGTGCAGTCATGATAGACAAAATCATAGTTCTCCACCTTCAAAAGCGGCACGCCTTCTGCGGTTTCAACAACCGTTTTCACCGGCAGCGGGTAAAACATGGATCCGACCTTGCTCAAGGGGGCATTTGTATTTTCGGGTGTTGGCTCCGCCTGGCTCTCATCCTTTAAAACAATTGTGATTTCGGCGTTGCCATCGCTCAAAATCTGATATTTTGCGTCTTTAATGGCACTCACGTCCGTCAACAGGCAACCCTTTGAGTTTTTGGCAACAGGGAACCATTTCATGTCTGACCCCGGGTCTTTTTTAATTTCTTCGGCCTTGTCTTCCGTCGTCATAAAACCGCCCGCGATGGTTAAGAGGTTGTTGATTATAAAGGCGCTGCCGTTAATAATTTTTCTGTCAGCGGAAGTGCCGGGCAATTTTTGAAATTCTTTCATTTTGAATCCGGGCGCGTCTGCCTTTGCTTTGTTCATCACTCGGGTATAAACTGCAAGAATTTCCTCATAAGAAGACGGTGCAGAGGGTTTTTGTGTGGTTGTCTGCGTGTTTTGAGCCGTTGAAGACTCTTGGTTTAACGGTTCGGTTGATGTATTATCACCTGCAGAAGCATCTTCTGTAACGGTGGCCGTTTCTGTTGTTGTGCTCGCATTGGCTTGCGTGTCGTCTTTATTGCCGCAGGAGGTGAGTGAAAACATTACTGCAGAAAAGATGAGCAGTGAAGCGATGCATTGCATGATACTTTTTTTCATTTTTATGACCACCCTTTCTCTGAGAGGCGGAAGTTTTGTGTGGTATTACACAGTAATATTTCTGCCGATCCTTATGGCAGAAAAGCACACAACTTCCCGTTTGAAAAATTTATTTTTCAAACGTCATTACCCCTTCAAAAGCCCGACAACAAGATTTTTATCAGGTTCCGATACTGATAATCTACAAGAAAAACTATGCAATGTCAATAATTATTGCATAAATCATATATGGAAGTGGTAGTTTGTTTATTATTAAGCAAAAAGCGAGGCAATTGCTTGCCCCGCCCATTGTTGTTATGCCGCGTTATTGTTTTTCATCATTTCCAGTAAAGAGTCGCTGGTTTTCATCATGTTTTCTGCAAAAATGCCATAGCCCTGCAAGCTGTTATTAATAAAAACGTGCGTTACAGCGCCGACAAGATAGCCGTTTTGAATGATGGGGCTGCCGCTCATGCCCTGAACAATGCCGCCTGTTTTTGAAATCAGATCATCATCTTTAATTTCAATGGTCATGTTCCGTTCATTTGCGTCCGCAGCCGTGTTGATTTTGAGAATTTCAATGTCATAGATCTGCGGGCCTTCGTTGTCAACTGTTGAAATGATTTGCGCGGGGCCTGTTTGCACCTCTTGCCTCATCGCCACGGGCAGCGCCTTTGCCTTTTTATCATATTCGCTTAACAGCCCATAAACACCGGAGGTTCCGTTGTGTGCAAGCGAACCGATCACTTTGTCGCCGAACACGCCGCAAAGCTCCCCTGCCGTGCCGTTGCTGCCTTTATAGCAGCCCTTGATAATCGCCGTCAATGCATCGCCGCCCCCGAGGGGAACAATTTTTGTGGTGTCTGCGTCACACACCGCGTGCCCAAGACCACCAAAAATTCCGCTTGCCGGGTCATAGAAGGTCATTGTGCCGATTCCCGCGGTGCTGTCGCGCAGCCAAAGCCCGGCTTTATATTTGCCGTCGAAAGAAGCGAGCGCCGGCGTGAGGGAGAGAGCCATTGTTTCTTCGCCCCGAACTACTTGCAGCTGCAGGGATTGCCCTTCAGATTTTTCAACAGCTTTTGTAAAATCAGAGGTTTTTTCCACCGGAGTTTTGTTCACTGCCTTGATCAGGTCGCCGTTTTTCAGGCCGGCGGCTTCAGCGGGGCTGATTTTTCCCATGTCTGTTTCGACATTGTCTATGGCAATCACCATCAAGCCGTCAGAATAAATCCTCAAGCCGAACACGTCACCGCTTGGCACAACATATTTTCTCTGCCCTTTTGTGAGTGTTGCGGTTTTCACGGGAACGACGCCGAACAGCTTTACATCGACTGCTTTTTGATTGTCTTTTGCTTTGCTGCTCACCGCGCCTACCGACTTTGCCTTTGCATAAGAAGCCACATTACTGCCGCGTTTGACATCAGACATTTTGAAAAAACATCCAAGATCAAGCACCGTGTTCTCGGGAACAATATATTCAGCAGAGATTGTGACATTTCCATATGCGACCATCATCATGATTGCGATAATAAAAAAAGAAAGAACTGCGCTTAGGGTTTTCACTTTTTGTCTCATTCGCCACCTCCAATATTCATCGCCGCGAAATTTTGCAAAACTGCATTTGCGCAAATCGAATGCTGCGCCACGAGCGGTGAATACCCTTTTAATTTGCCTTTCGGCGGGCGGTTTATTTGCGGGAAATAGATGCCCTTTGACCTGATATTTCATTTACAAAATAAAAAAAAGAGCTTTGAAAGGGCAAACCGCGCAGTTCAAAGCACTGTTGCCGCTTTTTTAATTTTTTAATAATTGTCTACTGTGACTAGTATGCCCAAAAAAAGACCTTTGACACAAGGCCAAAGATCTTTTTATGTTTTAAATTAAATAATATATCAGACAGAAAGAATCATTGCGGTTTCATAGTCGCCCAACTCAAACGACTTAGGCTGTTTGAGCGCCTCTTGAATATCATAATCAACATATTTGTCGTTTTTGATGGCCACCACGCGGTTCGTCGCGCCCTCTGCAATGATGTTGACAGCATATTCACCCATTTTGCTTGCCACATAACGGTCTTTATAAGTCGGTATGCCGCCGCGCTGAATGTGGCCGAGCACGTTGCCCCTGGTTTCAACGCCCGGAATATAAGTATATTGATCGTCATTTTTGAAGATATTGAACAATTCTTCCCAATAAAGCTTTTGATAAGCATCGGCTTCAGAAATTGCTTTTTTTTGCGCAATCGCGGGTGCTTTTTCTTTCGCGGCCGCATCAGCCGCGGCCGCTGCGTCGTCGCCAAGGCCGGGAACAAGGTTCGCGCTGTTCGGGCAATCCGCACCCGTGCGGGGGCAAAGCTTGATACAGGCCGCAAAGCCCTGCTTGCCGTTTGCCGAAATCAGCTCCTGCGTGGAGCAGCCGATGCATTTTGCAAGCTGATGCACATCCGCAATGCCGTCTTGCGGCAGATATGCCTTTGAGCCCTTCGCACGGTTGTCTTTGAAAGCACCCTCGGCAACCAAAACAATAAAATGCACCTTGCCGGCATTCCTTGCCGACACGATCCTGTCAATAATATCCTTTTGAAAATCAAACTCGCGTTCGGGCAGAACGATTGCGGTGGCGCCGGTCGCGATACCGCCGTAAAGGGTCAGATCCCCTGCGGTGTTGCCCATGATTTCAAGCACAGAGCAGCGCTTGTGCGACTCTGACGTGGCGCGCAGGCAGTCGACCGCGTTGACGACCGTATTCAATGCCGTATCATAGCCGATGGTGTAGTCCGTGCAGGAAATGTCGTTGTCGATCGTTCCGGGAAGGCCGATGCAGGAGATGCCGTGGCGGGAAAGGTCCTGCAAGCCTCTGAAGGTGCCGTCGCCGCCAATACCGATGATGCCGTCAATTTGATATTCTTTGCAAACATCCACAGCACGCTGAATGCCGGGCTCATGACGGAATTCCTCACATCTTGCGGAATATAGCTCCGTGCCGGGCTTGTCGATGATTTTGGCAACCGAGCGAATATTCAGCTCTTTCATTTTGCCCTCAATCAGCCCCTGATAACCGCTCATAATGCCAAGCACCTTAATGTCGTGCGCATAGGCGGTTCTCACGACCGCCCTGATGGCGGCGTTCATGCCCGGGGCGTCTCCTCCGCTTGTGAGCACACCGATAATTTTGATTTTTTTTGCCATTTGTTTCATACCTCCGAAAACAATCGAACTTCGTCATACGCATTCTATTCTATTACGATAACCGGTCTGTGTCAAGCGAATGCGCACGGAATATCCAAAATAATTAATATTGTATAATTTTTATAAATGTGGAACCCAAAACACAAAAAAACATCATAAAAGCTGTGCGATACATACAAAAAAGCTTCACATTTGCAGCACAACATTTTTTTCGCCGAACGATTGCCTGAGGCTTTTGAGAAGCGCGTCATTCACTTCAATGCGAAGACCTGTCTGCATATTATACCGCTTCGTATCCACATAATAATAATAAACCGGGATGCTGCCCGGAAAAATTTTCAGGTGTGATTCCGCGGCAAGAAGGCTGGAACAGTCAGACGATGCCGCGCGGATGAACAATCCGACCTTTTTCTTTTTGCCGTTTGCGTCCGCATTGCTGCCCGCCTCTTCTTTTTTTGAAACAGCGGCGGCGCTTTGATAGAGAACCGGCGCTGCGGGCACGGCAGATGCGACAGGCCGCGGGGCGCCTTGATATACATGCTCGCGCTCAGACGCAAGCGGGATATGCATCAGCTCATCTTCATCGTCCGGCTCGGCTGCGGGCGCAGGCGGCGCGGTGTCTAAATAGCTCAAACGCTCATATTCCGGCGGGGGCACATGATAATCATCGTTCAGCTCAGAATCCTTCGGCAGCGGGCAAGGCTCAACCGAGCGCACATAAATTTTTGCGGGGTCGTCCTCGCGCAGCTGCAGCTCGCCCTTTACGAGCACAATGGCGTCCGGCACAAGCAGATGGTTGATTTCGCTCAAAACCTTGTCAAACACCAGCGCTTCGATCGTGCCGTAAGTGTCTTCAAGCTGCAAAACCGCCATCATTTTTTCACTTTTTGTTGTAATTTTTCGAATGCCGGCCAAAATGCCCAACACAGAAATATTTTCTTTATTTTTATATTTTCCGGGTTCTTCTTCTGAAGCAGAGTCCAGCAAATCGGTAATTCGTGCCGTGTGCAGCATCTTGGACGCTTTTCTGTATTCAGCCATCGGGTGACCGGAAAGGTAAAGCCCCGTTGTGGCCTTTTCAAGCGCAAGCATCTCATGCTCCGGCATTTCGCCGATTTTCGGCGGCTCCGGCTCCGCGCTTTCACGCATATCGGCAGAAAGGTCAAAAAATCCGAGCTGCCCCTCCACGTTCCGCTTCTTATCGCTGTCAAGGTGAGAAATTACGTCCTCAAGCATCGCCAGCATCTGCCGGCGGTTGGCGCCGAGGTTGTCAAGCGCACCGGCTTTGATGAGGTTTTCAATCGCGCGCTTGTTAAAATCCTTGCTGTAATTGCGTTTGCAAAAAGAGAAAAACGAGGTGTATCTGCCGTTATTCTCGCGTTCCTCAAGAATGGTGCGGATGAAGCCCCTGCCGAGATTTTTGATGGCAAGCAGGCCAAAACGGATGGATTGCCCGTCAACCGTGAAGCTTTCCGCGCTCTCGTTCACGCTGGGCGCCAGAACATGGATGCCCATAGATTCACACTCGGCAATAAACGGAACCACTTTTTCCGTATTGTCGATAACGCTGGTCATCGTAGCGGCGAAGAACTCCTGCGGGTAATGGCAGCGCAGCCACGCCGTCTGGAACGAAAGGTAGGCATAGGCCGCGGAATGGGATTTATTAAACGCATAAGCCGCGAAAGAGGACATGTCATTAAAAATTTTGACTGCCGCTTCTTCTTCAATGCCACGGTTGACACAGCCCTCGCAGACCACTGTGCCGTCAGCCTCTTTCAGGCCATAGAGAAAGCTGTTGCGCTCCTGCTCAAGCACCTCGGCCTCTTTTTTGGAAATGGCGCGGCGCACCATGTCAGACCGGCCGAGCGAATAGCCCGCAAGATCGCGGAAAATCTGCATGACCTGCTCCTGGTAGACGATAACGCCGCAGGTGACGTCCAAAATATGTTCAAGCTGAGGTGTATGGTATTTGACGCTTTTGGGGTGGGCGCGGTTTTCAAGGTATTGGGGAATGAAATCCATCGGGCCGGGGCGATAGAGTGCGATAACCGCGATAATATCTTCAAGGTTGCGCGGCGCCATGTTGACCATCAGCTTTGTGATGCCACCCGATTCGCACTGGAACACCCCGTAGGTCTCGCCGCGTGAGAGCATGGCGTAAGTTTCCGGGTCGTCAAGGTCGATTTTATAAATATCAAAATCCGGTATCTTTTTGCGGATCATTTTTTCCGCGTCACTGATGAGCGTCAGTGTGCGCAGCCCGAGGAAGTCCATTTTGAGAAGGCCGAGCTTTTCGACCAGCTTTTTATCAAACTGCGTGATGACATATTCGCCGTTTTTCGCAAGCGGCACATATTCGTCCACCGGCGACTGGCTGATCACCACGCCCGCCGCGTGCTTTGAAACATGGCGGGGCATACCCTCGATCTTTTTCGCGGTGTCGATCAATTCTTTGTATTCGGGGCGGGAGCTATAAAGCTCAATGAATTCCGGCGCGCCTTTCAATGCTTTTTCGAGCGTCATGCCAAGGTCGGACGGCACCTTTTTGGATATCTCGTTCACTTCGCCGTAAGGCAGGCCAAGCACACGCCCGACGTCGCGTATGGCGGCCTTCGCGCCCATGGTCCCGAACGCGGCGATCTGCGAAACATGGTCCGCGCCGTATTTGCGCACCACATATTCAATAACTTCTTCACGCCGTTCAAAACAGAAGTCAATATCAAAGTCGGGCATACTCACGCGCTCCGGGTTGAGGAATCGCTCAAAGAGCAAAACGTGCTTCATCGGGTCGATGCCCGTAATGCCTGTGCAGTAGGCCGCGATGCTGCCCGCGCCCGAGCCGCGCCCGGGGCCGACGGGGATGCCCTGCGTCTTTGCATAATGGATAAAATCACGCACGATCAAAAAGTAATCGGTGAAGCCCATCTGGTCAATCACGCCGATTTCATAGTCAAGGCGCTCTTTATATTCCTTCGGCGGGTTTTCGCCATAAATCTCAGAAAATCCTTCGTAGCAGATTTTTGTGAAATATTCGCAGTGATCCATGCCGCCCGGCACTTCAAAGTGCGGCAGCTTGATGTCGCCGAATTCAAATGAAACTTGGCAGCGTTCGGCGATTTTATTTGTGTTCTCAAGCGCGTCGGGCGTGTCGGCAAACAGCTCGAGCATTTCGTCGCCGCTCTTGACATAAAATTCATCCGTTGAAAATTCAAGCCCCGTATCCTCATTGATGGTGTGGTTGGTCTGGATGCAGATAAGGATTTTCTGAATCTTCGCATCCTCTTTCGTGAGGTAGTGCGAGTCGTTCGTGCAAATCAGCGGAATGTCCAGCTCACGCGAAAGGCGGATGATGTCGGGGTTCGTCTGCAGCTGCTCGGGCAGCCCGTGGTTTTGAATTTCAAGAAAATAGTTGCCGTGACCGAACACGCTGTCATACCAAAGCGCGGTTTCTTTCGCCTTTTCGTAGTCGCCGTTTAACAGCGCCTGCGGAATTTCGCCCGCAAGGCAGGCGGAGGAGCAGATCAGACCCTCATGATATTTTTCAAGCAGCTCCCTGTCGACACGGGGCTTTGTATAAAAACCCTCCGTCCACGCGAGCGACACCATTTTCATTAAATTTTTATAGCCCGTGTTATTCTCGCACAGCAGCACCAAGTGGGCGCGCTGGTTGTCAAACCCGTGCACCTTGTCGTGGCGGGACCGCGCGGCGACATAGACCTCGCAGCCGATGATCGGATTGAGGCCTTCATCCTTCGCCGCCTTATAGAAATCGATCACGCCGTACATCACGCCGTGGTCTGTGATCGCGACGGATTTCTGCCCGAGCGCTTTAATGCGCTTCATCAGCGGCCCGATGCGGGAAGCGCCGTCCAATAGGCTGTATTCTGTGTGCAGATGCAAATGTGTAAAGTCTGTCATAGTTCTCCTTTTTGCCAATTTATAAAAATAACTTCTGATATGCCAACAGGGGCAACAGCGAAAAAATGTTTTCCGTGCCGCCCCTCTATTTTTCAGGTAACCGATGAGTTCTTTAAGAGCTTTGCTTGATTTTCAGCTCTTTCAGGCGTTTCATCACGTCGTTCTCGCCCTTCCCGAAATAATCATACAGCGTTTTGTATTCGACAAACAGTTTATCATATACCGCCGCGTTTTCCGACTTGGGGGCATATTCAATATCAAGCACCTTGCCCATCACACGCGCGGCCTCGAACACATCGTCATAGCCACCCGCCTCCTTGCCCGCGGCGACCGCGCCGAAAATTGCCGAGCCCAACGCACCGCCCTGGTCGCTGCCCGCGATTTTTATGGGCATATTAATAATATCGGCGTAAATCTGCATGGTCATCGGGTCTTTTTTGGCGATGCCGCCCGCGGCATAAAACGCGTCGACGGCGACGCCGCTCTCACGAAACGCTTCAATGATCATGCGTGTGCCGTATGCAGTGGCTTCAATGAGCGCGCGATAGATTTCCTCGGGCTTGGTCTGGAGCGTCATGCCCAGCAGCATGCCGGTCAGGTCCACGTCCACGAGTGTGGAGCGGTTGCCGTTCCACCAGTCCAAGGCCAGCAGGCCGCTTTCACCCGGCTTTTGTTGTTGTGCCTTTTCACGCAGGAAAACATGAATATTTTTATTTTCCGCCTTTGCCTGCTCATAGTAGGAAGCGGGCAGGCAGTTATCAATAAACCACTGGAAATGATCGCCCACGCAGGACTGACCCGCCTCATAACCGAAGAAGCCGGGCAGGATGCCATCCTCCACCACGCCGCAGATGCCGGGCACCTGAATTTCTTCTTTGCCGAGCAGCATATGGCAGGTGGACGTGCCCATGATGGCAAGCATTTTGCCCGCGTCGTCAATGCCCACGGCGGGTACAAACACATGCGCGTCAATAATCGCGACCGCAACGGCCGTTCCCGCTTTGAGCCCGAGCTTTTCGGCCATCGCCTGCGTCAGCTCCCCCGCTTTGCCGCCCATGGGGCTGATGTCACGCGAGAGCTTTTCGTCAACCACACGCTCAAGGCGGGGGTCAAGAGCCTTGAAAAAGTCGTTTGAGGGGTGGCCCGCGCGCTTGTTCCACATCTCTTTATAGCCCGCGGTGCAGGAGTTGCGGTTTTCTTTGCTCGTGAGCTGCCAAACGAGCCAGTCCGCGGCCTCAATAAACGTGTCCGCCGCATCATAAATTTCGGGCGCTTCTTCAAGCACCTGCCAGATTTTCGGAACGGCCCACTCAGACGAAATTTTGCCGCCGTAGTTAGCAAGCCACCGCTCGCCCCTCTTCTCCGCGATTTCATTCAACAGGTTTGCATGCTTCTGGGCAGCATGATGCTTCCATAGTTTTATGTAGGCATGGGGTTCGTCTTTGTATGCATCCAAAAAGCAGAGGGGCGTTCCGTCTTT
>JAISXG010000002.1 GCA_031270605.1 Oscillospiraceae bacterium | reverse complement strand
GAACGCCCCACTCCTGCGCAAAGCTTTGCGGGCGGTCAGGGTCATAACTTTGTTTTGTCACACGCTCTCCCCCTTGCGACAGTTTTTTAAAAAACATACATAGTGTTGATTTTCTTTCTATTTTATATTATAATTACGGAGTGTTTCTGCTGCAACCAATAGATTTTGCGGCAACGCAAGAAAACCGACACCGAAAAGTTCGGTGTCGGCAAAAGGCAATAATTTAAATGAGTTTTCCAACAAGGAGCTTTGCTTTTTCTGTACAAAAAGCAAAGGACGTCAATGGCGGCACAAGGGGACGCGTCGGCCAGAATTTCCCTGTTTTTATGAAAGGACGGCATCACTATGCAAAAAAACGATCACCGCATCAAGCTGACAAAAATGATGATTCGCCAGAGCTTTCTTTCGCTGCTGCGGGAAAAGCCCATCAATAAAATCACCATAAAAGAGCTGTGTGAAAAGGCAGGCATCAACCGCGCGACCTTTTATGCCCATTATGAAGACATCTATGCGCTGATGGATGAAACGAAAAACGAGCTTGCAGAGTCGATTCTTCACGCCGTGCATGAAATTTCAAGCACCGCATTGCTTTCAGACTTTTATGCCGAAATATGCAGAACGATTTCTGAGCACCGCGACTCCTGCGAGGCCATTTTTGGCAAGTATGGCGACGCGGACTTTGCCGTTGCGGTGGTGGAGCTTGCACGCGGGCAGTGCCTGGCGCTTTGGCGGCAGACCGGCGCGGCAAAAGAGGATGACCTTGAAATGCTTTATACGTTTGTGTCATATGGCAGCATTGCAGTGATTCGCTCATGGGTGCAAAGCGGCATGCAGCAGCCGCCTGAGGTGATTGCGGGGTTTATTGAGCGCAGCACAAAATGGTATCAAAACAATATTTGATAAGGTAGATATCTTCTGTTTAAAACGCGAAATATTTTTCTCTTTGCGTCTTCATGCGGCCCGAAATCGCTTCGAGCAGCTCTTTTGCCCCAAGGTCGCCGCAAACATAGTCCTTCATCGCGCGGCCCTCTTCATAGCAAAGGTCGTCATGCAGCGGGAAAAACTCCTGCAGCAAGAAGCAGGCATACCGTGCAAAGCGCATTTCACCCACAAGGCGGAACTCCTCGCTGATGGTGTCGACCGCGATGCTGTAAAAATCCTTGATCGATGCAATAAGAGCTGTGCGCTCGTTTTCGGGGGAAAAGACGATGGTTGAGCAGATGTGCGACTTGTCGGAATTGACGGAGGAATGGCTGTCTGTGCTGCCCACAATCGGGTAATGGCGGCCTTTGATCCTGTCTTCATAATATTGATGGGTCTGAAAGCCGTTTTGCTCATAGTTGAGCTCGCCGCCCAGCACCTCAAACGCGTCGAAGGGCTGTGTTTCCATCATGAATTCCACAAATTCGGGCGGCACCTGCAGCACGTTTGAAACCCAATAGGGGTGCGCGAAGACCCCAAGCCCGTTTCCTTTGCGGATCTCATTGAAAATCCAGTGGCAGGAGGCATAGGCAAACGGTTCGATGTTATCGGGGATTTCCAGCCCTTTTGTGTGTTCATCAATTAAGGCAAAATATTCTTCGCTCGTCATGATCTTGTCAGGGCAGCTGCCAAAAAGCGAACGGCGGCCCTTGTCCCCGCCCACCTCTTTGACATGGTCGCCTTCGATGAGGGCGTTGATGCTGTATTCGGAGCCGAAATTGATCAGGTGCACGTCGTTGATATGATAGCCGTCCTCGTGGTTGCAGGGCAGGTGAATCTCTTCACCGGGCACAATGGTGAATTCGATCGGCACGTCTTTGTATGCTTCGATTGCCTCAAGAGAGGGGTAATAGCGGCGGTGATCTGTGATGGCAAAAAAATCATAGCCCGTTTTTCTGTAGTTGGCGCAAACAATTGCAGGCGCCTGGCGGCCGTCGGAACGGTTGGTGTGGATGTGCAGGTCGCCGATAAACGGGTAGCGGCCCACAAGGTCTTCAAAAATTGAATAGACGCTCAGCTCAAGATCCAATTTTTTGTCATCCTTCAGGCGAATATAAAACTGCTGCTCGCCGAAAAATTCAAACGAGAAGCGGATGCAGCCGTCTTCGCCCGGGCGCACGTCATATTCAAAGCGGTTTTTGCGCTTTGGGTAGTTGCGCGGCGTACCTTCGTCAAAGGGGCACACTGCAAGGTGATATGTTGTATCCGGCGCAAAAGCAACATGCGCGCCTAGGGGCTTGACGGTGATTTCACTCACCTTGCCTGCCGGAATGACTTTGGGATAAATGTCATAGTAATGCAGTTCAGTTGATAATGGCCAGGGGTGTTTCATGTGAGCGCGTCCTTTCTTTGAAAAGCAAATATTTATTGTATAATCATAGCACGGGTAACCCGTCATTGCAAGGGCGGATATAAAAAAACAAAGAACCTGACCATAGCCAGATTCCTTTGTTTTGTTACTATGTTGCAACGATTAAGCAGCAGTTGTGGTGGTCGCAGAAGTTGTTGTTACAGCAGCTGTTGTGCCATCAACGTCTGTTGTGGCAGCTGTTGTTGCGCTAGTTGTGGCAGTTGTTGTTGCTTTGGTTGTGATAGCAGCAGTTGTTGTGGCAGGTGTCTTGTCGCAAGCGACAAAAGCAAAAACAAGAGCCAATGCAGCCAAAATCACAATAATTTTCTTCATGACAAATAAACTCCTTTCATGAAACTTAAATTATCTTTCAATTCGAGCCACAAGAAAATCTTTCCTGTAACTGCATGTATCATATCACTTGCGGTTGTAAAAGTCAATATTTTTTGGTTTTTGTTACCAAACTGTAATTAAATGCTTGTATTTTTTTGATTTATTGCATATATTTTTGCGTTTTATAAGAAAAAAGATATACAGGATATATAAGTGCCGACGCATTACGACAAAAAATAACATGGCAGGCTTGTATTTTTGTGACAGCAGGTATGTTTCTGAAAAACTTGATGCGATTCTTATATTGATTTTTATGGCTGCCTTTTCGCAGGATCCGGGGCGTCTTGGCGGGCCTAGAATGCCGGATTCGCGCGGCGCTTTTTGCCGGGCGTTCAGCGAACCCCGTCAATGTGAATGACCCGGTAGTTTTTATAGGGGTAGGTGTCCAGCGGCCGAAAGTCGCTGTCGTCGCTGTGGGCCGCAATCAAGATGCCTGCAGGCGTGGGCGCATGAACTTTCACGATAACAGGCGAGTGCGAAAACCGATCCTTGCTAAAGAATTGAAGCTGCACAAGATCGCCCTCTTCTGCGTCTTCAATTCTTGCGGCATGCCCAAACGGCCCGGGGCCTTTGTTTGCGGTTAAAAAGTTATAAAGATACACCACGCCTGTCCAGGAGGGGCTGCGGTTATTCAGGTTGCCGTAATACCAGCCGAAGGTTTTTTTATAGTTCATCTTTCCGCTGCCCGCAAAAAGGCATTGCGAGGCAAAATTGGTGCAGTCGCCGCCCAGATTGTCAAAATTATAGTATTTGGGATTGCGTCCGAATGCCCAGCGGTGCGCATAATCCACGGCCATTTGCCGATTATATTCCATTGGCATTGCCTTGTCCCCCTAATATAAAAGATTCACGGTTTTGTGTGTTTCATGAAACGTGTCATAGACAATTAATTTGCTATAGCTGTGGTGAACACAAAACAGATCTTTTTTATTATATTCAAGGCATAAAAAAGCGGGACTGCCAAAGCAGCCCCAAAGTGCACAATTCTATTTTTTAGGCTCAATCTTACCATAGAGCGAAACGGCGGCGGCATCTTTTGCGGTTGTGCGCTGGTCGTTGCGGTTGCCCTGATGGTTGTTGGATTTGTTATAGTTGCCGCGGTTGTTGTTATTGCCGTTGCTATTTTTGTTGCGGTTATAGTTGTTATTGTTTCTGTTGTTGCCGCCTCGGCCGCCGCCGCCCTTTGCGTGCGTTGGCGTGAAGCCCTCTTGCAGCGCAATCACAACGCGGCGCTCGGCATCCGCGCCCACAGAATAAGAGGTGACGCCCTTAATTTCTTGAATGGCGGTGTGGATGAGCCGCCTTTCATAAGGATTCATCGGCTCAAGAGAGGACTGTCTTCCATACCTCAAAACCTGACTCGCGGTTTTTGCCGCGAGCTGCCTGAGATTATTTTCGCGCTTTTCGCGGTAATTGCCGACATTAATGGAAATGCGGGTATATTCCTGATTGCTTCTGTTCGCAAACAGGCGCACAAGATATTGCACAGAATCCAGCGTTTCGCCGCGGCGGCCGATCAAAATACCATAATCGTCCTCACAGTCAACGTGCAGGAAGAGCTCGCCGTCCGCGGATTTTGCCGTGATCGAAACCTTTTCAAGGCCTAAGCCGGAAAGCATTGCCTGCAGATAGTCAATCACCGCAGGGATTTCTGAAAGGGTCACGTCTTTATAAACAACAGGCTCTTTCTCAGGCGCCTTTTTTTCCGGCTCGACCTTTTCCTGCCTGGGTTTTGCCGACGCGGACTCTTGCGGCTTCGGTTTCGGGGGCGCTTTCTTTTCCGGTTCTGCGCGCATGGTGCGCTCAGGCCTTTTTTCAGTGATGGGAGCCTGCGTTGCCTTGGGCTTTTCATCAGGAGCTTCATAAGAGGCTTTCACTTTTGCTTTGGAGCCGCCGAACAGGCCAAACGTTTTCTTTTGGGGCAGTTCGAGCACTTCAACCGAAACATCCGCATCCTCAGGCGCGCGCAGCTCAGCTTTTGCCGCTGCGATGGCTTCGTCAATGGTGGCGCCCGTGGCAATAACTTCTTTTATCATGTGTAACTCATCATCCCTTCATAAAACCGCGCATATCACCGCGCAGTCCAAAAGCAGAAGGCGCTATTCCCGAACCAGTTCGCTCAGCTTTTTAATGTTGTTCTCCCGGGAACGCCGTTCTACGGTTTCGTCAATCATAACCTGCGCAATCACCTTGCGCGGACTGTGTGTAAAATTCAAAACAACTGTCTGGATAAAGGCCAGAACGTTTGACATGATCCAATATGCACCCACACCGGCGGGAAAGAGGAACGTAAAATAAACGGACATAAGCGGCGAAGTGAGCATCATGCAGCCCATAGTGGGGTTTTTCGCCATTTGGGGGTTTGTCTGCCGCTGCTTGATATACATAAAAACGCTCGAGAGCATTGCGGTAACGCCGGACAGGATAGGGATCAGCCAGAGAATGCTCGGCTCTGAAAAGTCGGGCCTGTCCGCAAGATTGATGGGGCCCAGCATAAAGGAGCGTGCGAGCTTCTCAATTTGCTCGATGACATGGCCGTCGAGGTCAGGAATCAATGCCTTGACTTCGGCAAAACGGCCCAGAATGCCAATTTGCGCGGTATTCACGGAGTTGCTCGCGTTTGCCGCGATATTCGGCAGTGTGAGATAAACCTCAGTCAGCTTTTGAATAACCGCTTCAGAAAGCCGAAGCACGTTTTTCAGCGGAGCATAAATGACGCCGTAAAGGCCGATCATAACAGGAAACTGAATCAGCATGGGCGCGCAGCCGGAAGACATGGGGTTGAACCCCTCGCGTTTGTAGAGCGCCTGCGTTTCCTGCTGGATGCGCATGTTGTCGCCCTTATACATTTCTTGGATTTTTTTGATTTTTGCCTGAAAGCGCACCTGCCGCGCCGTGCCCTTTTGCTGGTTGATGGCAGACGGAATCAAAACAAGCTTAAACACCAGCGTCAGCAGCAGCAGTGACAGGAGGTAGTTTTGCGTGAGCATATAAAACAGGCTTAAAATAAAGCCGAAGGGGATTGCCAAAACATTTCTGATTGCTTCCATTCAGGGAGTCCTGCCTTTCGGAACAGGAAATTTCACTTAAGCCGCTTTTCGGCAAAACTTCCGGTTGCGTTCCATTAATTTTTCTTTTCCGGCACAGGGTCATAGCCGCCCGGAAATAAAATGTTGCAGCGCATCAGCCGCCGAAAAGATAAAATTCCGCCCTTGAACAGGCCGTGGCGCTGAATGGCTTCATACGCATAGGCTGAACAGGTGGGCTGATAGCGGCACCTGGGCGGAAAGAGCGGAGAGAGTTTCCGCTGATAAAAACCGATGACTTTCAAAATGAATTCTTTCACGAAACGGCCACCCCCGGGAATGTGCTCGGGCGAACAGCCGCCGCACGAATTTTGTGATTCTCTTTCTAAAAACAGCGGTTCGCCAAAAAAGCCTTTTAGAAAGCATTGACACGGGAGCTATTTGCGCGGATTTTGCGTCTTTTTCCACCCGGCGGCGCCAAAAATCTCGAAATCCGAAAGGATTTTCATCAATTTTGAGCTTGCCGGACAAAAAATCCACCAAAATCCGGCTAAATCCATCTCGTGTAAACACTCTCTAGCCCCAAAAAAGAGTTTTGTCAGTTTTTTTTCAGAAGACCGGCCAACGCAAGCTGTTTTCTCATCACAAGCTCGATCTCGGTGCTTTTCATCCGCACCGTTTTTGATCTTGCCACAAAAACGATATCCACTCCGGCGTGAATTTCTTCATGAACGGCGCGAAAAGCCGCCATAATGACACGCCTGGCCCGGTTTCTTTGCACCGCATTGCCGATTTTTTTGCTTGCGGTGATGCCGATACGGCAAATGCCCGCGCGGTTTTTGTTGCAATAAGTAACCAGCGCAGGGTCTCGAAAGCTTTTTCCGCGGTGATAGGCTCTGCGGAATTCATGATTGTTTGTTAAGGTTTGAATGTTCGGCAATGGCTTCACCCTGGCTTGTCCGTTTCACAAACGCAGCCCCCGCAGGGCAATGCCGTGCGCTTGCTGGCCGTGTTGCTGGCACGCAAGCCGCTTTCTCTTGTAAAAAAATACAGCCTGCAAAAATGGTTGATACGCATTTTTTGCCATGAAACCTGCCGCTTGCATGGGTGCGGGCGAACAGGCGGCAAAGTCGTTGTTTGAAACAAGAGGTCAACTGCTTTCTGCCTTTAGAGCAGCCGACGGCAAGCCGACACCCGAGCTTAAAGCAAGCTGAAAGTGGCAGAATCAAAGGAGAACTTAATAGCTTAACTGTTTTCTGCCTTTCGAACGGCGTCGGCTGAGAACCTTGCGTCCGTTTGCGGTAGACATTCTTTTGCGGAAACCATGCTCCATTTTGCGGTGACGTTTTTTGGGCTGATATGTCCTTTTCACATGAAAACCCCCATTCTGTAAATTATATTCAAACAATCTTCCAAAGAACATTGTTAATGGCAAAATCAGGCGCGAACCCTTGCAAGGGCTTATTATATAACAAAAAACGCAAGTATGTCAAGTGCTTTTTCTGCAAGGGCCGTTTCACTGTTTTTCAAATTAGCCGATTGACTATAAATTTTGGGCGTATGAAAAACAGGAAAAATACGCCGCACGCTTTCTTGGGGCTTTTTTCTTGACTTGCCTGCGGTGTTCTGTTAAAATATTTTTAATAGCGGCAAGATTCTTATGCAAAGGCTTTTTTTGAGCGTGTGCGCGACGTGCTTTATGCAAATTCCTTTGCTTTTGAAACGCATATATGGCAAATCGGTCAAAGACCGGGTCAGTTCGCAACATCCTGACCGAAAAAGGGGATGCCGTTATCCTGCTTTTTCAAAAAAAACTAAGGACGGTAAAATCATGAAAAAAACAAGAAAAACCACCCTTCTCATTGTGCAGGCTGGCGTCATTGCGGCGGTTTATGCCGCGCTCACTTATTTCTCATCTCTTTTTGGTTTGGCCTATGGCGGGGTGCAGTTCCGCCTTTCAGAGGCGCTGACGATTCTTCCTGTTTTTACCCCTGCGGCCATTCCGGGGCTTGCCGTTGGCTGTATCATCGCGAATATCATAAGTCCGAACGGTATTCTGGACATGATTTTAGGACCCACCGCGACGCTGCTTGCCGCGATAGCCAGCCGGCTTCTTGGCAGAATATGTTTCAAAGGGCTGCCCGTTTTGTCATTGTTACCGCCGGTACTCTTTAATGCATTGATTATAGGCGGAATGCTGACATATTTGGGAAACACGTTCACCGTTACGGCGTTTTTGCCTTATGCCATTTCTGTGGGTGCCGGCCAGGCGGTGGTGTGCTTCGGTTTGGGGCTGCCCCTTGCCGCGGCGCTGAAAAAGACCGGGATCTTTAAGGCCGCGGATAGTTCTCGCCTTGTGAGAGCGGACGCAAAAAATCAAAATTGACTTTTAATTAAAAGCTTTGAATTCTGGGCACAAGGCTGTCGACGAATTGCTGCATTTGCCCTTTTGATTTGATGGAGTGGGTTTGCTCGACAACGCTCTGCTTCATGTCGTCGGTGAGGTTTGTAAAATAGGCCAGCGCGCTGGTGTTTTTTGCAAGCGCCATCGAAAAGCCCATGGGCAGCTCGGAGGAAATCACATTATCCCCCTTTTTTCTTTGAAAGTCGTTTGCGCTTTTTTTCATGGGAAAGCCTCCTTTCTTTTATGTTAATGGTGCGGTTTGAATATACATAGCCGCAGCGTGAAGAAAACGCTTTTGTTTCGCTTCGCCGCAGGGAATCGATTGTTCCACGCCGCAAGTCGCCCCGGCATGCGGTAGTGTCTGGCAGCCGTTCTTTGGCCGCTGTCGTTATTATTTTCATCGCTCTCATAGATATACGTTTTTTGTAAACCGCTTTTTTTAAGCGGCGGAATGGTCGGAGCGCTCATTTTTTGTTGGGTTTTTAAAACAGGGGCTTTTGTGTTTTTGATTTTGCCGCAAGAGCTTGTGTATTTCCGTCGAAAGGATGGTTATTGAAATGAAAAAAATTATTATTGCAGACGACGAAGAACTCATTCGCAAGCTGGTTTGCGATTTTATGGAGCGTGAGGGCTATCAGCCCCTGCAGGCAAGCGACGGCGAAGAGGCTCTGGCGCTTTTTGATGAGCACCCCGACACCGCGCTTGTGATTCTTGACATTATGATGCCAAACATAGACGGCTGGGAGGCCTGCCGGAAGATCCGTGAAAAATCCTCTGTGCCTGTGATTATGCTCACCGCGAGAAGCCAGGAGTTTGACGAGCTGATGGGCTTTGAAGCGGGGGCGGACGATTATGTGACAAAACCCTTCAGCCCTTCGGTGCTCATGAAGCGCATCGCGGTTCTGCTGCGCCATGAAACGACCTCAAAAAGCGATGTTCTGGTGCTGGAAGAGCTAAAAATCGACCAGTCCGCCCATGCTGTTTGGGTGAACGGCGAGTCTGTTATGCTCACGCTCAAGGAGTACAGCATTCTTTTGAAGCTGCTGTTGAATCTGGGCAGGGTGTTTTCGCGCGAGCAGCTGCTTGACGACATTTGGGGCTATGATTTTTATGGCGATGTGCGCACTGTGGACTCGCATGTGGCCCGCCTGCGCACAAAACTTGGCGACTGGGGCGCCCGCCGCATCAAAACGATCTATGGCATGGGCTATAAAATAGAGGAAGTCCCGAATGAGTAAGCGCAGGCAAAAAAAGAAGATGACCTTCAGCAACCGCCTGTTCGGCGGCATTGCTTTGATTATGCTCGGCTGCATTGTTGCCATTGTGCTGTTTGACACGCAAATGACGCCGTTCATCTATATTTTTCAGGCGGGATGGAGCCTGTATGACACCCATTCAAAGGTGATTGCCGTCGCCGATGAATCTGCGATCGGCTCTGAAGAGTTTGCCCGCAAGATGGCGACGCTTGAAAAAAGCAGGAATGTGTCTGTTGAAATTTTTAACGGCAAGCAGCGCGGTGACCCGGCGAGAAAGCTGCTGTATTCAACAGAGGCGAACAATAAAGGTCTTTCGGGTGACGCATTGCAAGGCGCCGAGTGGGAATATGATATTCAGAATTACCGCGGTGATGTGCTGCGGCGTTATGACGGCACCGAAAACGGGGCTGTTGACCTAAGCGGTTTTAACAAGGGCGATTTTTATTTTGAGTTTCGCCGCCTTGTGCAGGACGAGCCGGACGGCGAGGAGCAGCCGGGCAAAAAGGTTTCAGACGGTTATCTTGTGATCGTCATCAACGTGCGCGACGGCCAGTCGCATTCTTCTGAGCCGCTTTATACGATTGAGTTATATAAGCTCAGAAGTACTCTTGACGAAGGCTCCCGCTTTGCGATCATGTTTGTGTTTGTGCTCTCGATTTTTCTGTTTGGATTGGCGCTGGTCGTTTCTCTTGTGTTTGCAAAGCGGTTTTCACGCCCGCTCACGCAGATATCCGACATCACCGAAAAGCTGGTGCGGCTTGACTTTTCTGAGCAATGTCCCCCGTCAAAAATCAAAGAGATCTCAGAGCTGAGTGAAAACATCAACGCCATGACCCGGGCGCTGGACGCCTCTTTGCAGGATTTGCGCCAGAGGAATGAAAAGCTGCGGGAGGACATTGAAAACGAGCGCACCATCGAGCACCTGCGCACGGGTTTCATTACCAATGTTTCCCATGAGCTGAAAACGCCGATCGCCATTATCCAAGGCTATGCCGAGGGGCTGAAGCTGTTTATCGACGAAGACATCGACATGGCCAAGCGCTATTGCAACGTGATCATCGACGAAACCGCGGGCATGCATGTGATGGTGATGAAGCTGCTTGAAATCATCAAATACGATTCGGGCGACTACCGGCCGGATTATGAAGCTTTCTCTCTGCACGAAATGGTCGGGGACTGGTTTGTGCGCAATGCGCAGATTCTTGAAGAGAAAGGCGTTTTGTGCAAAAATGATGTGCCCGAAGGCCCCATGGCCTATGGCGACAGCATGCTGCTGAGCTCTGTGCTCAACAATTATCTTTCGAACGCGCTTTCTCATGTGGCGGGCGAAAAGAAGATCATCGCCCGCATGGAGGAGCAAGGCGAGCGCTACCGCGTGTTTATCTATAACTCCGGCGAGCATATTGCCGCGAAGGATATTGAGAAGATTTGGACGAGTTTTTATCGGGCGGACAAGGCCATGTCCCGCGCCGAGGGCCGTTTTGGCCTCGGGCTTGCGATTGTGCAGTCCATTCAGCGGCTCCATGAAAACGAGTGCGGCGTTTATAATGATGACGGCGGCGTAACGTTTTGGTTTGACGTGAAAAAGGGCGATCCCGACGAAGCCGGGGAAGGATAATTGTTTTTGCCGTGTGCCGATTTTTAAAAAACACACTCTAGTGTCAACACGCCTAAAGAAAGGACATTCTCTCGTAATGAAAAAATACTTTATTGCCGCTCTTATTTTGATTGTCACGGTTTCTGCTGCCGTGTATTTCAGCCAAACCTCTCCTCCGCAGGGGGATGATGTTTTGCTGCCTTCCGCAGAGCGGCAAACCGAAACAGACACCGCCGTTTCTCAACCGCCAAGCCAGACAAAGCCTCCGGTGCCGAGCACGCTGCCGACGGCGGTTTCCGACGAAGCGACGTCCGGCCTTGCGGGCGGCAATTCCTCCGGCACGGAGGACCCTGAAACAACGACTAAGCCCGCCTGGCATTATACGATCACGAGCCCGGATGCGGAGATCACGACCCCTTCAAACAACAAGGACCTTGCGCTGTTTGAGCAAATTGTGCGCGGAGCGGGGTTTCTTTATGACAAAGAGCAGAATATTTTTTATTCAGACGTGAACCCGTGGCAGAAGCGGTTTGGGTTTTCGTCCGTTTATGACACGTTCGCGAAGTTCGGCGGGATGATTTATGAAACACGGCGCTTCAAATTTTCTTATGAAGGCCATGATTGGCTGTTTCAGGTGTGGAAGGGCCGCTACGGCATCACCTCGGGCGCGGAGATGGGCATTTATTACAAGCTCCCGGAGCAAACGGAGGATTTTTACAGCTGTGCCGACGCGGGCAAATATGTCGCCATGGAGTTCCAGCTTTATAAGGACGACAAGCTCTATATGTTCCGCGGGCCCGAGCGGCATTGGTGGCTGACGGGCTTTCGGCTGGGCGACATTGTTTACGGCAACCAGTTCGTTATGATTTTCACCTATTATCTTGACAGCGACGAGATGGCCGACGCGCTCGACCAGGCGATTGCCAACGAAGGGTTTGTGAAGAACATAAACTATATTCGGGACGGAAAAAATATTCAGGTTTTTTGGTAAAAAGCTCTTTTACCCACCGTATTGATTGGTTTATTTTGGATAGGTTTTCTGCATAATTTTTCAGTGTAATTGTAAAAAATGTCTTGAAATTTTTGCAGAGTGTGATAGAATAAAAGCAACTTAATAAGGAGGTCTTTTCGAATGGCTTTTAAAATTTCTGACGAATGCATTTCCTGCGGCGCGTGCGAAGCTGAATGCCCGGTTGGCGCGATCAGCGAAGGCGACGGCCAGTTTGTGATCGATGCGGACGCCTGCACAGACTGCGGCGCTTGCGCGGACACTTGCCCGGTTGGCGCGATCGCCGGTTGATTGATTAAAATGCAAAAAAATGACCGCTTTTAACAGTTAGTTTTACTGCTAAAAGCGGTCTTGTATTTTTTCTGTGGGCAATTCATTACGAAAAGCGTCACTCGGATCAATTGTCTTCAATTTCCCGCAGCGCCTCAAGCTCCTCTTTTTCGATTTTGATCTGCGCGTCTTTGATCAGCTTGACCTGCTTGCGGTGCACAACCACAGGCGCGGCCTCGGGGCGGCGGGCCAGGCGGATTTTCAGCATGCCCGTCAGCAGGTTGTTTTCAATCACTTCGCCTCTGCCGGCCTCGGTTTCGACAATCGCTCCGACCTTGGGCGTGTGTTTCAGAAGATGATCATAGGATTCCTGCTCATATTTCAGGCAGCACATCAGCCTGCCGCACGCGCCGCTGATTTTGCCCGCATTGAGCGAAAGCCCCTGTTCTTTTGCCTTTTTGATGGAAACGGGCTGAAAGTCGCTCAAAAACACGCTGCAGCAAAACGGCCTGCCGCAAATGCCCAGCCCGCCGAGCATTTTGGACTCGTCGCGCACACCGATCTGGCGCAGCTCGATCCGCGCGCGGAACACGCTTGCGAGGTCCTTGACCAGTTCCCTGAAATCCACCCTTGAGGGTGCGGTGTAGAAAAACAGGATTTTGCTGTTGTCAAAGGTGTATTCCACGTCCACAAGCTTCATGTCAAGGCCGTGCTTCGCGATTTTTTCAAGGCAGATACCAAAGGCGGACTCTTCTTTTGCGCGGTTTTCGCGCATTTTTTTGACGTCCTCCTCGGTTGCCTTGCGAATCATCATTTTTAACGGTTTGATGATTTTGCTGTCGTCGACCTCGTGATTGTCAAGCGCGACCTCGCCGCACTCAATGCCCCTTGCGGTTTCAACAATCACGTTTTCGCCCTTTTTTAATGCTTGCCCGTCGGGGTCAAAAAAATATATTTTTCCGACTTCTTTGAATCTGACGCCGATTACTTCTGCCATTTATATGACCATCCTTTCTCTGCGAGGCGGAAGTTTTGTGCGGTATTACACAGTAATATTTCTGCCGACCCTTATGGCAGAAAAGCACAAAACTTCCCGTTTGAAAGATTTATCTTTCAAACTTATTCATCCTTTCGCGTGAGGTTTCGGCCCGGTTTTTCGGGCGATATTATTTTGAAAGCGCCGCGGCAAGCCTTGCCAGCAGCAAATTTTCGTTTGCGTTTTTTTCCGCGTCTTCGGCGAGAAGACGCAGGGACTCATAATGCCCGAGCAGCTCTTTTTTTGAAAGGGCGTTTGCGGCCAAAGACGCGGCCGCAGGGTTCTCTGAAAGCGGCTCGCCGCCGTCTTCATGCCGCAGCGCGTCGCGCAGGATGCCCATGAGCTCACCGACGCATTTTTTGAACAGCGCGCGATCCTTTTCGAGCGGCGCCGTGCTGACAATAAGGTCATATTCGCTGCCGCCGGCCATTGCCGCAATGATTTCTGTGGCTGTGGCGGAAAGCTTTTCAGCCGTTTTTGCCGTGGTTTTGTCGCGGCCGCCCTCGCCCAGAAAATAGGTTGTGACGCGCGACTGAATCGTGGGCAGCAGCAGCTCCTTTGACGCGCAGGCCAGAACAAAGCGCGTGAAACGGGGCGGTTCTTCAATGAGCTTGAGCAGCGCGTTCTGCGCCTCCTCGCCCATGCCCGAGGCCTCTAAAATCAAAAACACTTTGCAGTCGCCTTCATTGGGAATGATAAAAGCCTGCCCCCGCAGCTCCCGCACGGTGTCTATTTTGATGCTTTTTGATTTGTCGCTCCCCTCAATTTCAATGATATCGGGGTGCGTGTTTGCTTTTGATTTCACGCAGGCCGGGCAAACTCCGCAGGGTTTTTGCCCCGTCTGCGCGGTGCAGAGCAACGCTGCGGCGATGCGCCGCGCCGTTTTTTTGCGAATGTCGTCACTTTTGCCTGTGAGCAAAACCGCATGGGAGAACTGGCCGCCCGCAAGCGCGGCAGACAATTTGCCCTTTGCGTTTTCATTGATTTCAAGTTTGCCGAAATCCATAGAACCTCATTTTTGTTTGTACGCTCTGCTTTGGGGCAGGATGCGGTCAAACCTTTTCAAAATCGTCCACATCCAGCACAAACACCGTGGCGCCGCCCACCGTGATTTCAATCGGCAGGCTGGTTGCGAGCCCTTCCGCGAAATGGGCGGGGCTGGGGGGCGCGAGCTGCCTGCGCTTTTTGCAGTATTGCCCGATCAGCTCGCGAACGGCATCGACCCGGGCATCCTCCACCCCGATCATGAGCGTGGTGTTGCCCGCATGCAAAAAGCCGCCCGACGAAGACAGTTTTGTTACAAAAAAACCGGCGCGCATAAGCTCTGAAATCGCGACCGGCACGTCGTCGTTGCCGACGATTGCAAGCACAAGTTTCATTGAAACCCCTTCCTTTCTGAAAACAGAATGGATGTGTTCATTTGCGGAGAACGCAGGCGCGTTCTGAATCGATAATGTGAAAAGTATACGGTGGGCGGCGGCGGGTGCCGCCGCAGAAAATTGTTCTTTTCAGTCCGCCATGCAGTCTATTATATAGCATTTTGAGTCATTTTACAACTTTTATATTTTTTATTCCGTTTAACCGCAGATTTTCAAGCACGGCGCCGTCGATGCGTTCACCCGGCGCCACAATGGGAATGCCCGGCGGGCAAAGGCAGGCGGTTTCCGCGCTGACACGCCCGAAGGCGGTTTTTGCCGGCAGAATCTCGCTTTTTGCAAGAAGCGCTTCGCGCGGTGTGAGCACCTGCCCGGGCAGGGCTGCGGGAAGAGAAAGCGGGCCGCTTTTTTGTGCAGGCGAACAGGGGCAGGACCGCAGCGCCGTGTTCAGCCCCCCAAAATCCTCTGCGGTGTTAAAGGGGCTGGGAATTAAAATGATGTGCGCGGCGGCGGCATATTCCGGCTCGATGCCCTGTTTGCGCAGCCGCTCGGAAAGCGCGGCGGCCGAAATGCCCGCAGAAGGGGTATATGCGCAGATGCGAACCGGGTCGACCGCTCCCGAGGGCACGGAAAACCCGCGTTCAAGCAATGTCGTTTTTATTTGCGCAGTTTGTTCCCGCAGCAGTGCAAACGCCTTCATGCCCTCCTGCGCGAGCCATTGCCTGCACAGGTCGAGGCTGGCCAGAATGGGGTAAGACGGGCTGGTGGAGCCAAACAGCGCCATCGCCGTGCGCACATGCGGCAAAAACTTTTCCTCCATCACATGCAAAAAAGCCCCGCCGGTGAGCACGGGCAGGGTTTTGTGCGCAGAGTCCGAGCACATGGCCGCGCCGCAATCGATGGGGTGCAGGGCGGGCGAGATGCTTTTCAGGTGCGCGCCGTGGGCATTGTCCACAAGCAGGGGCACCGAGAACTCTTTGCAGACCGCAGCGATCGCGGCGATATCGCTCATCACGCCGAAATAGTCGGGGCTTGTGAGATAAACCGCCCCGATCGCGCTGCCTTTTTCAAGCGCTGCGCGCACATCCCCGGGCACGATCCTGCCTGAAAAGGCAGCCCCGGCACTGTCGTCAGGCAGCAGCCACACAGGAGTGATGCCGAGCAGCGCCATGGCGTTGACCGCCGCGCGGTGGACGGTTCTGCCGCACAGCAGCTTGCCGCCTTCGGGCAGCGCGAGCCGCAGCATAGCCTGGATCGGCAGCGTGCAGCCCTCGGCGCTGAAAAAAGTGCCCTTTGTGCCGAAAAAACGGGTCGCAGCCGCTTCTGCCTGTGCCGTCAGTCCTTCTCCGTCAAACAGGCTGCCGGTTTCGGGCAGCTCGGTGAAATCATAGCGCAGCAAATCAAAAAGCTGCCCGAGCTTTTCTTTATTGCCCTTGTGTCCGGGCATATGAAAGCTCGAGCGAGCCAGTTTTTTATATTCATCCAGTTGCCGCAGCATAGAGAAGTCTGTCATTGTCAGGGTCATCCTTCCGTGTAGGCCGGGATGTTTGTTTTTTCGTACCATCCCTTACGGCACGAAAGAACAAACGCCCCTGTTTGAAAATTTTATTTTTCAAACATATCTCCGTTAATAATGTCCCAATTGCGGTCTGCGACCGGCTTGCCCCGCCACAGATAGGCGCGGTCTTCCAAGTCGCTCTCTTTTGTATAAACAGGCCTTGCGGATTCGATCCACTCTGTTATGTGTGTTGTTTCGGGATTTTTATTCATCGGGCAAGCCGTCTGGCAGCGGTCGCAGCCCCAAACGGAGCCGACCTTGCGAATCAGAGCCTGTTCCTCTTCGCTCAATTCGCCTTTTTTTTGCGTTATTGCCGAGACGCACAGTGAGGGGGTGATGGTGCCGTCTTCTTTCAAAGCGCCGGAGGGGCAGGCGCGCACGCACGCAAGGCAGCCGATGCAATAGTTTGGCTCTGTCACGCTGCCGCCCAGGTCTGCGGTCGTGACGATTTCGCCAATGAAAAAATAGCTGCCGTAGCGCTCATTGAGCAGCAGGGTGTTTTTGCCCAAAACGCCGAGCCCCGCAAAAACGGCGGCATATTTTTCGGGGATGGGCGAATTGTCCACAAAGCAGACAAACGCCTCGTCGGGAAAGTGTTCCCGCAGCCTGCCGATCATGTTTGTGAGTTTTGCAAGCACCACGCCGTGATAATCGCAGGACACCGCATAGCGCGCCATGTTTGCGTTTTGATAGGCCTCTTCGCCCAAATAGTAGGGAAAGAGCACCAGCAGCACACTCTTTGCGTTTTGCGGAATGCGGCCGCGGCTTTTCACATTTAAAAGCCGGTTTTCAACGATAGAAAACGGAATGACGCCATAGGGCAAATTCTCTGTGATGTTAAAAAAATCCATGGCAACGCGCATTCCTTTCTATAAGATGTGCCGGGCATAGGGTGAGGGAGCGTAAATCACATTTTTGAAAGGGCTATCATCACCGGCATGGTGAGCACTGAAACAAAGCTCACGAACGCCACGGTTTTTGAGGCCACGCTTGTGTCCTTGTCATATTTTGCGGCGAACATCACGGTGTTGTTTGCCGAGGGCGCGCTTGCCGAAATGGTGCAGGCCGTGAGCAGCACACCCGCAATGCCCGCGATGCGAAACACCCCGAACATGATCAGCGGCAGCAAAATCAGTTTCAGCGCAATGACGAGATAGAGCTCTTTTTGCTTAAACACATCCTTGAGGCTTGCGTTTGAGATGTATGTGCCGAGAATCAGCATGGCAATCGGGGTGTTGAGGCTCGCCATGTAGTTGATCGGCTGCATAATAATTTTCGGAAAGCTGACCGAAAACAAAAACAGCGGCAGACCAACGCACACAGAGATCACGCCCGGGTTCACAAACAGCCTTTTTAAGGAAAAACGCTGTTTTTCCTCGCCGTCCTTCGTCATCAGCCAGATGCCGTGGGTGAAGGAGTAGACGTTAAAAGCGATCACGCCTGCGGAGCAGTAAAACGCGCCCTCCGGCCCGAGCACCGCCTCGGCAAGCGGCAGGCCCATATAGCCCATGTTGCCGTAGGTGGAGGCGAATTTATAAACCGGGTTTACTCTGATATCGCCCTTTCTGAAAAACGGCGCCGAAATCAGGCTGGCCACCGCGAAGGTGCCCACGTTGCAAAGAAACGACAGCGCAAGGCCCGAGGCGTTTTCTTTTGTGAACTCGGTCGTCAGAAACGAGCGCACGATCACGCAGGGCGTGATTGTGTAAAACAGCAGCCCTGTGGTCGCCTTGGCCGTTTTTGCAGAAAAAATATGTAGCCGATCGGCAAGAAAACCGACGGCCACAATGATGTATAAAATGAAAACCTGTTCGGCGGCAGTCGCCATATTTTGAAAAAACATCAAGTAATATCTCCAGTGTTATTCGTCATCTTCCCCGGCAGAAAAATCCTCATCCGCTATATCTTCCTCCTGCGCGCTGTCCTTTGCCGGTTCATCGGAATAAGAAGCGGCGGATTGCATATATTGGTTTGAATACTGCGAAGCAATTTCAAAGGCTTCGTCGTCCTGCCCGGGCGCGGGCTTTGCGGGGGCGGCCGGTTTCACAAAGGTGTCGGGAATAACATCCGCAACCGGCGAGAGGATGGCGTCGTCCTTCTTCGTAAAATCAAAGAAAGCATTTTCTTCGTTATAGTTCTCATAATTGCCCGACTTGTATTCGCTGATAAGCGTGAAGAGGAACAGAATCAAAAACGCAAATACCGCGAGGTCCGCATATTCAAGCCGCGAGTCGGTGACAAGCAGGTCGCCGCGGCCGGCGAGATTGACCGCAAGGCGCGGCAGGCTGCAAAGCAGTGAAAGCATCGCCGCGGGAAAGCCGCAGCCGAAGACGGCCCACATCTTGCCCTTGTTGCCAAGCTGTGAGGCAATGCGCGCGAAGGCGAAAAAGAAAAGCATCAAAAAGCAAAGCATAGCCAGCTCAAAAAAGAGTTCTGTGTTTTTTGAAAAGCTGGTTTCACGCGTAAAGCGCGAGATCAGGCGGCAAACCACCCAGCCCGTGGGGGCAAGGGCAAGAATTTTGCTGCTTGAAAAAACATTTTTGCCTTTGAAATAAGAGATGGCAAACAAAAGCGCATACAGCGCGGCAAACAGGCCGAAAAACACCTGCAGAATATTTGGCAAAAGCCCTGTCTCTTTTAAAAATGCGGCGATACTGCCCGAGGATGTGTCCTTTTTGACAATAATTTCGCCTGTTTGGATGGCGACGTCCAAAATCAGGCCGAGGGTCAGAATCAGCCCCGCGAAGCCCAGTTTTGCGGACTGCCTTTGCGGAAACACCGATTTTGGAATGTTGGCGCTCAACAGCGGCAGCACCAGAAGCAGAATCGCGGCGATTACCACAACGGCATAAAGCGGCACAACGGTAAAATTGCTCCATTCAAGCGCGCCATCCTCAGGGTCAATGACTTTTGTGAAAAACTGAAAGCTTCTGAGCGCCGAGGAAATGACCGCCGCGACGACGAATAAGGCCGCCACGGAAGATAACCGGATTTTGCCGGCTGTTCCTTTTTTCTTCATTATAATGACCATCCCTTTCTCGCAGGTATCAAAAATATATTGTGGCAACGGGTTGCCTGTAACGAGCTGCCTGTGCCGGTGGAAAGGCTGCGCTGTCATGTTATGATTATTGCCGTAAAAAGAGCTTGCGCAATCAGTTATTGCGCTCGTTCATGGGAATGTATTTTCTTGAATGTGACAGGGATTTGTAAGCGGGGCGGATGATCCTGCCGCCTGTGATCTGCTCTTCGATCCTGTGGGCGCACCAGCCGGCCATTCTTGCAATCGTGAACAGGGGGGTATACAGGTCCTGCGGGATGTTCAAATGTTTATAAACAAGGCCGGAATATAAGTCCACATTCGCGCTGATGATTTTTTCGCTGCTTTTTTCCTGCGCAAAAATTTCGGGCGTGAGGCGCTCGATCATTTCAAGCAGGCGAAGTTCCGGCTCAAGCTCTGTGCCCACCACGCATTTTTCAAGCTGCGCACGCAAAACGGTGGCGCGGGGGTCGGAAAGCGTGTAAACGGCGTGACCCATGCCATAAACAAGCCCGGTTTTGTCGCCGGCCTCTTTTTGCACGATTTTTGCGATATAGTCCGCCACCTGGCCTTCATTGCCGATGTCTTTGATGTTGGCCTTCATGTCGTCGACCATTTCGGCCACCTTGAGGTTCGCGCCGCCGTGGCGCGGCCCCTTGAGCGAGCCGATGCCGGCCGCAATGGCGGAATAGGTGTCCGTTCCCGAAGAGGTGAGCACGCGCGTTGCAAAGGTGGAGTTGTTGCCGCCGCCGTGCTCTGAATGCAGAATCAGGCACAAGTCAAGCAGCTTTGCCTCCGCGTCCGTAAACTTTTTGTTGGAACGGATGGAGTTCAGGATACCCTCGGCAATATAGTGTTCGGGCACGATATGGTGAATATACATGCTCTTGTGGTCATAGTTCCAGCGCTTGACCTGATAGGCATAGCCCATGATCGTGGGCAGCTGCGCAATCAGCTGAACAGATTGCCGCAGCGTGTTTTCAAGGGACTGGTCGTCGGGGTTGCTGTCATAGGAATACAGCGAAAGCACGCCCCTTGCAAGCTTGTTCATCAGGTTGGGCGAGGGCGCTTTCATGACCATGTCTTCAATGAAATCTTCGGGCAGCAGGCGGTACCGTGAAAGCACCTGCTTGAAATTTTCAAGCGAGGCCTTCTGCGGCAGGTCGCCAAACAGCAAAAGATACGCCACTTCTTCAAACCCGAAGCGGTTTTCTGCCTGGCAGTTTTCAATAATATCCTCCACATCGATGCCGCGGTAATAGAGCTTGCCCTCTTTGGGAAGGCGCTCGCCGTCTGAAAGATAATAACCCTCGACGTTGCAGATGTTGGTCAGCCCGGCCATAACGCCGGTGCCGTCGTTGTTGCGCAGACCGCGCTTCACGGAATATTTTGTATAAGCTTCCGGGTCAATGCGGGTATTCTTTCGCAGTTCTTCGCATAAAATGGACAAAGACTCGGTTAGTTTAAAATTCTGTGTGTGCATCAATCCAACCCCACTAAAAGGCAAAAATCACTTTTACCCGCAAATATTTATTTAAATAATAGTATTACACGATTTCACAAAAGTCAAGCGAAAAGAAACAATTATTGGCGAAGTGCCGCCCGCGGCAAAAAACGCGTAAAAAACGGCGGGGCTATGATATAGTAAATAAACTTGAAAACAAGCCAGCCTCCACGTGCAAAACCCCATATATGTAAGGCTTTTACACGTGTTTTCTGGATGTTTTCTAAGTTCATTGACTATAACAAAAAGAAAGGCGGTGGACAGGACGTGGCATACGAAACACCAAGAAAAGCGACGGTAAAATTATCGCTCAGGGCGCATTCTTCTTAATCTATTTTATCTGCTTTTCTAAGGCTGTTTTGTGTCAAACGGACTTTGTTTTAAGCAAAATTTGCCATGTCGATTCTCATGAAAATATTTTCAATTCTTTGTATCTGCGTGACGCTGGCAATGACGGTGATCCCTTTGATGGCCTATGAAAAAAAGGACGGCGCGGACATAACGGAGCCCTCGACCGGCTCGCAGGAGACGACCAACCCCCCGCAGGCACCGGAGGGATACAGTGTTGATGAAATCGCGATTCTGGACGCGGAAACCGGCGAGGTTTCCGTTTTGCACATGCGCGACTATATTATCGGCGCGGTCGCGGCGGAGATGCCGGCTTCTTATCACGACGAAGCGTTAAAAGCGCAGGCGCTCGCCTGTTTTACCTATGCCGTGCGCAAAATCCGGGAGGAAGAAAAAAAACCCACGGCCTCCCTCAAAGGCGCGCATGTCAGCACCGACAGCCGGGTGCACCAGGCCTATATGAGCGTCGGGCAGATGAAGGAGCGCTGGGGTGATCAGTTCGCGGCATATTATGATAAAATCGCCGCGGATGTGGACGCGGTCGCGGGCAAGATGATCGTGTATGAAGACGAGCCGATTGTGGCTGTGTTCCACGCCATCAGCTCGGGCAAAACAGAAAAGGCCGAAAACATTTGGGGCGGTAGCACTTACCCGTATCTTGTGTCCGCCGAAAGCGAGGGGGATGTGCTTTCACCGCAGTTTTCGACCACGACCATGCTCACAGAAAAACAGTTTGCTGAAATCGCAAAAAAAATCAGCGGCGTAAAGTTGGGCGACGACCCTGCGAAATGGGTGGGCAAGACAAAGCTGAGCGAGTCGGGCACGGTGCTTTCGGTCGCGATCGGCGGCAAGGAGCTGACCGGCACGCAGGTGCGCGAGGCCTTTTCATTGCGCAGCCCCACCTTTTCGGTGAGCTATGACGACGACGGCACCTTCACCTTTCAGGTTTCGGGCTACGGCCACGGCGTGGGCATGAGCCAGTACGGCGCGGACTACATGGCCCGGCAGGGCTCGAGCTATGAGGATATCATCAAGCACTACTACACAGGGGTTTCCATTGCCACTATGGAATAAAACGAAACGAAAAAGGGATTGCCTCAGCGTGACGGCAATCCCTTTTTTAATTGCGGCGTATATGCCTTCCCGTTTCTCGTCAGTCCGCCGGCTTCAAGACGTTCTTTATGCACCGCAAAAACTGCCGCATCCATTCGGCAGGCTCTTCAAACTGCGGCGAGTGGCCTGATTTTTCAAACCAAATAAGCTTTTTTCGCACAGCTGCACCTTTGACTTCTTTTATTTCTTACATAACTTCCTTGTACTGTTCCTGTGTAAATTGATGTGTTTTCGGTATTTCCATCACTCCCACATCATTATACCACATTTATACCTTTTTGTCCCTATGTTTATGGGGGTTTAGTATTAAAACCAACCAAAACCATGATAGCCGTTCCGCTCTCCAAAGTCAATACGGCAAAACAATATAAGCTTACATAACCCATAATGGTTTTTTCATATACATAAAACAAACTTCTTGACAACACATACAGACCATGTTATTTTGTATAAAAAGATAGTTTTTACCAAAAGGGGTTTTTTCATGTATCACAAAAATAAAATTTGGCGCATGCTGACAATGGTAATTACTGTGATATTAGTTGTTACTATTTTACCATATCCTATAGTCAGCGCTCTTACGCAGGCAAATGCAGTTTCTTGGGCAGAAAACCAAGTTGGGAAATCGTTGGATTATGATGGAGCATATGGCGCTCAATGCGTAGATCTTATTCTCTATTACTATAAACATATTGGAGTTAGCCCTGTAGGAGGAAATGCGGAAGCATATAGATATAATACCTTGCCATCCGGTTGGCAGAGGATTACCTACTATGATGGTTTTATCCCGCAACCGGGCGACATCATTGTACAAGGGCCTGCTGTTGGTGGTTCAGACTGGCAATATGGTCATGTCCAAATTGCTCTTTCCGCTACCGCCTATCAGCGTATAGTCATTGAACAAGGAGCTGGATTTGGTTACAAAGTTGTAAAAAACACTACGTCAAGTGCCTACTCGTGTGTTATTCGGCCTAAATTTGAAAACACCCCCGCTGCGCCTCCCTCCTACCCCACCCCCCCGCCCGGCTTTACCGATGTGACAATTTCTTTTGCCTATATGTCCATAACAAAAACAATTTATATCAAATCAATTCAAGCAGGGGGCAAATATGCCTATAACAGTGACCCCACAGGTACCGGAAACATACTGTTTTTGAGCAACAGCAAAGGAAAAGCCGAAGAATTCACGGTGTATCCCTACACCGTGAATGGGGTATGGACCGGAGATGTCACGTTAAATTCAGCGGCGAATGGAGCGTGGCTGAAAGCACGAGGAGCAAGTTCGGCCAGAGCCTCTGTCTCCGATAACATGTTGACAAATGATTCTCTTTTCCGCATCTATCGCAATGACGCGAATGGTTACTACTTTTTGCGTGTGAAATCAACGGGAAATTATATGTCCACTAAAATGGAAAGCCAATATTTAGACCTCAATGTGACAAACACCCAACCTGTTGGAGACGGCAGTAATCTTGGCTGGGAGCGTTTTCAAATTGAAGTAAAGCCGGCCTATGCGGCATCCTCCACTCTCACTAATGGATATTATGCGATACAGCACAAAACCTCCGGAAAATATATTTCAGCGGCACACGGCAGCGAAAATGGCGCGAATGTCATTTTGTATGAGGATGGAAATGGCAACGCCCCCGGACTTGCGTGGGATCAACTTTTTTATTTTGAGCGGCAAAGTGACGGGACATACATTTGCACAGCAAAACACAGTGGCAAAGCACTTGATGTAATCAATGCGAACCTTTCTAACGGAACGCCAATCGTCCAATGGACAAATCTTGGTACAGACAACCAAAGATGGTATGTGCTGGATACCGGTGACGGCTATTATAAATTCGTTAGCCTGCGTTCAGGTAGTTGCTTAGATATCCACAGTAATGGCACATGGAATGGCACTCCGGTTATACAGCACATTGACAATGGTACCGATGCCCAACGCTTTTCTCTGATTCGTCAGGATTTTTCCATTTATTACAACGCTAACGGTGGCTCCGGCGCACCTGCAAAACAAACAAAGATATATGGGATTGATTTAAAGCTGAGCGGCACAAATCCTACAAAGAACGGTTATGTTTTCCAAGGCTGGAGTGAGAACCCAAACGCCACATCAGCAACCTATACTTCCGGCGCAAACTATACTCTGAATAAGGAAATAGACCTATATGCTGTCTGGTCACACACGCATACCTTCAGTGAATGGAAGGCTACCGTATCGCCCACCACCGAAAAAGAGGGCAAGGAGGAGCGCACCTGTTCAGTTTGCGGCAAAGCTGAAACACGCGCTGTTCCAAAGCTTGAGAACGCAGAAATCTCATTCTCCTCTTCTGAAAAAGTTGATATTATTCAAAAGACCGACATTCCGCAAGGCGTTCTGCTCTATGAGCCGATGAGCGCAGCACAGCTGCTCGCTCTCGCTCAAACACAGGGACTCGTTCTGAAAGATAAAAACGGCAAGGCCCTCTCGGGCGATACACCCGTCGGCAGCGGCGCGTCCGTCACGCTCACGAAAAATGGCAAGATTGTTGACAGATGCACCGTCATTCTCACAGGTGACACGGACGGCGACGGCAGGGTCACGGCGGCAGACGCGCGCTATGCCCTGCGCTGCTCCGCAAAGCTGGAAAAAGGCACCACGGCATGGCAGGCCCTCGCCTGCGACGCGGACCAAAACGGCGCTCTCGCCGCCTCAGATGCAAGAACCATCCTGCGTGTTTCGGCAAAGCTGCAGACATTCAAAAAATAAAAGCATGAGCAAAGAAACCAGCGCACAATAGCCTTTGGTCACAAAAATGGGGTTGCCATAAGCCATGGCAACCCCGTTCTTTTTTTGTGTCGAAAACGCTATAATTTTAAGAAATAGCGCATAGGCTACTCACTGCAAATAGTGTTATAAAAAATCGCCGATATGTTTTTTGAGCGCCTCAAAGCTTTCTACACTGAGCACATGCTCAATGCGGCAGGCGTCTTCGGCCGCGACGTTTTTGTCAACGCCCAAAGCCATGAGCCAGCTGGTGAACAGCGTGTGCCGCTCATAAACGGCTTCGGCCACCGCGCGGCCTTTTTCTGTTAGGGTAATATAGCCGTCATGGTCCATTTCAATATGCCCGCTTTCGCGCAGGTTTTTCATGGCCACGCTGACGCTGGGCTTTGTATATTCAAGTTCATTGACAATATCGATGGAGCGCACCGGGGGATGCCTTTGAGACAGCACCAATATGGTTTCAAGATAGTTCTCCGCCGATTCCTGAATTTTCAAACTATCATCTCCTTTAATCAATTTTCTGATTCCATCATACCACAGCAAAATAAAAATTGCAATTTTTGAGAAATTTTTTTACAAATAGCTTGACAAGACAGTTAGTATGTGCTAACCTTATATTGGTTAGAGAAGTCTAACCTTGTTTGCACGCCTGTGCGGGCAGAGTAATATGATAAGGTGAGGGGTGTTGATGATGCCTTTGACAATGGCAAAATGCGGTGAAGTGAATTTCATTAAAAAAGTCGGCGGAAAAGAGGATATCCGGCGTTTTCTTGAAAGCCTCGGTTTTGTCGCGGGCGGAAATGTGACCGTGATTTCAGAAAACAACGGCAACATCATCGTCAACGTCAAGGAGTCAAGAATCGCCATCAGCCGAGAGATGGCAAATAAAATTATGGTTTAGCGTTTGATCCATTAAAAGCAAATGTTTAATAGTACAGAAATGCCGAAAGGAGATTTTTTATGCGGACTTTGAGAGAGGCCAGGCCGGGCAGCCGTGTGACCGCGGTAAAGCTGCATGGCGAAGGGCCCGTGAAGCGCCGGATCATGGACATGGGCATCACTAGGGGCACGGAAATTTTCGTGCGCAAGGTTGCGCCGCTGGGCGACCCTGTGGAAGTTACCGTACGCGGCTACGAGCTTTCGCTGCGCAAGGCGGACGCGGAAATGATTGAGATCGAATAGGGTGCAAAAAGCAGAGAAAATGCTTCTCTGCAAATTAAACGACTTTTGGTTAGTTTAGACTAACCAAAACAACGGAATCATGGGAGGAATGTGTGATGTCAATTAAAATAGCGCTCGCCGGAAACCCGAACAGCGGCAAAACCACATTGTTTAACGCGCTGACCGGTTCCAACCAGTTTGTGGGAAACTGGCCCGGCGTAACCGTGGAGAAAAAAGAAGGTAAATTAAAAGGGAATAAAGACGTTGTCATTATGGACTTGCCGGGTATTTATTCCCTTTCCCCATACACGCTCGAAGAGGTTGTTTCGAGGAATTATCTGATCACTGAACGCCCGGACGCGATTTTGAATATTGTGGACGGGACGAACATTGAGCGCAACCTCTATTTAACGACGCAGCTGCTTGAGCTTGGCATTCCGGTCGTGATCGCCGTTAATATGATGGACGTCGTCAACAAAAACGGCGATAAGATCGATATTAAAAAGCTTTCTTCCGCGCTCGGGTGCGAGGTTGTCACGATCTCGGCGCTCAAGGGCACCGGCATTACGGACGCAGCGCAAAGAGCCGTGAGCGCGGCTAATGCAAAAACAAAAATGAAATCCGTACATAAATTTGACGGCGCCGTGGAGGCGGCCTTGGAAAAAATCGAATCCCGGCTCGGCGCGGATATCCCCGAGGAGCAAAAACGCTTCTTTGCCGTTAAGCTGTTTGAGCGCGACGCAAAAATCGCGGAACGGATGAAAACGGTTCCCGCCGTGGATTCCGTCATCGAAGAAGTGGAAAACGCGATGGACGACGACGCGGAAAGCATTATCACAAACGAGCGTTATGTATATATTTCCTCTGTTATAAAATCCTGTTACACAAAGAATAGCAAGGGGAAGCTGACTCCTTCCGATAAAATTGACCGCATTGTCACCAACCGCTGGCTCGCGCTTCCGATTTTTGCGGTTGTGATGTTCCTTGTGTATTATATTTCCGTCACGACCGTGGGCACGTGGGCGACGGACTGGGCGAACGACGGCGTGTTCGGCGACGGCTTCCATTTCCTTGGCATCGGTTCCTCGGCTTATGAAGAGGTTCTCGGTGAGTTTGAAAAAGCGGACGCGATTGTCGGCGCTTTTGAAGAAGCCGCTGAAGAAAACGGTGTTGACCCGGCGGAGGCGGTTGACCTGAAAGCCACCGCTTATTTATATGATGAAGACGGAGAGGTTTCGGAAACGATCCCCGTGGATTTTGCCATATATAACGCCGCCGCAGAAGTGGAAGAGCCCGACCCCGCCGATTACGGCGCGTGGGTGCCCGGTATTCCTGTTCTTGTGGAGAGCGGCCTTGAGAAATTGGGCACGGCTGACTGGCTCAACGGTTTGATTCTTGACGGTATCGTCGGCGGCGTCGGCGCCGTGCTCGGCTTCGTGCCGCAGATGCTGGTGCTGTTCCTGTTCCTCGCGTTCCTTGAGGCCTGCGGCTATATGGCGCGCATCGCGTTCATTATGGACCGTATCTTCCGCAAGTTCGGCCTTTCGGGCAAATCCTTCATTCCGATTCTCATCGGAACGGGCTGCGGCGTGCCCGGCATTATGGCCTCGCGCACGATTGAAAACGAACGCGACCGCAGAATGACGATCATGACCACGACCTTTATCCCCTGCGGCGCGAAGCTGCCCATCATTGCCCTGATCGCGGGCGCGCTGTTCAACGGCGCGTGGTGGGTTGCGCCCAGCGCTTACTTTGTCGGTATTGTCGCGATCGTTACCTCCGGCATTATTCTTAAAAAATCCCGCATCTTTGCGGGCGACCCGGCTCCCTTTGTCATGGAGCTTCCCGCTTATCATATGCCGACTGTCGGCAATGTGCTGCGCAGCATGTGGGAGCGCGGCTGGTCTTTCATCAAAAAAGCGGGAACCATCATCCTGCTTTCCGCAATCGTCGTGTGGTTCCTCATGAGCTTCGGTTTTGTCGACGGCAAGTTCGTGATGGTCGAGGATCTCAATGACGGCTTCCTGTCCGTCATCGGCGGCGCGATTGCCTGGATTTTCGCACCGCTCGGTTGGGGTCACTGGCAGGCCGCCGTTGCCGCGATCACAGGCCTTGTCGCGAAGGAGAACGTCGTCGGCACCTTCGGCGTGCTGTACGGTTTCGCGGAAGTGGCGGAAGACGGCGCGGAGATTTGGGGCACACTGGCCTCAAGCTTCAGCGGCGCGGCTGCATATTCGTTCCTTGTGTTCAACCTGCTCTGCGCGCCCTGTTTTGCCGCTATCGGCGCAATCAAGCGCGAAATGAACAGCGCGAAATGGACATGGATCGCCATTGGTTACCAGACGGTTCTTGCTTATGCGGTGGCGCTCTGCGTTTATCAGTTCACGCTCCTGTTCACGGCCGGCTCTTTCGGTTTCGGCACCGCAGCCGCATTGCTCGTATTCGCCGGATTCCTTTTCCTTCTGTTCCGTCCGGCCAAAAAACATGATTTGAGAAACAAAAAAAGCAAAAGCCTGAAAGCATAAGGAGGGTTCGTTATGCTTGCGTTCTTGACAGAAAATCTTTCCACCATTATCGTGGCCGCGCTTGTTGTGCTGGCGGTGGTTCTGATCATTGTGAAGCTCAGAAGAGATAAGAAAAAAGGCGCGGTCTGCAGCTGCGGCGACGCCTGCGGGGGCTGCCCCGCCTCGTCTGTGTGCCACAAAGAAAAATAACGTACCGCATGCCGGAAAGGCGCGAAGTCCGCGCCTTTCCGGCAACGCGGTTTTTTTTAAATTTGCTCCATCCGGAAAGGAGTGTCCCGAAAATGAAGCTGTCGTCAGCGCAGATTCGCTATCTGCTTGCCATGCGGGAAATTGCGACGGACGGAAAGCTCCGCTCAAATGAGATTGCGGAGAAGATGAATGTTTCAAGGCCCAGCGTGCACAGGATGCTTTTGCAGCTGGAAAAAATGGCGTTGATCACAAAAGAGCGCTATTCCTTCGTGATGTTGACGGAGCAGGGCGCCCAGCTTGCCGAAATCTACGCTGACCGTCTGCGGCGGCTCAGCCGGTATTTTGTGGGCAGCATGGGCGTTTGCGAACGCACGGCGCGCGAGAGCGCGATTACGCTGCTTGGAGAGCTGGACGAAGAAACGGTGCGTGAGATCAACAATAAAATCCTGCTTTACACCACCTGAAACGGCCAAAAACGGAATTTTTATTAAAGCGACTGGTTTCAGCCGCTTAAAAAATACTTTATGGTTAGTCTTAACTAACCATAATTCGAATATATCTGATCATTTAAAAATAATAGAAAAGAGGGTTTTTATGAAAACACAAGAGGGCAGTGAGCGGCAGCCCAAAACCGGCAGCGCGCGGCTGCTTGAGCTTGCCGCAACCAAAAAGCCGCTGATTATCGGCGCCGGGTTTTTGTCGGCGCTGGCTTCTGTGGTCTCTTTTGTTCCTTTCGTGGCAATTTATTACATTGTGCGGGAAATTGTCGGGGCCTACCCCGGCTTTGACCTGCTTGACTCTGAAAAAGTCATCCGCCTCGGGTGGCTGGCGTTCGGCGGCGTGATCGGCAACATCCTTTTGTATTTCGCGGCCCTGATGTGCTCGCACCTTGCCGCGTTCGGCACGCTTTATCAGCTGAAACTGAATTTCGCCTATCATATCGCAAGGCTTCCCCTCGGCTTTCACCTTGGCTACGGCAGCGGAAAGCTGCGCAAGGTCATGGACGAAAACATCGAAAAAATCGAAGGCTTCATTGCTCACCAGTTCCCCGACATCGTGGCGTCATTCGTCGCGCCCGTGGTGATGCTGGTGATTTTGTTCGCGTTTGACTGGCGTTTTGGCCTGGCGGCCCTTGCGGGCATTGCGGTCTCCCTTTTTGTGGAGTTCCGCGCCTATGGCAATGACAGCGCGAAAAAGATGATGGACAACTATCAGGCCTCGCTTGAAGAGATGAATAACGCGTCTGTGGAATACATCCGGGGCATTTCGGTCGTCAAGGCCTTCCGGCAGACCGTGTTTTCCTTCCGCAGCCTGCACGATACCATTAAAAAATACACGAGCTTCGTGCTGCCCTATACCCTGAGCTGGGAAAATTACATGTCCCTGTTCATGACGCTGATCAATCACATCTATCTGTTTATCCTCCCCGTGGGGATTTTGATCGGTATGCGCGCAACGGATTATGCCTCGTTTGCCCAGACCTTCATTTTTTATCTTATTTTTGTGCCGTCTATTTCTTCGGTTTTGATGAAGATCATGTATGTTTCCAGCGGTATGATGCAGATTTCCGGCGGCGTGGAGCGTATGGACTCCGTTCTCAATGAGAAAGTTTTGCCCGAACCGCAGAAAGAAAGACGTTCGCTGGGCAGCGATATCGTATTTGAGGATGTGTCGTTCTCTTATGAAGGCAGCGGGGCGCCCGCCCTGAACCATGTGTCCTTTGCGGCGAAGCAGGGGCAGGTCACGGCGATTGTCGGCCCCTCCGGCAGCGGCAAAAGTACGATTGCCCACCTGATCCCCCGCTTTTATGATGTGAGCGGCGGCCGCATTTTCGTGGGCGGAACGGATATCCGCGATATGGAGCTTGCAACGCTCATGGATAAGGTCAGTTTTGTGTTTCAGGATGTGTTTCTGTTTAAACAGAGCATCATGGAAAATATCCGCATCGGCAATCAGGGGGCGAGCGACGAGGAAATTATCGCCGCGGCAAAGGCGGCGCAGTGCCATGAATTTATAAAAAGGCTGCCGCAGGGCTACCACACAGTGATCGGCACGCGCGGCGTGCACCTTTCGGGCGGAGAGCGGCAGCGCATCGCGATTGCCCGCGCGATTGTCAAAAACGCGCCGATTCTGGTGCTTGACGAGGCCACGGCCTTTGCCGACCCTGAAAATGAACACCTGATTCAAAAAGCCTTTGAAAAACTGATCCAGAATAAAACCGTTATCATTATCGCCCACCGCCTTTCCACCGTGCGCGGCGCGGACAAAATTATTGTGATGAAAGAGGGCGCTGCCGTTGAGCAGGGCACGCACGACGAGCTTGTGCGCGCGGGCGGAAAATACAGCGAGATGTGGAAGATGTATACAAGCTCGCTCCACTGGAAAATGAGCAGGGCGGGGAGGGAAGTTCATGTTTAATCTCAAAGAAAGGCTGATGCTCACCGACAAAGGCTGGAAAGACCTCAAAAAGGCGATCGCGGCCTGCACGCTCACAAATTTATCACTGATGATCCCGTTCGGCGTGACCATTCAGGTGTTTGCCGAGCTGCTCAAGCCGCTGACCGGCTCAGAAATCTCTTGGAACCGCATGTGGATGCTGTTCGGCCTCGGCCTTGTGGGCTTTGTGCTGGTGTTCCTCGCCTCAAAAAACGACTATAAAAAGACCTATGTTGTTTCGTACATGGAATCGGAGGCCACGCGGATTAAAGTCGCGGAGCTTATCCGCAAGCTGCCCATGAGCTTTTTTAACAACAAGAATCTCTCCGAGCTCACAACCAACATCATGGGCGACTGCGCTACAGCCGAGCACGTGCTCAGCCATTTGATTCCGCAGCTGTTCGCGAATGGAATATCCCTGACGATTGTCTGCGTTCTGCTCTCTTTGTTTGACTGGCGTCTTGCCTTGACGGTTTTCTGCACCGTACCCATTGCGTTTTTGATTATCTTTTTGAGCCGTAAGCTCCAGCGCCGCATGGGTGAAAAGCATGTGGCGGCGAAGCTCGACGCGTCCGACCAGGTGCAGGAATATCTTGAGGGTATTAAGGTCATCAAGTCAAGCGGGCTTTTGGGTGAAAAGTTCTCGGCGCTGAAAGATTCTCTGAAGCTGATGATGCGCCGCGCCATGAAAATGGAGGTCGGCACCGGCATTTTTGTCACCGGCGCGCAGATGATCTTGCAGGCGGGCATCGGCCTGACGGTGTTTTTCGGGACCTATCTTTTAACCGGCGGTGAAATCGAGCTTGTGCCGCTTTTGATGTTCTTTTTGATTGTGGTGCGCATCTACGGCCCGATTTTAACGGAGCTGACTCTTTTACCCGAGCTGTTTTATATGCGCGTTTCCACCGAAAGAATGCGTACCCTGTTTTCGACCCCCATTATGGAGGGCGACGCTGAAAGGCCCGTCAAGAGCTACGATATCGCCTTTGAAAACGTCTCTTTCTCTTACGGCGGGGAACAGGGCGAAGAAGCCATCCGTGATATGTCGGTCACCATTCCGGCAAACGCCATCACCGCGCTCGTGGGCCCCTCCGGCAGCGGTAAAAGCACGGTGTCGCGCCTGATTGCCCGGTTCTGGGATGTGAACAAAGGCCGCGTCACCGTGGGTGGCGTCGACGTGCGCACGCTTGACCCGGAGCATCTGATGAGCTATATGTCGTTCGTGTTTCAGGATGTGGTGCTGTTTAACGACACCGTTTACAATAATATCCGTATCGGTAACATGAACGCGAGCGAGGAGCAGGTGCGCGCGGCGGCGCGGGCGGCCTGCTGTGACGAGTTCGTGGAACGGCTGCCCCAAGGCTACCAAACGATGCTGGGCGAGAACGGCAGCACGCTTTCGGGCGGTGAGCGGCAACGCATTTCAATTGCGCGGGCGCTGCTGAAAAATGCCCCAATCGTTCTGCTGGACGAAGCCACCGCGTCCCTTGACCCCGAAAACGAGGTGCTGATTCAGCAGGCGATCTCTACCCTGATTGAGGGCAAAACTGTGGTTGTCATCGCTCACCGCCTGCGCACTGTGGCGGGGGCCGATAAAATCATTGTCATCGACAAAGGCCGTGCAGTGGAACAGGGTACGCATGAGGAGCTGATGCAGCGGCATGGACTGTATGAGCGGCTGTTCAGCATTCAGCAGGAAAGCCTCGGCTGGAGTGTTTAGGGCAAGATAAAGTTGTGATATTAACGGGAAGACACGCTATTTTAAAATTTATTTGACTGTTTTTCTTCAGAGAAGCGGCGCGCGGCAAAACCGGGTTTCGTATTATAGTAAACAAATTTCAAGCCAAACCCATACAAAGAAGTTTGTTTACCCGATATGAATCAACTTTTACCTGTTATTTGGTATGATTTTAAAGTTGATTCACGATACCTCCCGGTTTTCCGTGTGCCGTATTTTTAACCGGAAATTTAGTATTATATGCTATTGAGAACTTGGCATAAATCTGTTATAATATCCGTAACTCTAATGAAAACGCCTCGCGTTTTCGCGTTGCCGCAGGTCGTGGCTTTAGAAACCATCCCAAGCAGTGCGGCTATGCTAGACTGATACCCTATCGGTTTACGGGAAAATTGCAAAAGGTTTTGGATGAATATATTGCTTTTCAATCAAATCATGCGAAAAGGACCGGAATCATTATGCTGAAATTTCATTTGATCACCGACACGCATTATTATGCCTATGACGAGCTCGGCCACAACAGCCATAAGGACCAGGTGACGCTGAATGAAAACGGCGCGGTCCTTGACGCTGTTTTTGACAAGCTGCTCGCATCCGGCGAAACGGATATCGTGCTGATTGCGGGCGATTTGTGCAACGACGGACGGGCTGTGAATCATTTCGGTTTTTTGAAAAAGCTCCGGCGTTTGCAGGAGGGGGGCAAACGGGTTTTTGTGATCACCGCCTCCCACGACTATTCCGGTTTTAATCCTGAGGATACGAAAGACGCGCCGGGCGGTGAGGCCCGTGTCAGCCGCGAAGAGCTGCTTGACCTCTATTATGATTTCGGCTTTCGTCAGGCGCTTGCGGTTTATGAACCCGATCCATTGTCCTATGTTGCGCTTCTGGCGCCCGGTTACCGCCTTGTTTGCATCAACGGCGACAAATTCAGCCCCGGGCTTTATGAATGGGCCGCCTCGCAGGTTCGCAGCGCGAGGGCCGAAGGGGACTTTGTTTTTGCCATGCATCACTATCCCCTGGTTCCCCCTTCCCCGATTTATCCGCTTCTTTCTCCCGGCAAGCTGTTCGACGACTTCGGCGGCGCGGTTTCGGGCCTTGCGGACGCAGGGCTGCGCTTTGTTTTCACAGGGCATACGCACATGCAGAATATTTCGAGCGTTACCACCGCGCAGGGCGGCAGGCTGTATGAAATCAACACCGGCGCCGCGGTTGGCTACCCCGCGCCGATCCGCTTTGTAACGGTGGACGAACAACAGATGTCGGTTACAACACAGTCTATTGACGATTTTGCCTGGGATTTGCAGGGCAAAACCGTCCGGCAATATCTTTCTGACCATTTTGACCAAATGCTTAACGACATTTTTGACGCGGCTGGCAGTGATGTCGGGCGTTTGCTTGACCTGCTCAACAATGAATTCCGCGTCAACAAACAGGCCCTGATGCGTTACAGGCTGCCGTTAAGCATGGCGGGCAGGTTTCTCAACCGTGTCACGCTGGGCGGGGCCGGCCGGCTGTTGCTGTGTTACCGCAAGATTCCGCACGCGGCAAAAAAGGTCCGCCTGCGTGAGCTGATGATTGAAATTGTCCGCAACATTTACGGCGGGGATGAGCCTTATTCGCGCGGCACCGCGGTAGGCGAGGCGGTTTATATCCTCACCGGAAGGCTGGAGCGGCTTCTCTCTCCTGTTCTCTCTAAAGTGTCGCTTCCCTTTGAAAGCCTGCAGGGCTTTGTGATGTCGCTCATTTATGACCCCACGCCGGACACCGAGGCTGTTCTGCCTCTTTATGACGGTGCTGAACAATTGCCCGCGGGGGCATTTTCCCGGTAACGAAGCAGGCAAAATATATTTTATTTACATTTATGCAAACTGTGATAAAACGATGGAACGGAGGGACGGCTATGAAAAAAAGAACCCGTGTTGCGGCATTGCTGCTTTGCGCCTTGTTGTGCTTTGCGATGACGGTTTCGGTTGCGTTTATCGCCGCTGAGTCCGGCCATGCCTGCGAGGGCGAGCACTGCCACGTCTGCGTGGAGCTGCGTGCCTGCCTGTCCTTCATAAAAAGCCTTTCGTTTATAGCCGCGGTTGTAGCCGCCCTTTTATCTGCAAGGTATGTTATTGATCCTATCATACGCCGCGCGGTTCTCGACTCCGCGGGGCCGACTTTGGTTTCATTGAAAGTAAAGCTGTCTAATTGAATATTCTGTGATAAACAAGGAATTGTTGCCCCGGCTGTTTTTGTTCTGCTGCCGCATGGGGCAAGTTGCCGCATTTTGCGGGGTTTCCTTGTTTTTTTGCACCGTTTTGCGTGTTAAACCAAAATGCTTTGAAAGGCAACGCGCGAAATATGAGAGTTGTTTTCACAGAAAGGATGCATACAGACATGAAAAAAATAATTGCTGTTTTTATGGCTGCGCTGCTGGCAAGTTTGATGCTTACCTCCTGCAATAAGCCCGAAAATACCGACAGCGGCAAAAAACTGAAAATCGTTTCCACGATTTTCCCGCAATATGACTGGGTACGCCAGATTCTCGGCGACCAGGCGGATGAGGCGGAGCTGACGCTGCTTCTGGACAAGGGCGTGGATCTGCACAACTATCAGCCTACGGCTGACGATATTATCAAGGTTTCCAACAGCGATCTGTTCATTTATGTGGGCGGCGAGTCCGACGCATGGGTGGAGGACGCCCTCAAAAACGCGGCCAACAAAAACATGGTCGTGATTAATTTGCTTGAAGTGTTGGGCGACGCGGTAAAAGAAGAGGAGATCAAAGAGGGCATGGAGCACGACGAGCATGACCACGAGGTGGACGTGGACGACGTGAAGGACCGCCCGCTTTCCGATTGGCAGGGCGACTGGGTTACGATTGAAGACGCCCTTGCAAACGGCGACCTCGACGAATATGTCGCGCATCAGGCACAAGAGAATGAAACAGACGCAGCCACACAAAAAGCCGCCTATGAGCAGCACTGGAAGTCCGACTATGCCAACCTGAAAATCACAGGCACCTCCGTCACCTTCGGCGGCGTTGCGGTCGATTATGAATATGCCGGGTACAAAATCGTGGAGGGCGCAAACGGCGCGGCGGTGTGGTATGGCTTTGCCGCCAAAACCCCCGTCGACACGGCGCCCAAATTCATCGCGTTTTCAGACCACGGCACAGGCGGTGAAGAGGATCATGAAGATGAGGATGAAGACGAACATGAAACCGCCCACTTCCATATGCGTTACGGCAATGAAAGCTTTGAGGCACTGACCGAGATTGAAAACTGGAGCCCAACCTTCTTCCCTTCTGACGCCGCGGGCGAAGAAATTGCCGAAGCAATGAGCGGCCACGGCCACAGCCATGAGGGCGAGTTAGACGAGCATGTCTGGCTCTCACTCAAAAACGCGCAGGTTTTCACCTCTTATATCGCGGATAAGCTTGCGGAGTTGGACGCGGACAACACCGCGATTTATAAAGCAAACGCAGAGTCCTACAATACAAAGCTCGGCGCGCTTGACGGCGAATACAGGCAAGCGGTGAACAAGGCGGCGACCAAGACCCTGCTGTTTGCAGACCGGTTCCCTTTCCGTTATCTTGTTGACGACTACGGCCTCGACTATTACGCCGCGTTCTCAGGCTGCTCGGCAGAAACCGAGGCCAGCTTTGAAACGGTTGTGTTTCTTGCGGAAAAGACAAACGGGCTGAACCTGAAACATGTCATGGTGATCGAATCTTCGGACAAATCCATGGCAAACACGGTGATTCAGAACACCGCCGGCAAAAACCAGAGTATTCTTGTTTTGAATTCGCTGCAATCTGTCACGGCTGCCGAGGTTTCTGCGGGTACGACCTATCTTTCTGTGATGGAAAGCAATCTGGAAGTGCTGAAAGAAGCCATGCAGTAAAAGAAAAGAGGAATCAATCATGGCGCTGCTTACCTGTCAGAACCTCTCGCTCGGCTATGAGGGGAAGAGTATTGTGGACGGCCTGACCTTCAGCGTGAATCCCGGCGATTATCTGTGCGTCGTGGGTGAAAACGGGTCGGGCAAAAGCACACTGATCAAAACAGTATTGAAACTGATGCCGCCTGTTTTCGGGCAGGTTCTGACGGGTGACGGCCTGCGGCACGATGAAATCGGCTACCTCCCCCAGCAGACGGTGGTGCAAAAGGATTTTCCGGCGTCGGTGAGGGAAATTGTGCTCTCCGGCTGCCTCAACCGCTGCGGGCTGCGGCCGTTTTATTCCCGCGGGGAGCGCCTTCTTGCCGCTTCCAACATGGAAAAGCTGGGCATAACACCGCTTGCAAAACGTTGTTACCGCGAGCTTTCGGGCGGGCAGCAGCAGCGCGTGCTGCTGGCGCGCGCGCTGTGCGCCACCCGAAAGCTGCTGTTGCTTGACGAGCCGGTCGCAGGGCTTGACCCGAACGCCACGGCGGATATGTACCGCCTGATTGCAAGGCTCAACGCCGAAGACGGTATCACCGTCATCATGATTTCTCATGATATCACCGCAGCGGTGCAATACGCGAGCCATATCCTGCACATCGGCAGCCGCAGGCCGCTCTTTTTCGGCACGGCGGCCGGCTATCGGGAAAGCGATGTGGGCAAGGCTTTTTGCAGCCTGAACAGGGGGGACTTTTGATGGAAGCGATGTTTCAGAAGCTTGCGCTTTATTTCTCTTATCCGTTTGTTCCCTACGCACTGGTAGTGGGCATCCTGATCGCGCTCTGTTCCTCCCTGCTTGGGGTGACGCTGGTGCTCAAGCGGTTTTCGTTCATCGGCACGGGGCTGTCGAACGTGGCGTTCGGCTCCATCGCCGTCGCGGGCATGCTGAACCTGTCGAATAACATGCTGCTCGTTATGCCTGTGACAATTTTCTTTGCCATTTTACTTTTGCGCACGGGGCAGAGGGCAAAAATCAAGGGCGACGCGGCGGTGGCCATGCTTTCCGTGGGCGCGCTCGCGGTCGGCTATCTTCTGATGAATCTGTTCCCGTCGTCCGCCAACCTTTCGGGCGACGTGTGCACGACGCTCTTCGGCTCCACCTCGATTCTCACCCTCACAAAAACACAGGTTTGGATGAGTGTTGTGATGTCCGCCGCCGTGCTGATCATCTTTGTTATTTTCTATAACAAAATCTTTGCCGTTACCTTCGACGAAACCTTCGCGCAGGCCACGGGAACAAAAGCGAATCTCTATAACCTGCTCATCGCGGTTGTGATTGCCGTCATCATTGTGCTGGCGATGAACCTTGTCGGCTCGCTGCTCATATCCGCGCTTGTGATTTTCCCCGCGCTTTCTGCAATGCGCGTGTTAAAAAGCTTCAAAGGCGTCATTCTCTGCTCGGCGGTGCTCGCCGTTGTGTGCGCCGCGCTGGGGATTTTGGTTTCGATTCTCGCAAATACCCCGGTGGGCTCGACGATTGTGGGCGTGAACATCGCTGCTTTCGGCCTGTTTAGCCTTGGCGGGCTGGTGTTCAGGGGAAGAAAAGCCGCCTGACAACATTTCTGTTTACAAAAAATAAGGTCTTATGCAGTTGTATAAAACCGTTTTGAAGGGATGATGTTATGAAAAAAATGATTGCATTGCTGCTTGCCTGCCTTTTTGCGCTGGGGGCTTTGTCCGGCTGTTCAGGCGAAGACTCGCCGGCTTCGAAAGGGGCAACAGCGCAGGCGCAGGACAAACAGTCCTCGGATTCCGGCAAAAAAACCACTTCTGACGCGGGCGAAATCGCGGATTTGTCAAACGGCGAGGTTGATGTGGATTTGACGAAGCTCACGAGCATTCTGGTGTATTCAGAAGTGAACAACATGGTGAATTATCCGGCCCGATATCTGGGCAAGGTCATCAAGATGAAAGGGATGTATTCCACAGAATTTTGGGAAGAAACCAAAAAGGATTACCACTATGTCGTGATCGCAGACGCCACGGCCTGCTGCCAGCAGGGGCTTGAGTTCATCTGGAACGGCGACCATAAGGTCCCTGAGGATTACCCGGAGTTCGGCGCCGAGGTCGAGATGGCGGGCATTTTCAAAAGCTATGAGGAGCAGGGGAAGACATGGTATTATATCGCCGTGGATGACATTACTCTTTTGTGATTTTGATTGCAAAAGCAGGCAGGGCGCGGCTCTGCCTGCTTTTACAGTATCCTCACGACGCATGAAGCGGTGCTCAGCGGCAAAGGGAATTCTTCATACTTCAAACGTAATGTCGGGCGCATTCCAACGCATTCATGCCGGTCAGACGCATAGACAAGAAACGGCCCGTTCGGGGCGCCTGTCAGAAGCAGGCCTTTGTTTTCCGGCGCCGCTTTCATCCATGACTGCACGATCATCGTAATGTCGATTTCCGAATAGCTCATACAGGCCTGGTCGTCATAATCCACACTCAACGCGGCGTCAATTCTTGGCGGGGCATACCATCTGTTATAAACATTGTAAAAATCCAGCAGCGGGTAGATACTGTATATACTGTTTTGCGGGATGAAGTGGCAATGCGCGAGATGGCCGGGAATCTTAAAAAGAATGAGCGTTGCCTCTTTGATGTGACCGAAAAAAGCGGAAGAAGGCAGCTCAAAGAAAAGATAGATCCCATAATGACATCCAAGGTATAATTGATCGCCTGGACAGGGGCCGCCATTGAATCCGTCTGTCAGATTGATTGCTGTTGCGCAGTGTAAATCCATATAACCCATTTAACTCACCGTTATAAGTATATGGCGCTTAAAGAGGATGGGTGCGGTAATCACCAAAATCTTGTCCCTGAATACAATGCAACTGGAAAGAATTTTTCTTTTCGATTGTCAGCAACCAATATAAGGAGGTGTTTTTATGTTAGATGTGGCTGTAACCGTTGCCAACGGCACTCCTTTTAATGCGGATAGTGTGAATTCCGTAATAACAATCGCCGTAACCAATACAGACGCTGTTCCCTGCAAAACGGGGACGAACGCGTATTATTATATCAGCTTATCCGATGGCACAAATAATGAGACATATACCTTTGTGGTGACAGCACCCGGCGCTATCGAAGCCGACCACGAAGAAACTTTTGTTGTGGAAAATACGACCTTGGATGAGGTCACCACTTCCTCCGGTGTAATTTATTATACTGCGGCTTAACACATGCCCTGCATAGGCACTTTCTGGACGGAAAAAGCGTTCTGTTCAGAAAGTGCTTTTGTTTTTTTAACTTGCATGATCGATTTTGATCCACTCAAGAGAAAAGCCCCCCGAAATGAAAATCGGGGGGCTTTGTTGTGTGCACAACATGCAGGCCGGGCCGGCGGCCGTTTCTCGCGGGTTCTTATGTATGTTTGCAGGGAGGATTACGAAGCGTTCCAATTGAAAAAACAGCAAATGCTATTCGTTTTAAAACGAAATCATGCTGTGGGAGTTGCTACGATGAAGCACATATCGTTCAGCTCTTCATCTTTAAAGAAATTATAGAACGTAAAGTTATAGATAAAGCGCTCCGCGCCGTAAACACCGTAGCCGTCCTGGTTGTGGTCGGTGGTGTCATAGGGGTCAGCCACGATGATCACATCGTCCTGCTGGGTTTCGGTGCCCATGGTGTCATAGCCGATGATGACCTGCCAGTGGCCGCCCCAGTCGTTCCAGCCGATCATGATGGGGTCGCCGGCGGCGAGGGTTTCTTGAACGTATTCCAGAGTAAACACATCCTGAACGGTGTCGGCGCAGTCAAAGGTGCTGTAAACGTCAAAGCCGCCCACGCCCTCAAAAATCTCGATCGCCTGACGGGTGCTGGTGGCTCCGGGCTCCACACCGTTGCTGCGGAACTCCGCAAGGGTTTCTTCGTTGTTGTCGCCGAGGGCGTTGTACCATTTGAGAACCATCAGCGCGCTTGAAACGCCGCAGCTCCATTCGCTTGTCTGCTGCTGGGTTTTGAAGTTTGTCAGGATGGTCAGGGTGTCGGTGCTCTTCATGTTATAAAAATCCAGTGTGCTGAAATACGGGCTGTCTTTGTGGTCGCCGTCACGCTCCACACTGTCCGCGCCGTATTCTTCATCCAGGTCCACGGAATAGGGGATCTTCATTTCATCCGTGTAGTTCCCGCCGCTTTTTGCGGTGGTTTCCTGTGTTTCCGCTTCTGTTGTCCCGTTTACTTGTGCGTCGGGGGACTGGCAGCCCGTCAGGGCAAGGCAAACAAATAATAATAATACAATTAACTTTTTCATGGCGATTTCCTTTCATTAAAAAACTTAATTGTACCTGTATAATACGTTTTTTCGCTCAAAATGCAAAAAATCTCCGCGATACCGCGCATAAAAAGCGGTCGCCCGATTTTTGTGCATTGTATAAACGAAGAAGTATATCAGGCGGCAGCGCCGCCCGATCAACCCGCCTTGATTGTATTATTTATTAGATTGGGGAATGCACCCCGCATTTTATTTATCCAATTTCCGGTCGCTCTGTGCGTTTTATATAGTAACTTGCCGGCAGTAACCAGAACGCTCTACTTTTAGTACGCTTTTGTTGTTTTATACAAGTACACATGGGGTTTTCGCCCCACAGACCCACAGGCCGCGCCTGTGCAATAAAAGCTGGAACACTCCGTTGAGCCCCTACATAAAGTGCGCCTTGCGCACGCGGCAACCGACCCGACCCTCCTGCTGTGCCGGATATCATTATAGCATAACTTTTTCAAAATACAAGAATCAATTGCAATGTTTTGTGTCAATTTAAATAATTATGCGTATGAAACATATAACCGATTGTCAGGTTGCATTATCACAAAAGACAATGTAAAATAGGAGTATAAAAATTTTTAGGAGGATAGTATGGGGATCAGTCTGAACAGCATTCATATCTATTGCGACAATAGTGCCGGGCTGCCGGGTGATTTCTCTTATCTACAGTTATCGGAGCATTGGCAAACAGTGACGAGCGCTATTCCCCACGGGCAGTCAGAAGCCGTGGCCAGAAAGCTTTCAAAAGCTGTGGATGCGCCTGTTTTGTGGTTCGATTATTTTGACGACGATGAGCTGCAGCTACGCTTATTGGTGAACGGGGCTTCTGTCGCGTATCATGTGCACAGCCATCTCAGCGGTAACCTCGGCACAAAAATCACAAACTTTGCCCTTACGCTGGGGCGTGACAAGGCTGAAAAAACGGCGATCAGTAATATTTTAAAGTGTGATGACCTGCAAACGAAGGTGGATTTGCTTGAAGAGTTTTTTGACGTAAATTTGATGGTTGACGACGCATTTTTTGCAGAAGCGGAGTTCTCCCGTTACCGGCGCAAGCGGGGAAACGAGAACTATCTTCAATATCTTGCAGAAATAAAAAAGGTGCGAAACATTCAAAATCACACACGGTTGACCATGGTGTTTGAAGAAGAGCTGCAGTTGTTGGACTGCTTGCATGGACAATATCGCCTGAAAAAGCACTATTATTATGCTTACCGGCCCAACGGGGAGCATATTTATACAAGGATGGACCCTCAGGATGTGTATTTTTTAAACGGTGAGTTGGCGGTTGTTCCTCAGGGAACGGGCCTGTCCGGCGAAGGACCGCGCCAAATGCACCATCACCAAAACAGTTTCGTTCATAAAAACGAGAACGGAGAAGCGGCATGGGAGTTTGTTGTGCCGCAGGGGCAAGGCTTTTCTGCGAAACCCTGCTCCGGCGGAGGGTTTGTGTGGATTTCGCTGCATGAAAACAGTGAGACGGGCGGCGGTTATTTGCTGAAGCTGGACCAATCAACGGGCGACATTGTGCTGCAAATGCCTCATATGTATTCTGGCCGGGCTCACAGCCTGCTGTTGCAGTATCACAACGGGCATCTGTTTTCTGAAAGGAGGCAATCCCCACAGTGGGGCACGCCGCGTTTTTTTGCTGAGATGGACGAGGATTTCAACGTTTTGCGCACTTGCCCGATTGATAAAAGAATTCTTGGCACCGATGACCCATTTGTTTCATCCGAGGGTATTCTTTATTTTAATTGCTTCAATGACCTTGAAATGGCCTATTTGAATCTTGAAACCATGGAAAGCAAGGTTGTAAGGCTGCCCAAGCAGCTTTTTATAGAGCGGGAAAATCCGGACAAAACCCTGTGGGCCTTTGGGTCGCGTTCGGTTTGCCTGCTTGACAAGGAACTGAACGTCCTCTCGTTGCACCCTTTGAAAGGCGGCCCGATTGATTTGCGTGATGGGTATTTGCTGACGCAGCAATGGGACGAGCGGTGTCGGGGGGAGCCTCAAAAAACTTATGCGCGTATCTATCGTATTGAGGATGTTAAATAGTTTTGTTACATAAAAAACAGGCACACAGTTTTGTGTGCCTGTTTGATTGTTTTTCATTAAAGCTCAAGTGCGTCTTCCACTGCATCCACCGCGCGGGCGGCCGCAATTTTGACTTCAAGCTCGCGCTCGGTTTGCTCTTTCAGTTCCTCGGCAAGTTTAATGGCGGCTTCTTTTTCAGCCTTCGCCGCAATAACTGAAGGGCGCTCGTCATAAGGCATCAGAAACTCTGAAACATCTCTGTATTTCACTTCAATGCCCTTGGTCTTTTGGATGATGTTTGTGCCGACCAGCACAAGGAAGCAGGCAAGGATTGCAAACGGGCCCCACCAGTTGATGGACGCTGTTGCGATGGAGGGAAAGGCCGCGCTCAGGCGCGTTGCCGCAAGGTTATAAGTAATGGCGGAGGTGATGACCAACGCGATGCAAATGAAGTTCAGCGTGAAGTTGCGCACAAGGCCTTTGGGGCTGCAGGAGAGCACCAGCAAGCCCGTTTCAACCAGCGCCAAAACCAAAACCAGCAGCAGCGAAATCAGTGAGATTGCAATCATCAAAAACTCGGTGCCGAAAAGCTCGCTTTTGATCATTGCCATCAAGGCGCCGAAATCAAAAGACCCAACAAGCTGCACAATTGAAACAAGGTTGAGGGTCGTCGCCTTTTCATAGAAGGGAAGGGTTAAAGAATAAGCCCCCATCGGAACAAGCATGGCAAGAATGGGCAAGAAGTATAGACCCAAGCGCACTTTCGTGAAGGTGGAGCCGATGGTGGACGACTTGATTCTGTCAACCTTCGGCGCAGAAAGCGCGAATTCGTGTTCAGCTTTGTCTGCCTCGGCACGAAGCCGTTCTTCCATTCCATAATAAACCAGATTGATTCCGCACTGCGGGCATTCGGGTTTGTAGTCACGCAGTCTCAGTTTGTAGTTGCACTTTGGACAGTATGTAGCCATAAGAACTCTCCCACTCTCATTTTTCCCCAGGATGGGTTTCATTTGCAGTTTTTTTTGCATTCATGCAAGTTCTTGTGAAGATTGCCAATGAAGCATAAAAATAGAATGCCTTGTTAAAAAAAACTGTTTAAAATGACCTTTTATAATAGTAACATAATCAACACAATTTATCAAGTGTCAATTTTTGAATTTATGCAATCTGTGCGCGAAAAGGGGCGAAAAGTTTTACCAGCGCTTTTCAGTGCGCCCAAACGCTATGAAAACATCTCTGCGTCAATGGGGACACTGTAGGGTTCGGCGAGGGAGAGAATTTCTTTTGCGCCGATGCTTTGTCGTTTGCCCCCGCAGGAAATCACTTTCACAAGAATTTCAGCCGCTTTTTCAACCGTGTCCATCAGGCCGAAGGTCAGGTCAAAGTCCTCGCCCGAGCAAAAAATGCCGTGGTGCGCCCAAATGACGACGTCCTGCTTCTGAATCAGCTCTGCCGTGGCCTTTGCAACCTCGGGCCCGCCAGGCACCATCCATTCCACCACGCCGATACCCGCCGGGAACACAATGGGGCATTCGGTCATCATCTGCCAAATTTCTTGCGTGAACACCTTGCCGTCAAGGGGCAGAATGAAGGTGAGCGCAATAATGTTTGCGGGGTGCGCGTGCATAATCACCCTGTGCGCGCCGTTTGTGCAATGTTTTTTCACACTGTGGTTCAAAAGGTGCGTGGGCAGCTCGCTTGTGGGGCGGCCGCCTTTTTGCAGGCCCCAGACGATTTTATAGTTCTCGCCTTTTTCATCGATCTTGATGATGCAGGTGTTGTCAAAGGGGTTTGATTTGACGTTCATAAAGAATTTTGTGCTGCCGGTGACCAAAAAATATTCCCCCGCAAGGTTTTCGGCAGTGATGCCGATCGTTTGGCTGGGCGCTTCTTCGTTCAAAAACGCCGTGACCTCCCGGATTTCCTCCGGTTTGATGCGGTAAGACACGTTGCCGCCGTTTCGCTCGTTCCAGCCTTTATTGAAAGACAAATCGCAGAGGTCCATGAACCCCCGCATAAAGCTTGCCTGTGTGATGCAGTCCATAAATTAACGACCCTTTCCGTTCGCGTTTATCTTTTTGCGAGTTCCTTTTTTTCATAGTCTTCCACGACCGGCAGCCATTGCTCCCGCACCGGCACGCCCTCGGTTTCACAGAAATGATCCCAAACCGTGCCCAGCGGGTAGCTTTTCAGCTCCTCCTGCAAAGCGAACATCTGCGTGAAACGGCCCTCGGCCTGCATGTTTGCCAGCGTTGCATGGGGGGTCAGCAGCGCCGCGAGCAGCGCCTTTTGCATGTTGCGCATGCCGATGACCCATGCCGCGATGCGGTTGATGCTCGCGTCAAAATAGTCAAGGCCGATGAGCACGCGGTCAGTGGCGTTTGCGGCGACGATTTCTTTTGCGACTTCGCGCAGGCTGTCGTCCAGCGCGACGACATGGTCGCTGTCCCAACGGATACCGCGGGTGACGTGCAGGGCAACCTTGTCCGTGAACAGCAGCATGGAGGAGAGTTTGTCCGCGACCTCTTCGGTGGGGTGGAAATGGCCGCCGTCAAGCAGACAGGTGCAGTTGTTCTTCGCGGCGTAGTTCATATAAAATTCGTGAGAGCCCACGGTGTATGCCTCGACGCCGATGCCGAAGAGCTTTGACTCCACGGCGTCGATCAAATAATTTGTGTCGATCTGCTCGCTGAGGATCTCGTCAAGCGAAGCTTTCAGCCGGGCGCGGGGCGAGAGCCTGTCTGCCGGAACGTGCTTGTATCCGTCCGGAATCCAGATGTTATTGAGCGCCGCCTGCCCCAGCTCTTTGCCGAAGTGCGCGCCGATATGGCGCATGGCCTTGCAGTGCTCCACCCAAAAGCGGCGCACGGATTCGTCGGGATGCGAAAGGGTCAGGCCGTCTTTGGCAAGCTCGTGCGAGAAGAGGGTGGGGTTGATGTCCAGCCCCAGGCCGCGTTCTTTTGCAAACCGCACCCATGCGTCAAAGTGCGCGGGCTGCAGCTCGTCACGCGGGACGGGGGAATCCGTCACGGCATAGATCGCGTGCAGATTGATTTTGTGCTTGCCGGGAATTAATGAAAGGGCTGTGTCCAGATCCTGCATTAACTCCTGCGCGTTGCGGGCTTTGCCGGGGTAGTTGCCCGTCGCGGCGATGCCGCCGGAAAGGCTGCCGCTGTTTTCAAAGCCGCCCACGTCGTCGCCCTGCCAGCAATGCAGTGAGATTTTAATCTTGCGGAGCTGTTCAAGCGCCTTGTCTGTGTCGATTCCCAAACCGGAATACAGGGATTTTGCGGATTCATAAGAAGCGTTCATAGTTGTTCCCTCACAAAAAGAAGAGCGGATTCAGAGATGCCCGCTCTCTTTGATATTTGATTTTATTTTAACGAGATTGCGGCTTTTGCCTTTGCAACGATTTTTTCCGCCGTCAACTCAAAGATTTTGAGCAGTTCAAGCGCCGGGCCGGATTTGCCGAACACGTCCTCAACGCCCACCTTCAAAACGGGGACGGGAACGGTCTCAGTCACAACCTCGCTCACCGCGCCGCCGAGGCCGCCGATGACGTTGTGCTCCTCGGCCGTTACGATCGCGCCTGTTTTCTTTGCGGCGTTCACAATGATATCACGGTCGATGGGTTTGATCGTGTGCATGTTCACGACTGCCGCCGAAATGCCTTCGTCCGCAAGCAGCTGCGCGGCTTTGATTGCTTCGCCCACCATCAGGCCGGTGGCGATCAGCGTGACGTCCGTGCCCTCTTTGAGCTGCACGCCCTTGCCGATCTCGAATTGATAAGTTTCATCAAAGATGCGTTCCACGGGCAGGCGGCCGAAGCGCATATAAACAGGGCCGTCATGCTCGGCCGCCGCAAATACCGCCGCACGGGCTTCCACATCGTCCGCGGGGTTGATGATGGTCATGCCCGGAATGGTGCGCATGAGGGCGATGTCTTCACAGCACTGGTGGCTCGCGCCGTCCTCACCCACAGAGATGCCGGCGTGGGTCGCGCCGATTTTCACGTTGAGGCGCGGATAGGCGATGGAGTTGCGCACCTGCTCAAAGGCTCTGCCTGCGGCGAACATGGCAAAGGTGCTCGCGAACACCGTCATGCCCGTTGTGGCAAGGCCGGCCGCAACGCTCATCATATTGCTCTCGGCAATGCCGCAGTCCACAAATTTTTCGGGATATGCCTTTTTGAGCATAATGGTTTTGGTGGCCTCCGCAAGGTCTGCGTCAAGCACAACAAGATTATCTTTCACTCCCGCAAGCTCCACGAGCGCTTTGCCGTAAGCTTCACGGGTTGCTATTTTGACTGTGTCGGCCATGTTAATTCTCCTCCTTCTTGAGTTCTGCGTATGCTTCGTCAAGTTCTGCGATTGCCTGCGCATACTGGTCCGCATTCGGGGCGGCGCCGTGCCATGAAACACGGTTTTCCATGAACGAAACGCCTTTGCCCTTCACGGTTTTGGCGACAATCGCCGTGGGCGCGCCGCTGTGGGTCTTTGCCGCGCTCAGCGCTTCTTCAATTTCAGTGAAGCAGTGCCCGCAGATGTTGATGACGTTCCAGCCGAACGCGCGGAACTTCTCGTCAATCGGGTAGGGGGAGTTGACCTCCTCCACCGTGCCGTCTATTTGCAGGTTGTTATTGTCAATGATGGCCGCAAGGTTGTCAAGCTTTTTGGCAGATGCGAACATGGCGGCCTCCCAAACCTGGCCCTCCTGCAACTCGCCGTCGCCGAGAATGGCGTAAACGCGGAATTGTTCGCCCTGCAGCTTTGCGCCGAGCGCCATGCCGACCGCAGCGGAGATTCCCTGGCCGAGCGAGCCTGTGCACATGTCGACGCCCGCGATGTGGGTGTTGGGGTGGCCTTGCAGGCAGGAGTCGCATTTGCGCAGTGTTTTTAACAGGTCAACGTCAAAATAACCCCGGTGCGCAAGCGTCGAATAAAGCCCCGGCGCGGCATGGCCCTTTGAGAGCACAAAACGGTCGCGCTTCGGGTTTTCGGGTTGGCCGGGGTTGATTTTCATCTCTTCAAAATATAGATATGTAAGCAGGTCAGCGGCCGAGAGCGACCCTCCCGGGTGGCCTGATTTTGCGTGAAACGTGGATTCAATCACCCCGGCGCGAACCCTGTTTGCAATGCGTTTCAGTTCATTTTTTTTTGCATTGTCCATTATTGTCCTTCCTTTCGTTGCGTGTGCGGTATCTGAAAATTTATATGGATTCTTTTTCAATCTTTTTTAAGAAACCCTCAAAATATTCGGGCAAGGGGGCGCAAAACTCCATGTATTCGCCGCTGCGCGGGTGCATAAAGCCCACCTTTGCCGCGTGCAGGCATTGCCCTTCAAGCGAAAAATCATTTTTTGCGCCACCATAAACCCTGTCGCCCGCGACCGGATGGCCGAGATAGGCCATGTGCACACGGATTTGATGTGTGCGCCCCGTTTCGAGCGTGCATTCCACAAGGCAAAAGCGTTTATAGCGCCTGACGCAGGCATAACGCGTCACGGCAGAGCGGGCGTTCAGCCCTCTCACCGCTTGTTTTTTGCGGTCTTTGGGGCTTCTGCCAAGAGGCGCGTCCACCGTGCCGGAGTCATTTTTGAGATTGCCGCAGAGCACCGCGAAATATTCCCGCGTGAAGCTGTGTTCTTTGATTTGCGCGGCGAGGGATTTATGGGCAAAATCGTTTTTGGCGACCAGCAGCAGGCCGCTGGTGTCCTTGTCGATCCTGTGCACGATGCCCGGGCGAACGACCCCGTTGATGCCCGAAAGGCTTTCGCCGCAATGATGCAGCAGGGCGTTGACGAGCGTTTTGTCGGGGTTGCCGGGGGCGGGGTGCACGACCATCCCTTTGGGCTTGTTCACAACAAGCAGGTCGCCGTCCTCATAAATGACAGACAGCGCAATGTCCTGCGCCGCCACTTGAAGCGGCTCCGGGTCAGGCACCGAAACACAGATTTCGTCGCCGGTTTTGACCTTGAGGCTTTTGGGCGCGGGCTTGCCGTTCACGAAAACACAGCCGCCCTCAATCAGCTTTTGCAGTGCCGAGCGCGTTAAGTCGGGCAATGAAGAAGCCAGCAGCTTGTCAAGCCGCTGCCGGTCCTCGTTTTCCTGCACCGTAAAATTATGCCGGTTCATGCTGCTGCTTTTGGGTTCTTTCTTTGCGGTATTCCCGCACCGCGTCATATATCAGATAGGCGATCAAAACCGCGGCGGAACAGGTGACGAGAATGTCCGCGAAATTAAAAATGGCAAACCGCAGGAACAGAAATTCAAAATAGTCCACCACATAGCCCCTTGTGACGCGGTCAATCAAATTCCCGACTCCGCCGCTGATCACAAGCGGAAACAGAATATGATAAAAACGGTTGTTATTTTTTGTAAAAAATAAATAAAAGACCATGCCAAGCAGCGCGCCGCCGGTAATGACGGAAAGCTGCGCCGTCATGCCCGACATAAAGCTGAACGCCGCACCCGTATTTTGCGCGTAATGCAGGCCGAGAAAGCCGGGGATCAGTTCATAAGAGACGGTCGGCTTCAAATCGCGCTCTGCGAAAAATTTTATGATATGGTCGACCCCGACCAGAAAAACAATGGAAAGCATCTGGCAGGCAAACCGTTTGTAATTTCGCCCTGTTGCCTTATCCGCCATAAATCAAACTCCTTTTCATATCAATTTGTGTCGCCGCGCGTGTTTTATTTTTTGCCGCCAAATAAATTTTTGAGGCTGAAGGATTCGTCAAAGTCGTCTTCATCGTCCGCATCTTTATTCGCAGCCTCTTGTGCCGCGGCGCGCTGTTTTTTTCGTTTTTCATTTTCGGCGTCCTGCTCAAAAATGCTGAAGTCAATCGAAAAAGAGTCTTCGTCCGCCGGGACAAACTCCGCCCGTTCAGACACGATCCTGTTCACCTTGCCGGAAATGGACTCTGTGATGTCGTTTGCCGGGTCAAGGTCGCCGAAAGAAGTGAAGTCATCGTCTTCAATGTGGATTTCAAAAGGTTTGTCGGCCTTTGTTTCGGCAAAAATTTCAAGGTCACTTTTGCCCCCGGGGTTGAAGAAAAAGAAGGGCTCGGGCTCGGGTTCAGGTTCAAATTCTGGTTCCGGCTCATCCTCCGGCTCTTGGGGCCGGGGCATGAAAACCGGCTCCCCGGCAGGAAACACGGGCACATCTGCCTGCGGGTTATAAAAATCGAGCGGCTCATCTTCGTCAAACGACGCAAAATCATCGTCGTCTTCAAAAGATTCGTCAGCGTCAAGCGTTTCTTCTTCATCAAAAGAGGCTTCTTCGTCAAACGATGTGCCTTCATTATAGGATGTATCCTCATCATATAATGAAGCGGTCGCGTCAAACGATTGGATATCGTCCTGTTCGACAAGCTCTTCGTCTAAAACCTCGATAATCGGGGTGATCGGCTGCGAATCCTCCATGCCGAACACCGGCGCTTTTGGCTCGGCTTCTTGCGCGCCGAAAGCGGGGAAGAAAGCAGTGTCCGCAATTTCGGGAGGGTCAACGCTGTTTTGAGCGGCATCAGCGGCTTCTTCTTGCGGTGTTTGTTCATCGGTGTCTTCAACCGGCGGCTCAGAAAGCGCTTCTTGCGAAAAGTCGTCAAAATCATCTTCAAAATCGGGTGCGCCTTCTTCGTCATCCAAAACGGTTTCAGCATCCTCCGGCACTTCGATGCCAGAGACATCTCCCGCGTTCTGAGAGACGGTTTCCTCATTTTCCGGCTCGGCGGGCTCTTCATCCCCACTCTCAGGCCCGGCCGCGCCCTCAGGCTCTGTTTCTTCTTCGGGGGGCATCTCTGCCCCGGCAACGATGTCGTTTAATTTCAGGCGCATTTCTTCCAGCGTCTGCCGCGCCTTTTCTTCGGCATAGTCGCTGAGCTCCTGCGCTTTTTCGGTGGCTTCGCGGACAATGGCCTCCGCTTCGAGCTTCGCCTGCGCAAGCAGCGCCTCCGCATCTGCTTTTGCGGCGCTCATGACCTCTTCCGCCTCGGCGTTGGTTTTGCTGAGGATCTCTGCCGATTCTGAGTTTGCATGCGTCAAAACCTTAACGGCTTCTTCGCGAACGGCAGTGTCAAGCTCACCAAGCTGTTCTTCGGCCGCGTGCACGATCTCCTCCGCCTGCAGGTTTGCGTTGTGAACGATTTCAGCCGCGGCTTCCTCCGCCCTGGTCACGATTCCGTCACGCCCCGAAACGATATTCTCTGTTTCGAGGTGCGCGTTTTCCACGATCTGCAGCGCCTCTTCACGGGCGGCGGCAAGCAGTTCTTCGGCTTCTTCCTGCGCTTCGCGCAAAACGGCGTCGCCGGTTCGCTGCGCGTTCAACAGCGCGTCACGGATGTTGTTTTCGTCGTTTTTATATTCCACGATCTTGTTGGCAAGCACCGTGATTTTTCTGAGCAGTTCACCGTTTTCTCTGAACATTTGATTATAAAACGCAATGACCTCGCCGAAAAAGCGGTTGACCTCTTCAGCGTTGTAGTTGCCGTCCGGCAGCCGTTCAAAGCGGTGTTGTTTTAATTGTTCAGGTGTAAGCATAGCAGGCTCCCCATCTCCGGCAAAAAGTTACAGGACGAAAACGCGTCAGAGGGCTTTCTGCCTGCCGGAGCAAAAAGTCAAAAGCATAAGAACGCTGAATTCCTGTGATTTTTGCCGCGCTGTTGTGTATGCGCGGCAATAATATCAAGTTATATGTAATTTAGAAAAATACGCCGTTGCTCTCAAGCTCGTCAAGCAAATCGCCCATCACGTCCACATTATAGGGGGTGATGATAAACGTGCTGTTGGCGATGCGCTTGAGCTGGCCGCCGTTTGCATAAGCGACGCCGCCCAGAAAGTCCACAAGCCTTCTCGCTTCCTCGCGGTTTGCGGATTCCAAATTAAGCACTACGGTTCTTTTTTGATTCAAATTGTCCGCAATCGAGGACGCCTCGTCAAAATGCTCGGGTTTTGTGAGCACCACCTGCAGCTTTGCGGTCGTGTGAATGTCAACGACCTGACCACCCTTTGCCTCGGGGGCGCGGGCGGTGCCGGTGGTTTTCACCACAGGCTCACGCAGGCTGTATGCCGGCGCTTTTTCTTCTTTTTCTTGCGGGGTGTAAAGAATATCGTCCTCGTCAAAATCGTCAAACCCGTCGTCCGCCACATTCAATATCCCTTTGATTTTATCCCAAGCGCTCATGTTTAAAATCCTCCCAGTTTTGTTAAGTGTATATTCTTGCTCCAAAAATGCCGGAGCCCACACGAATCATGGTTGCGCCCTCCAAAATGGCTTCTTTATAGTCGCCGGACATGCCCATGGAAAGAACGCTCATAGATACATTATCTATTTTTTTGGCCCGGATGTCAATAAACAGTTTGTGCATATTCTTAAAATGTAATCGCACATCATCACTTTTTTCGCAAATCGGGGGGATCGCCATGAGCCCCTCCACGGAAATATGCGGCATTCCGGCAATTTCATGAATGCTTTCTTCAAGGGCTTCGGGCAAAAATCCGCTTTTTGAGTCTTCGTTGCCGATGTTGACCTCCAAGAGCACCTTTTGGCGGATGTTTAATTTTTCCGCCTGTTTTTCAATTTCTTTTGCGAGCTTGACGCTGTCGAGGGACTGAATCATGTCCGCAACGCCCACGACCTGCCGCACTTTGTTGGTTTGCAGGTGGCCGATCAAGTGCTTTTCCACGCCCCGGGGATGCAGCGAGTCAAGCTTTGAGAGCATCTCCTGAACCTTGTTCTCTCCGACCAGGTCTATGCCGCAGGCAAGGGCGGCGTTGATTTTTTCAGCCGCGACCGTTTTTGTGACGGCCATCAGGCGAACCTCTTGCTCCGCCCTGCCCGCCTGCGCACAGGCGCGCGCGATATTTTCTTTGATTTCCTTGATGTTGTCTGCAATTGACCGGAACTCAGGTGAGCACTTTTCCGTCATACAGGTCCGCTCCTTCCACAATGGCTTCATCATAGAGTTTCAGCCCGCTTTTGTCTTTGTCGACAATGTAGAATGACTCTTCTTCGTAAAGCACTTCAATTTTTCGGAATGATATTAAGTTGCCGCGGCGGATGAACACGCCCTTTTCGCCGTTTTGCATGCGGATGGCGCGGCTGTCCACCCGGTAACCCGTGTACTCCTCTGTGCGAATCTGCACCGCTTCTTTTCGGAGGGTCGCGAGGCTTTCGCTCATGGTGTCCGCTTTGAAGATTACAGACGTTTTACCGTTTTTTGTTTCGTTGATTTTGAAAACCGTGGCTTTGACGTCGCCTGCGGCGGAGGCGTTAAAATGAATGCCAACGCTTCTGCCCACGGCGAGATTTTCTGTGTCTTTTGTGTCGAGCACGCAAATCAGATACCAGTCAAATTCGCCCACGAGCTTGCCTTTTACATTCAGCGGCGTTTCGGCGGGGGAGGCCTGCAGCGCCGCGCTGATTTCTTCATTTGTCAGGTTCGGCACGTTATTATATGGCACGGCGTTCTCATAGCCGTCGACCTCTGCGATGAAATACCCGGCTTTGTCGGCGATGACGCTTGCGCCCTGTTTGCCCGCGTCGAGAATCGTTTGATATTCGCTCTCAAGCGAAGCGATCAGCGCGGAAAAGTCAAAACGCGTGCCCGTGACGATCTGGCGGTGGGTGATGTTGTCGCGCACGCTGTCGCTCATCTCTTTCAGCCCGGAAAGGTTGCCCGAGCCGATGGCGCTGACATAGTCGGCCACGCTGCCGATGATTTCTTTGTCGATGCGGGCGATATCGGTGGTCTGCGCCACGGAGATCCTCGAAAGGTTTTTGTAATAGGCGATGTCTGTTTCAAGCTGCTTTTTCTTCGAGAACAACCCGGCGGAAGCTTCGTTCTGCATCATCACGGAAACTGTGTCGCCGCCCGCGACGCGCTCGCCGTTTTTTACGAGCGGCACATATACGCCGCCCGCGTTGCTCGTGATATAGGACTCGTCGCGCACCACAAAAACGTGGCTGCTGATGGTATTATAAACGGATTGCAGCAGCACCGTCTGTGTTTTGACCGGGTCGCTGTTAAAGCGCGACACCTGATAAATACCGAAGGAAAGCACCAGCGCGAACAAAACCAGTGCCGAAATCACTTTGATGAGCGGTTTATTTTTTTTAAGCATCGGTGCATCTCTCCTTTTCTATGAATGCGTCGACAGCGGCGAAAAATTCTGCGGCTGTGTCATAATCGTCTTTATAAAACCAGCGCACGCAAGGGTTTTTGCGAAACCAGGTGAGCTGGCGTTTTGCATAGCGGCGGGTTTCGCGTTTTAAGGACTCCACGGCCTCTTCAAAAGAGAGTTCGCCGTTGATGAAGGGAAGCAGCTCCTTGTGGCCGATGGCCTGCACGGAGGTTTTGCCGTGAAGCGCCATGGTTTCGCGCACTTCTTCGGGCAGCCCTGACGCGAGCATATGCTCCACGCGCAGGTCGATTCTGTCATAAAGCGTTTGCCGTTCGCGGAACGTGATGCCGATATAAACGGGGTGAAACGGGCTTTCATTTTTTCTCGATTCTTTTCTGCGCCCGCTCATGGTCATGCCCGTGGAATAAAACACCGTCAGCGCGCGCAGCACACGGCCCTTGTTGTTGGGGTGCAGTTCCCGCGCGGTTTCGGGGTCAATTTGCGTCAGCTCCCGGTGCAGGGCTTCGGGGCCTTCCGTTTCCATGCGCTCCCGCAATCTTTGTTGCAGTGCGGCGGTGTCCGGCTCCTCGCCGAAATCGATGTTTTGCAGCAGCGAGTCCACATAAAGCCCGGTGCCGCCGGCAACAATGGGGAGTTTGCCGCGGCTGTGAATGTCAAAGATGCACTGCCGGGCCGTTTCAACGTACTGCACCACGTTGAACGGCTGCCCGAGGGGCAGAAAATCCATCATATGGTGGGGGATACCGCGCTTTTCTGCGTCGCCCGGCTTTGCCGAGGCGATGTCCATGCCCTGGTATACCTGCATGGAGTCCGCCGAAACAATCTCGCCGCCGCGGCGCAGCGCGATTTCGGCCGCCAGCTCCGTTTTGCCCGAAGCTGTGGGGCCGATGATGGCGATTACGGGGATTTTGTTTTGGTCATGTTGTTGCATGATGATGTTCCTGTCATTTATTGAATCCTGCCGAACTGTTTTTCAAGCTCATACCGGCTCATTTCAATGAGCACGGGTCTGCCGTGGGGGCAGTAGCGCAGGGTCGGGTCGGAGAGTATGGTTTGCACAAAGCCGCGCAGCTCATAGGCGCTCGCGTTTGAGCCTGCCTTGACTGCGGCGCGGCAGGCGGTGTTGTGATAAAGCCAGTCAAGCTTTTCGGGCATCAGCTCTTTCACATGTTCGCAAAGGTGGCCCGCAAGCTCTTCAATAATGAACGTGATTTCATGATAGGGCAGCGCAACCGGCGCTTCGCGCACCATCACCGTGCCTTCGCCGAAATCCTCGACAGCGTAGCCCGCCTCTGCCAAAAGCGGGAGGTTTTCAAGGATGGCGGCATATTCTTTTTTGCTCAGGGTGACAGAAACAGGCGCAAGCAGGGCCTGCCTATGCGGCGCGGATTTTTTTGCGCGCAACGCGTCAAAGAGCATGCGCTCATGCGCGGCATGCTTGTCTATGAGCAGGAGCTTGCCGCTTTGCTCCACAAGCACATAGGTCTGAAACGCTTCGCCGATGATGCGGAAATCTTCAACAAGGTTTTCTTGCGCCGCCTTTTGTTTTGGCGGCTCAATCTCTTCTTTTTCAAAGGTAAGGGGGGCTGGTTTTTCATATTGCTCAATAAAGCGCGGTGTAACTGGTTCTGTTGGCGCGCTTTGTTTTGTTGAAGGAATGGGCGATGAAGGATGCGCCGATGCGGATATGTAAGCGGAGGAATCGTCCCGCAATGCGGGGGGCTCGTCCGAAGTCACGGTCGGGGCGGGGGTTGCGGCAGATAGCGGCGGCTGTGACTTTGGCGGCACGGCGGGCGGGAGGTCCAGGCGTATTTGTTCCACGCTTTTTGCCTGTTCGCGCTCTTTGTGCCGCTCTAAAAACCTCATATATGCTTCCGTCTGCTTTTTCTCTGAAAAGTGAAGTTCGGGGCGGGTGTCACCCCTGCCCAAGGCGTTTTTCACGGCGTAAAACACCGCGTCGAACACCCGTTTTTCGTCCGCGAACCGCACCTCTGTTTTTGCCGGGTGCACGTTCACGTCAAGGGTGCCCGGCGGAACGGCGATAAAAAGCACCGCGGAGGGAAACTTGCCCACCATGATGGAGTTTTTATAGGCCTGGTCAAGAGCGGCGGACGCGAACGGAATCCTGACATAACGCATGTTGGCGAAAAAATGCTGCATGTTGCGGTTGGGACGGGCATAGAGCGGTTTTGAAACAAAGCCGCTGACCGCAACGCCGCCCAGCTCATAGTCACAGGGAATCAGCGCCGCGGCGAACTGCCTGCCGTGCACCGCGGCGATCGCCTCTTTGAGGTCGCCGCTGCCGGGAGTGAACAGGGTTTCTTTGTCGTCTTTAATTAAACGGAACGAAACCCCGGGGTGCGAGAGAGCGGCTTTTGAAACCACGTCTGACACATAGTTGCCCTCGGTCATGTCTTTTTTGAGAAATTTCATGCGCGCAGGAGTATTATAAAACAAATCCCGCACGATAATTGTCGTGCCGGGGGGGCAGCCCGCGTCGTCAAACAATTTTTCTTCGCCACCCTCAATGACATAGCGTGTGCCGAACTCCTCATTTTGTGTTTTTGTGAGCATTTCGGTTTTGGAAACGGCGCACACCGATGCGAGCGCCTCGCCGCGAAAGCCGAGGGTGAGGATTGCGTCAAGGTCCTCGCCCGTTCTGATTTTGCTCGTTGCGTGGCTCAGAAAAGCGGTGGGCACGTCTTCACGGGCGATGCCGCCGCCGTTGTCTGTAATGCGGATATATTTGATGCCGCCGGAACGGATTTCTATCGTAATTTTGTCAGCAAGGGCGTCAATGGAATTTTCTAAAAGCTCCTTGACGACGCTCGCCGGGCGCTCGCAGACTTCGCCCGCGGCGATCAGCTCGGCGATGTTTTTGGGCAGTACGTTGATTTTTGCCATTGTATACCTCCGTTACGGGATTTTCGGCAGGGTTTTTTCAAAAGCAGCGTCCGCTTTTTGCAGCCCGATTGCCTGATATCCCATAGAACGAAAACTTTTTTCAAGAGTTTCCTTTTTGACCTTTACTTCCCCGTCTTTGAGGGGGTCGTCTATATAATAAAACGTATTGTCGTAGCCTTTGAGTACAACACAGTGCTGGCCGACAGGGTAGAGATAGGTTTCCTGTTTGTCAAAGGATTGCCATTGATAGACCCTTTTTACTTCGGTATAATCCTGCGTGATCCAGATAGCCACGGGAATCCCGAAATTCAGAGCCTTCTGCGTGATGTCGTCAAGCGTCAAGCCTGAAAAATTTGTAACAGTACTCCCGCCTGAAACAGCGCCCTTGAGGGCTGTTTCAATAACGCTCACAAAGCAGCCCCAGCCGCCCTTTTCGCTGCGGGGGTCGCCCGCATAGGCCTTTGCCGGATTGGGGCCGTAGCGAAAGCCCCAACGGTTCTTAACCGGTTCCATCGGCAAATAGTTGTCCACAAAGTTTTTCGCGCTGATGTCATATCCGGCCGCGTTCAGCAGCATCGCTGCGCTGACCGCTTCGCAGCCGTTGGGCAGCCCCGCAGCCTTCTGGCTGATATGCGGTACATCAATGTTGACGGGGGGAATCTCTAATTTCGGAGCTTCATCTAATGTATAGACAGGGGATGCGCTATAAAAAGAGAATTGTTTTTTATAAAGGCTTTCTTCAGGCAGAAGGTCTGCTTTACTGCGCAGAAAGAGATTCGTCTCCAGTGAAAGGTTCTTAGAAAAGAGGTTCACCCTATAAACGCGCACCAGTTGATGGCCTAAAACAAGGGAGGTGCACATGAAAAAGAAGGCTGCGCAAAACAGCAGAACGCTCCATTTTGACGGTTTGTGTTTAAATTTATGCCGAAAAGTCAAGGAAATCATCCTTTCTTCGCCAGGTCTCAAAAAAACTTATTGAATGCGGCTTTTCAGGTCATATAGATATTGCAGCGCCTCAATGGGCGTTAATGTGTTTACGTCCAGAGCGCGCAACTCCTCTGAAATTTCTGTATTGATCCCGGAGGCGAAAGAGAGCTGAACCTCAGCTTCTTCGGCAAAGAGTATTGGTTCCGCTTTTTGGGTTTTCGGCCCGTGTTCTTTTTCTTCAAGCGTTTTTAAAATCCCTTTTGCGCGGGCTACAACCTGCTTGGGTACGCCCGCGAGCGCCGCGACCTCAATGCCGTAGCTTTCATCCGCGCCGCCTTTGACGATGCGCCGCAGAAAAATGATGTCGTCGCCGCGCTTTTTGACGGCGATGTTATAGTTTTTGATGCCGTCCAGTTCCTCTTCCAGCACCGTCAGCTCGTGATAATGCGTGGCAAACAGGGTTTTTGCCCCGAGGCGTTTGCGGTCCGAAACATATTCGAGCACGGCGCGGGCGATGCTCATGCCGTCAAAGGTTGAGGTGCCGCGGCCGATTTCGTCAAGGATGATCAGGCTTTTTTTTGTGGCGTTTGCGAGGATGGAGGCAACCTCCACCATCTCCGTCATAAAGGTGGACTGCCCGGCGGCCAAGTCGTCAGACGCGCCGATGCGTGTGAAGATATTATCAACAATGCCGATTTCGGCGGAGCGTGCGGGCACAAAGCTGCCGATTTGCGCCATGACGGCAATCAGCGCCACCTGCCGCATATAAGTCGATTTGCCCGCCATATTCGGGCCTGTGATGATGGCCGTGCGGTTTTTTTCACAGTCAAGATGCGCGTCGTTCGGCACAAAGGGCGCTCCGTCGAGGAATTTTTCAACCACCGGGTGCCGCCCGTCCGCAATGTGCAGCAGATCAGAGTTGTTGACATGGGGGCAGGTGTAGTTGTTCACCACGGCCGCGTGGGCGAGCGAGCAGAGCGTGTCCGCCGCGGCGACGGCTTCGGCGGTCCTTTTGATGCGGTACTGTGCGTCTGCAACTGTGTCGCGAACGGTGCAGAACAGCTCGTATTCCAGCTTGACAATGCGCTCCTGCGCGCCCAGCACCTTCGATTCCAGCTCTTTGAGTTCCTGTGTTATGTACCGTTCGCAGTTTGAGAGCGTCTGCTTGCGGATGTAATGCTCCGGCACCAGCTCGCGGTAGCTGTTGAGCACCTCGATATAATAGCCGAACACGCGGTTGTAGCCGATCTTCAGTTTTTTAATGCCGGTTTTCTCCTGCTCCTGCTCTTCGATCTTGCGCAGGAAGTCCTTGCCGCCGGTCACGATGTCGTGCAGCGCGTCCAGCTCATCATTGAAGCCTGTGCGGATCATGCCGCCCTCGCGCACGGTGTGGGGCGGGTCCTCTGTGATTGCGGTCTCAATCAGTGCGCGGATGTCCTCGCACAAATCCATGCCGCCCGCGGTTTCACACAAAAGCTGCGAACGGCAGGAGGACAGCAGCGCTTTGAGCGCGGGAATGCGCTCGATGGTTTGCGAAAGAGAGCGCAGCTCTTTTGCGTTTGCCGAGCCGAACACAATGCGCGTGAGAATGCGCTCCATGTCGTTGATACCCGACAGGGTTTCGACGAGGTCGTGCCGCAGGTTTGTCTGTTCGAACAGCTCGCCCACGGCGTTTTGCCTTGCGGTGATGTGCGCGACGCTCACAAGGGGCATTTCAACCCAGGTGCGCAGCATGCGCTTGCCCATGGCGGTTTTTGTGTGGTCAAGCACCCACAGCAGCGAGCCTTTTTTCTCTCTCCTGCGGGAGGATTCCACCAATTCAAGGTTGCGGCGGGCGGTGATGTCAAGGCTCATGTATTTCGCCTCGTTGATGAGGTCGATTTTCGTGATGTTGTCAAGGGAGTTCATTTGCGTCTTCTGCAGATATTGCAGCACCGCGCCGACGGCGCAAACGGCAAGAGGCTTGCCGTCAAGGCCGGCGTCTGCAAGAGAAGAAAGGGCAAAATGCGATTTTATGATGTTCTCGCAAATGTCGTGGTCGAAGAAATCCCCGCCGGGCGTTTCAACGGTGACGCTGGTTTGTTTATAAAGAAAATCGCGGATGATTTTATTTTGTGCTGCTTCGGGATTGAGGATGATTTCGGAGGGCGAGAAGTGCCCGATTTCATTCACGGACTTGTCCGCCGCCGTCGCGCCCGTGAAATAAGCGCTTTGCAGCGCGCCGGTGGATACGTCGCAAAAGCACAGGCCCGCCGCGCCGTTTTGCAGCACCGCACAGGCGAGATAGTTGTTTTTTGACTCGTCGAGCATGCTGTTTTCAATGACGGTGCCGGGGGTGAGAATGCGCACCACATCGCGGTTCACAAGCCCTTTGGCAAGGGCAGGGTCCTCAGTTTGCTCGCAGATGGCGACTTTATAGCCCTTTGACACCAGCTTTGCGATGTAATTATCGGCGCTGTGATAGGGCACGCCGCACATGGGCGCGCGCTCCTCCTGCCCGCAGTCGCGGCCTGTGAGCACAAGCTCAAGCTCCCGCGAGGCCATCACCGCGTCTTCAAAAAACATCTCATAAAAGTCGCCCAAACGGTAAAACAGAAGCGCGTCCGGATGCTTTTCTTTGATTTTAAAATATTGCTCCATCATCGGGGTGTATGCCATTGTTTTTAACCATCCTTATCTTTGTGTGCGTTTCCGCACCTCCCGTTGCCCAATGCAAGATTTTGTTATCGCACGATTTTCAAAAAATGTTCATAGGCCTCATCCCAAAGGCCGCTTTCTTCAGGTCTGTATGTTTTCAGGTGTTCGCCCGCGGCAATGATCTCGCGCGCCTGCGCAACATCGCGGATGTCGCCGGACGCAATCAGCTGCACGGCGATGTTGCCGAGCACCGTGGCCTCAACCGGCCCCGCGATCACGGTGCGGCCGCAGCTTGCCGCCGTCATACGGCACAAAAGGCCGTCCTTTGTGCCGCCCCCCACCACATGAATGGTGTTGTAGTCCCTGCCGGTGCAGCGCATCACTCCCTCAAGCGTAAAGCGGTATTTCATGGCGAGGCTCTCATAAATGCAGCGGATGACCTCGCCCACGGTTTCGGGCACAGTTTGCCCCGTTTTTCTGCAGAATTCCCGCACGCGGCCGGGCATGTCACCCATCGGCACAAAGTCGGGCGCATCGGGGTCAATAAAGTATGCAAAGGGTTGTTCTTTGAGGGCAAGCTCCTCAAGCTGCGCATAGGAATATTCCTGCCCCTCGCGCAACCACTGGCGGCGGCTTTCCTGAATGAGCCACAGCCCGCAGATGTTTTTCAGAAAGGCGGTTGCGTTGCCGAAGCCGCCCTCGTTTGTAATGTTGAGCGCCTGCGAGGTTTCGTTGATAATCGGCGCTTCTGGCTCTGTGCCAAAGAGCGACCATGTGCCGCTGCTGATAAAAATAAAGTCTTTTTCCTGCGAGGGCACGGCGGTGACGGCGCTCTGCGTATCGTGCTCGCACACGGCGATGACCTTCACCTTGGGCACGGCAAGCTCTTCGCACAGCGCGTCGCTCAGCTCGCCGACAACCGCGCCCGAGGGCGTAATTTCAGGCAACAGGCTCTTTGGAATGCCGAGCTTTTCAAGAACGGTATCGGACCAACGACCTGCGCGGATGTCCACCATCTGGCTTGTGGTGGCAATGGAATATTCGGTTTTCTTTTCGCCCGTGAGCAGGTAGTTGAAAAAGTCGGGCATGAACAGCAGTTTGTCCGCGCGCTCCATAAGATAGGGGCGTTTGGTCAACAGGGAAAGCAGCTGGAAACAGGTGTTGAATTCCATGAACTGCAGGCCCGTGATGTGGTAGAGCTCGTCTTTTGATATGTATTTTGCACTCTCCGCAATCATGCCGGCGTTGCGCGCGTCACGGTAGTGCACAGGGTTCTCAAGCAAATCGCCGTGCGCGTCAATGAGAGCGAAATCGACGCCCCAGGTGTCTATGCCGATGGAGTCAAATCCCCCTAATTGCCTGGCCTTTAAAATGCCCTGCTTGATTTCATGAAACAGCCGCAGCACATCCCAATACACCGTGCCGTTGACGGTTACCGGGTCATTGGAAAAGCGGTGCACCTCTTCAAGATCGATGGTTTCGCCGTCAAAAGAGCCTAAAATCGCCCGCCCGCTGGATGCGCCGAAGTCAAATGCAAGCACTTTTTTCATAAGAGATACCTCAATTAATTTATATATTATTTCAACGTGCAGATTGCCGGTTAGGACATAAAAGCTTTGCTTCATATTTTGAAAAGGTTTCTTTCAAATAACGCCCTTTTTTAAAAGGATGTTTGCATACAGCGCGCTCTCGCCCGTAGCCACAATCGCATAGGCGTTTTTTGCCCGCTCATAAAATGCAAAGCGTTCAATTTCAGAAATGGAAAAGCCGCCGTGTTTACTGACAAGCTCCGCATAGGTTTTCCAAATCACGGGGTCTGTGTCGTCGCCCGGGGTGACCTGCATCACACTGACGGGGCTTTCCACAAAGGTGTCAAGGGGGAACAGTTCGAGAATCGCCTGGAGCAGTTCCGGCACGCCGTGCCCGTCGCACCGCACCAGCCTCCGGGCGTTTGACGCCGCGGGGAAATTGCCGTCGCCAATCACGATTTCGTCGCCGTGGCCCATTTCACAGAGAATTTTTAACAGTTCGGGGGAGAGAATGGGAGGGATCCCTTTCAGCATAACAGCAGCTCCTTTATACTAATTCACAATTAAAAGCTTCTAAAATTAAAAAAAACTTTAATATATGCGGTTTTGCGCAGATTTTTTAACAAGGTTTTTATGAGTGATTAGTGTGATTGTGATTTATTTTTGTTTGCGTTATATTTCTGCACATCCGCCGCGCGGATCTGGTTGCGGATGATTTTGCCGCTGGTGGTTTTGGGCAGCTCATCCGCAAATTCCACAATGCGGGGGTATTTATAGGGCGCGGTGGCGTGCTTGACATGGTTTTGCAGCTCTTTTTTAAGTTCGTCATTGCCCTCTGAACCTTTTACCAGCACGACTGTGGCCTTCACCACGTCACCGCGCAGTTCATCGGGATAGGCGGTGATCGCGCACTCAAGCACCGACGGGTGCTCCATCAATGCGCTTTCGACCTCGAACGGCCCGATGCGGTAGCCGCTGCATTTGATGACGTCGTCATTGCGGCCCACAAACCAAAGGTAGCCGTCCGCATCGCGCCACGCGGTGTCGCCGGTGTTGTAGGTATCGTCACGGAAGCTTTTTTTCATGGCTTCCTCATCTTTCCAGTATTCCCGGAACAGGCCCGTGGGGTGGTTTGACAGCACATTTTTGATGCAGATGGATCCCACGGCGCCGTCCTCGCAGCGGCGGAGGTTTTCATCAAGAATGTCAATATCATAGCCGGGCGCGGGCTTGCCCATGGAGCCGGGGCGGATTTCCATGCCGAAGAAGTTTGCGACAAGCACCGAGGATTCAGACTGCCCGAAGCCCTCGTGCACCACAAGGCCCGTTTTTTCATAAAGCTGCTTCAGCACCTCGGGGTTGAGAGGTTCGCCCGCCATGGTGGCGTGCTCCACAAACGAAAAGTCATCCCTGGAAATGTCCTCTTTTATGAGCACACGGAAGATGGTCGCGGGCAGGCAAAGGGTGGTGGGGCGGATGCGTTTGATTGCCGCGAGCATGGTTTTCGGCTCAAATTTTTCAGTGTCATAAGCGCCCACAGCCGCGCCGCAAAGCCACTGGCCGTACATTTTGCCCCAGGCAAATTTCGCCCAGCCGCTGTCCGTCTGCGTCATGTGCACGGTATTTTCCTGCACGCACTGCCAGAATTTCGCGGTGGAAATCTGCCCGAGGGGCGAGGAATAGTCGTGCAGGACCATTTTCGGCATGCCCGTTGTGCCTGATGAGAAAAAAATCATCATATCGTCCGTCACACAGGTGTTCTGGTCGTCCGTCGGGCGGGGAAATTCGGCCGAAAAGCCGCCGATGATTTTGCGGTAATTCTCCATGCCGGGCAGGTCTTTTTCGCCCACCGAAAGCACATGCTCCACGCTTTTGCATTCAGCCAGCGCGGTGTTTATGTTCTCCATCACATAGTCGTCGTCCACCGCAACGATCAGTTTCGCTCCGGAAGCGTTCAGGCGGTAGACAAGATCGTGGGGCGTGAGCTGGAACGAGGCGGGAATGACGACCGCGCCCATTTTATGCAGCGCCGTCATGGCAAACCACACCTCGGGGCGCTGCTTGAGAATCAGCATTACCACGTCCCCCTTGCGGATGCCGAAGGAGCGAAACAGGTTCGCCGCGCGGTTGCTCTCATGTTTGACGTCAAGAAAGCTGTATCGTTTCATGTCGCCCGCATCGTTCGTCCACACAAGGGCGAGCTTTTGGGGCTCATGCTCCGCCCACGCGTCCACACAGTCATAGCCGAAGTTGAAGTCCTCAGGGCAGCGGATGGCAAAATTGTTTTTCAAGTCGTCATAATCCGCAAACGCGGTGGCGGTGCAATAGCGGTTGAGTAAATAGCTCATGTTTTTATTTCCTTATGTTAAATTCTGCCGCACGCAGTGAAAAACGCAGAAGAAGTGCGCGGGTGCGTTACCCCACAATCAATATAGCAAGCTGTTCAAGCCCGATGGTGAACAGTATATAGAGCGCGAAGCTGCCGAACATGCCCCCGAGCGTTGCGCCGCCCTTTTGCGCAAGCAGCATGAAATAGGATTCACTGGTGTCGGCCTGTTCGCGAATGGACAAAATGTCCTTCACCACTTTTTTGCGATAGAGCCCGTCGCCCTTGAGCGCCACAAACAGGCAGATGGCAAGACGCAGAGAAAAGCTGATTATCAGCAAAGCGTAGCCCATGGCCGTGACTTCAATTACAGGCAGCTCGTTAATGGCCTCGATGCCTTCGTCCGGTGTGATTTCCCTGCTCATAACGGCGTGAAGAATCTCTTGCGACGCCTTGCTGTTTTCGATTTGCGCTTTATTGAATGTCATTGCGCCGAGCAGTACGAAAAGGCACAGAACAATCAGGCCGGTTTTGTACATTTTGCGGTACATCAGCCAAAGGAAGGGAAAGAACGCCCCCGCCCAGTTAAAGCCTGTTTTGGCGTTATGGTTGTCCATATATAAAAACTTGGTGAGATAAATGTCCGCATTTTGCTGCACATAGGCGGCGACCTCCTGCGCGGGGATGCCGTCGATTTCAAAGTTTGTCTGCGCGTAGCCGTAGTGAAAGCCCTTTTTGCCGAACGGGGAATTGACTTGCGGATTGTAAGCGTTTGGGTCGCCTGCAGAGGGCAGATAGAGCCGCTGGCCGCAGCGGATGCACACGGGCTCGCCGACGTCGTTGATGGTTCCGCATGCGGGGCAGACCTGTGTTCGCACCGGGGGCGTGGGCGCGCTGTTTTGCCTTGCCGCGCCGTCCGCGGCTGCCATGGGCTGCCCTGGCTGGAGGTCTTGCCAGAGAAAGCCCGCGTCATGTTTATCTTCATTTATGCAGGAGTCTGTTTCAAGCCAGCAGGCCTTATGCTCGGGCGTGCCGCACCGGGGGCAGACGACGACCTCGTCATGATCATGAAAAACCTCGCCGCATTTTGCGCATATACTTCCACTGTACCTCAAAAAAATCACTTCTTTTCTTTGATTTTTAATTCAATAAGAATTTGATAGAACGGACCGATGCTTCTTTGCTTTTTCAGAGCGTGAACATGTTCTGGTTGAGGAAGATGCAAACAAAAATAATTTACCCAATATTTTAACCCATTTTTATCCTGATTTCAATGCGTTAGCGGATAAATTTACATTTTCATAAAAAACAGCGTTGAATCATGAGCGGTGGAATGGTGGTTTTATCGGTTGCCGTAGAGGGAGGCCCACTCTTCTTTCAAAATAGAATACCGTACGCTGTCACTCATGTTTTTGCTGAACTCGCGCAAAGTGCCCTCATAAACGAAGCCGCATTTTTCAAGCACACGTTTGGATGCCGTATTCTCAGGGTAGTGACAGGCGGCGACAGCAAGGGCTTTGCGCTCTTCAAAAGCATACCGCAAAACCGCTTTCAGTGATTCTGTGGCAACCCCGTGGTTTTTATAAACATCCGATATCACATATTCCGTTTCTTTGTATCCTGCGTGACGGTTTGTATCATAGAGCCCGATCCAGCCGATGACCTTCTGCTCGTTTCTTAGCACAATTGCCCAAATTTCATCAGACCTGTTGCATGCTTGAATAAAAGCACGGCTTTCTTTTATGGTTTTATGTACAGATGCCCCGGCAAGTAAAATACTGTCGTTTTTAAAAAAAGCAAACAAATCGCCGTCGTCGCTCTTTTTCCATCCGCGCAGCGTCAAGCGTTCAGTTTCAATCGTTTTCAAAGGAAATCACTCCCAAAAAACATTACTATTATTGAATTTTTGCCCTCGCCCAGTGGCCGCAGGGACGAAAGCCGAGGCTGTGATAAAGGGCAAAGGGTGAGCTCTCGCCGCAAAACAGGAAGACCGCTTTGCCCTCTTGCAAAAGCGCTTGGGCGAGGGTTTGCACGCATGCGCCGGCGTGGCCGCGGTTTCTGTGCCCGGGCAGGGTTGCCACAGAGCCGACGACGGCGCAGTGCGGGGTTTCACCCGTGGTCATTGCCATGCTGACGGGCAAACTGCCCTCGCGTATTACAAAAATGCGCGCATATCCGTGGCGCACACGGTGGGAAACGTCTGTATACCACCCTCCGAACGCCGGCGGGTTCTCTGCCGCTGCGCTTTCGCCGTAAAGAATATCATATAAAAACCGGATTTCTTCCACGTGTGCCGGCACGGCGGTGCGGCGGGGGATATCTTCCGGCTGTGCGCACAAGCGCAGGATGCTTCCGGAATCATTTTGGCCAAAAGCAAGGAATTGGGAGCATTTCTGAGAAGAAAAGAGATTATTGGGTGAAAGAAAAGCGAGGAATTCCCGCAGCTCGTCAAAATCCGCTTTATCATTTGTAAGCAGATTTGCCGTGCCTTCAAGGCAGGAAGCGACCGCGGTAACGGCGCCGGTTTCATTTTTTTGCAGGTGACAGAAAAAGCCTTTTGCCGCAGGGTAAAAGGCTTTGATCTGGGAATAGATGATCGATCCGAACGGGCTGTTTTCGCAAAACACCAGCGCATGAACAAGATTCTCTTCATTCAATGCGTTAAGCATTGCAGAAATCCTCAAACAGCACACAAGCAAGCGCGCGCACGCTCTCAATATCCCTCGTGTCGCACACGCAGGAGGCCGAGTGCAGATAGCGGCAGGGTGTGTTCACCGTCAGGGTGCGCACGCCCGCGCGGCTTTTGTGAATCACGCCCGCGTCGTTGCCGCCCGCCACAACGGTTTTGGGCTGAATCGCAATGTGATTCGCGTCCGCCAGTTCAAAAGCTTTTTTATAGAGGTCCGGGTCATAGACGGTCGTCTTGTCCATAAACGAAACGGCGGCGCCGCGGCCGAGCACGCACACCTGCTTTTCGCCGCTGACGCCGATGATGTCCGCCGCGGTGGTGGTTTCAAGCACAATGGCATAGTCGGGCGCAACGCCGAACGCGGCGGTTTTCGCGCCCACAAGGCCCACCTCTTCGCGTGTGGTGAACGCCGCCCACATATCATATTCCGGCTGCTCCCGCAGCAAATCAATCAATACGGCGCAGCCCACGCGGTCGTCAAGCGCCTTGCCTTTGATTTTGCAGTCGCCGAACGAAACAAAATCCGAATCAAAGACCCCGGTGTCGCCGGGGGAGAGATATTGCTGCGCGTCGTCTTTGTCTTTCGCGCCGATATCGATATACATGTCGTCAATTTTGGGCATTTTCTGCCTGTCCGCGTGGTCAATCAGATGCACGGGTGTCAAACCCACGACGCCCAAAATTCCATTGTCAAATAAAATTCTTCTACCCAATATCACGCGAGGGTCGATGCCACCCACCGCCGCGAACGAAAGCAGCCCGTCCGCGCCGATTCCCGTGACAATCACGCCCACTTCGTCCATGTGGGCGCAGAGCATGACTTTGTTTTTCGACCGCTGCCTGCCCTCGCGGAACACAAGCAGGTTGCCGAGGTTGTCTGTGATGGTTTTGGCCTCCTGCGGGAGCAGGGATTTTATATAATCACGAACCGCCTGCTCCCGGCCGCTTGTGCCGCCGAGGGTGCAGAGGTCTTGGATGGTTTGTGTCATAACAATGTTCATTCCTTTCTGCAAGCGTGCCATGCGCACTATGTGGAACGTTCTGGGCGGTATTATGTAATACTATTTCTGCCGATCTTTATGGCAGAAAAGCACAAAGTTTCCGCATGAAGCGAACCTTTATGTTTGAAACGTTTACTTCAAACGAGGACTTCAACGCTCCGAAAACGTTGGATTAGTGTGTAGGAATTTTTTCGGCAGGGGGTGTGATAAAACCGCAGTAATGCTGACGCCTTTCAAGGTTTTAGCGCACCTCATGGCGGAAAAAGGACAAGTGATAAGCAATGGTTCAGGCGTGTTGGCGTACTAGGCATCCTTTCTGTGTGAAGGTTCAGAGGCTGCCGCTTTCTTCAAGTATATAATGCGCAATCAGCTGCGCGGCCGTTTCAATGTCCTGCAAATCCACGATTTCAACCGCCGAGTGCATGTTTCTTTGCGGCACGAACAGTACGGCGGTTTCCACGCCCGCGCCGCTTGACAGAATACTGTCGCCGTTCGAACCGGAGTCGCGCCCGCCGACCTCAACGGAATAGGGCAAATTGTTTTTTTCGGCAACCGCCTTCAATTTGTCCGCCATTGTGAAAGAGAGCACCGGCGCGTAGCTGATGATGACCCCGCCCCCGAGAGGGGAGGCCTTGTGCTCCGCGATGCTGGGGGCATGCGCGAAGCTCACGTCCACGGCAATGGCTTTATCGGGCGCAGCGCCGAAGGCCGCCGTTTCGGCCCCCTGCCCGCCCACTTCTTCCCGGGAGGAGAAAACGGCGGTGATTTTACAGTTGTGCTCTTTTTCGTGTAAGAGTTCCAGCGCGCGCAGGACAACGGCGACGCCCGCGCGGTCGTCAAGGGCCGCGGACGCCACCCTGCCGTTTTTCAGCTCGCAGAAGCGGCTGTTCACAATCACCCTGTCGCCAGGGCTGACAAGCCCTGCGGCATCGTCATAGGGCAGGCCGATGTCGATCGCAAGCTGGTCTATGGGCTTTGCATCCTTGTCTTCGCCCGCGGACAGGTGCGGCGGCGTGCTGATGATCACGCCGTAAAGGGGCTCTTTGCCGTAAACGGTGACTTCCGCCGCGGCCAGAATCCGCTCATCGTTGCCACCCACGGAGGCGATGCGCAAAAAGCCCGAAGGGTCAACCGCAGTGACCACAAAACCGATGCGGTCCGTGTGTGCGTCGAGCATGATGTGCGTGCCGCCGCCGGCAATTTCGCCGATGACGCTGCCCAGCGCGTCTGTTCTGACTGCCGCGTATTTTTCCAGTTCTTGTGTTACAACGCGGGCGATTTCCTTTTCGTCGCCCGAGACGCCTTCGGCCCCGGTGAGCCGCCGCAGTAAATCTTTTAATGTTTCCATGTGCCGATCCCCGTTTCTCCGGCGGTGAGCGTATCGGAATGCGCGGGCCGGCCGCCGGTGTGCCGCCGCGCTTTTTGTTTTCATTATGTGCGGAAAAGCTGTCCGCCATACCTTATACGGATATTCGTTTTAGAAGCGTACAAAAAATCGAACAAGAAGCTCAAATCCTGCTTTGCAGGGTTATTTGTGTGGTTTTATGAAGATTTTTTATCTACGCTTCTAACGAAGATTCGTATTATAGCTGGTCAAGGGTCAGTTCGTAACTTGGCAGAAATTCCTCCATGAAACATTCGACCTCGGGCAGATTCATTTGCCGCAGGCTCTCGCGTACGGCCGCCTCCGCCTTTTGAAATTCGGTGTTGCCCGCCTTGCGCTCCTCAATGCACTTGATCAGCGCCGAGAGCTTGTCCGCCGCTTTCACAAGAGTCCACAGCTCCGCGTCCGCCTCGGTTTTGATGAACAGCGGCTGAAAGTCCGGCCGCAAATCCCCGGGCAGAGCGTCAAGCAGCCTGTCTGCGGCAATGGCCTCCACCTTCTTAAAGGCGCTTTTGATTTCGCTGTTGAAATATTTGACTGGGGTGGGCATGTCTCCCGTCAAAATTTCGGGCATGTCGTGATACACGCCCAACAGCGCCGCGCGTTCCGGGTTCACGCTGCCACCGAAACGGCGGTTGCGCAAAACCGCCAGAGCGTGCGCCAGCGCCGAAACCTCATGGCCGTGCTGGCTGAGGGAGTCGTTTGAGGTGTTGCGCATGAGCGCCCAGCGGTTGATATTTTTCATGCGCGAGAAAAAGCCGAAAAAGTGAAAGTCCATAACCGTTGTTCCTTTCTGAGGGTGCGTGATAGCCAGTGAATTAGGCGTAACGGGGTACTAAAGCTCCACGCTCTTCCAGTTGCCGCGCGCAAAACGAATGGAAGTCAGCGTCAGGCGCAGGTATTGGTCAATCAGCAGGCTCAGCCATGCGCCGATCAGGCCGAGGTTCAGGGTATAGCAGAGCAGGTATGTAAAAATGGGGCGCAGGATGCCGATGGATATGAGCGAGGAGTAAGCGACATATTTTGTGTCGCCGCTGCCGCGCAGGCACCCCGAAAAGACAATTTGAGAAATTTGCGCGGGGGAGGCGAACGCCATGATAAACAAAAGCCGGGAGCCCTGGTCAATAATACTCTGCTGGTCTGTAAACCAGCCGACAAGCATGCTGCCGCCAAACAGGAACATTGAGAACATGCCGATGGAGATTAATGCACCCACCCTTTGCGTGGCCTTTCCATAAATGGACGCCATGTCGCTGCGCCGTCGCCCGAGGTTCTGCCCCACAAGCGCCGAGGCGGCGATGCTCAGGCCGTCCCCGAATGTGTAGGAGAGGTTGATGATGCTCATGCAGATCTGATGCGTGGCAAGGGCCTCTGTGCCAAGGGTCGCCACCATTTTTGCATAGGCAAAAAAGCCGATTCTCACAAAAACCTGCTCCGCGGCCGCGGAGGAGCCTATGCGCAGAATTAATTTGAGGTTTTCCGGGTCGATCCGGAACAGATTTTTCAGGTGGATTTTGAGGTAGGCGTCTTTCGCGGTGAGGGAATACGCCGAGATCAAAAATGAAACCACGTTTCCCATCAGGGTTGAGATTGCGTCGCCCTTCACGCCCAGACGGGGGAAAATCCAGACGCCGTTGATCAGCAGCCAGTTAAAAACAAGATTGACCGCATTTGCGGAAAGGTTTGTATACATGGAAATTTTTGTGTTGCCGCAGCCCCTGTGCGCGGCGTTGATAACCATGCCGAAAGCCGTGAAGATTGTGCCGACCATGGTAATTTTAAAATACATGACCGCCGTATCTATGGTATCGTCCTGCCCGCCGGCAAACAGAAGCAGCGGCCGCGCGAAGATAAACGCCACTGCGCAGAGAATCACGCTTAATACCGAACAGATAGACAGCGCCTGCGCCAGCACACGGTTTGCGCCCTCCCTGTCCTCCTGCCCGCGGCGGCGGCTGACAATTGCGGTAACGCCGACATTGAGGGCGGCAAAAACGGCGAAAAAGATCTGACGGGGCTGGCTTGTCAGGCCCACGGCCGCAATGGCGGCAGGGCCGCAGCCGCTGATCATCAGCGTGTCGACAAACGAAATCATGCCGATGAGCACCGTTTCCAGTATGGAGGGCCATGCCATACGCAGCAGCGTTTTATAGACCTCCTGCGTGGTGTAGGGCGCGCCAAGCCACTGGCCGCGAATCAGGTGTTCGGGTGCATAGAGCCGCCGCAGAGCCTTTATTAGAAACATTTCCGACTCGAATCCTTTCCGTTATGCTTTTTTTAATAATATTGAACAGCCGAAAACGTCCGTGTGGGAGAGTTTTATCCCCGCGGCGACTTTGCCGGCTTCGATCTGCAGGTTTATGTGGGTTCTTTTTCAATTTTCAAGGATACGTTAAAGGCTTTCACCGAGTGCGTCAATGCTCCCATGGAGATAATGTCCACCCCGGTTCCCGCCACTTCGCGGATGTTGTCAAGGGTTACGTCGCCCGAGGCCTCGGTCAATGCGCGGCCGTTTACCATGCTCACCGCTTCGGCCATTTCGGCAATACCCATGTTGTCAAGCATAATAATGTCCGCTCCTGCTTGGAGCGCTTCGCGCACCTCGTCAAGGTTGCGGGTTTCCACCTCGATTTTGACGGTGTGCCCTGCCTTCTCACGCAGCAGGGTCACGGCTTTTGTGATGCCGCCGCCCGCGTCGATGTGGTTGTCTTTGAGCATGGCGGCGTCGGACAGGTTAAAGCGGTGGTTTTTGCCGCCGCCGCACAGCACGGCGTATTTTTGCAGCACGCGCAGCCCCGGCAAGGTTTTGCGCGTTTCGGCAACCGAAGCGTTTGTGCCCGCGACGGCGTGCATGGCGGCGTTCGTCATGGTCGCCACGCCGGACATGTGCTGCAGGAGATTGAGAGATGTGCGCTCACCCTGCAAAAGCGCGGTGGTTTTGCACGAAACCCGGGCGATGATGTCGCCTTTTTTAATTTCGTCGCCGTCCTGAAAAAAGGTTTCAAACGCGCTCGTGCCGTCAAGCAGCGTGAACACGCGCAGCGCGGCGTCGAGACCGCAGAGGATACCGTCCGCCCGGGCGATATAGCGCGCTGTTGAGCGGTGGGTTTCATCTAAAATAAAGCAGGAAGATATGTCAAGGTAATTCACATCCTCCTTCAACGCGGTTTTAATGATGTCGTCAATGTGATAAAAAGGAAGCTTCACCGTTCCTCAACCTCTCTTAATATAATATGCGCGCAGGCCGCCATGCTGCTGATGTCACAGAATTCGGGGGTAATGGCATAGCGGCTGCCCTTCAGTCGGCGCTGGATGTGCTCGATTTGCCGCAAACCCGTGCGCACGGCCGCTTCGTCCGGCAGCACGAAATAGGCGCGCTGCATCAGCGAGCGGATTTCATCTTTTAAATTGCCCGGCAGGGGCGCGCCCGAAAAATCAAGGTTCGCAGGGTGGGCCGAAACGCCCGCGTTGCCGTTGGCCACACAGCGCATGATGTCCTCAGCAGCGTGGCGCGAAAAAACAAGCGCCTCAAGCAAGGAGTTGCTCGCAAGGCGGTTTTTGCCGTGCACGCCCGTGTTTGCGCACTCGCCTGCGGCGTAAAGGCGCGGCACTGTGGTGCGGCTGTCCATGTCCACCTCGATGCCGCCCATCAGATAATGCTGGCAGGGAAAGACAGGGATCAGGTCTTTCGTCATATCCACCCCGTAGGCGAGGCAGCCTTCATAAATGCCGGGGAAGCGGTTTTTGAGGAAGCCCGCGTCCTCATGCGTGATATCCAAAAAAAACTGATTGCTGCCTGTGCGGCGGCTCTCGAGAATGATCGATTTTGAAACCACGTCGCGCGGGGCAAGCTCCAGACGCTTGTCATAGCGGTGCATAAACCGCTCATGCTTGTGGTTGAGCAGATAAGCCCCCTCGCCCCGCACCGATTCGCTGATTAAAAACTGCTCGTTGCGCTCGGAATGAAAGGCGGTGGGGTGAAACTGAATGTAGCTCAAATCCTTGATTTTCGCGCCCAGCTCCTGCGCGATGCGCACGCCGTCGCCCGTTGAGGATTTGGGGTTGGTGGTGTAACGATAGATTCGGCCGATGCCGCCCGTGCATAAAATGCAGTAGCTGCAAAAAACGCTCCGGGGCCCCTCTTCGGTCAGCAGGTCCGCCCGAAAGCCGCTGGTGACCTTTGTGAGATTATATAACCGCGTGTTTTCGCTCAGCGCAATATTTTTTCTTGTGCGCACCTCGGCCATGAGCTTTCTGACCATCTCCGCGCCTGTGGAATCTTTAAAATGCACGATGCGCCTGCGGCTGTGGCCGCCCTCGAGCGTTTTGTCGAGCCCGCCGGTTTCGTTGCGGTCGAATTCCACGCCGTATTCCATGATTTTGCGCACATCCCCCGGCCCTTCGCGCACAAGCACGTCAACTGCTTCGAGGTCGTTTGCGTGCCCGCCGGCAATCACCGTGTCTTCAATATGCAGCGAAAAGCTGTCGTCCTCAAAACTCAGAACGGCGGCGACGCCCCCCTGCGCGAGGTTGCTGCTGGAAACCTCCTCGGTGAATTTTGCAAGCATGAGCACACGGATGTGCGGGGGAAACTGGAGCGCGGCATAGGCGCCCGCAATGCCGCTGCCCACAATCAGCACATTATATATCCTGTTTTGTGAAAGATTGTTTTCCATACGATAAAATAGAAAGGTCCTTTCCGGGCCTGACGCCCGACTGAAAAAGAGAATGCAGCGATATGTTTTTGATGGGGCTTTGCCCGCCGCAAGGCAGGCAAAGGCTTTTTTATTTCGGTATTTATTTTATAATACCCTGCCCACAAAACATAAATCCTGTTTTTGAAAATATATGAAAAATATTATATCACTATCCGTGCCTTTTTGCAAACATGTGTCGAAAAAAGAGTTGCTTCCCAGAGAAAAAAATAACACTTGGACATGTTCCGCATATAATTGAGTGAGACGGTCAAAAAGCGGCGGCCGCAAAGCGTGCCGCGGCAAGGGCCGGCTCGAAGGTGTGCGGGCATGGCCTGATCTGCGCTGAACATGATTTTCCTTCATGCAAACAGGCGTCGGGCGATCACGATTCACACAGCATGGCGCAAAGGTGCAACAATCCGCTGCGTGTGTTGGTGGCGGCACGCCTTATCTGAATCTGCAACGGGCGCCGATCCTGTTGCAGAGGCGTGTGATTTACTACGGAGAGGATGACAGCGGTGGCTACGATTGCAACCGGCATCGATGTTTCAGAAATGAATGGTTTTTTCGATTGGAACGTCGTGCAGCCGCAAATTGACTTTGCCATCCTGCGGGCGGGCTTTGGAAAAAACACAGAGAGTCAGGACGACGACTGTTTTGAATATAACGCCTCGGAATGCCAGCGTCTTGGCATTCCGTTTGGGGTTTCTCTGTATTCCTATGCGGCCTCAGGCGAGGCTGCCGAAAGCGAGGCGCTGCATGTGCTGCGCCTGCTGGACAACAAGCGCTGCTCTTATCCTGTTTATTATGATATGGAGGACGAAAACACTTTGGGCAACTGCAGCAACGCGCTGCTTGCCGAGATCGCGGAACGCTTTTGCGGCAAGCTGGAGCGGGCAGGGTATGTTTGTGGCATTTTTGCGGGCTATGACTGGTTTCAAACCAGGCTGGCCTCTGTGGCGTTTGCATGCCGCAGCAGGTGGCTGGCATATGACGGCAGGCAATCCCATGATATGTATCCCGTTGCCATGCGGCAGTGCGGCATAAACGAAAGGCTGCAAGGCGTACCCGCCGCTTTTGGTTTTCATGAATGTTATGTCGATTTCCCCAATATAATGATAACGGGAAACCATAGTGTCTGTGAGCCCGGGCCCTGCGGGAAATGCTCATGAGGTGTTTCATTCTCTTTTGGGTTGCTTCCGAAAGGGTGATATGAATGAGCCAATCTGAATATGATGCACTTTGGAATGAGGTTCGCAAAAATTTTGAAAGTACCTTCGGCAAAGATAAGAAGCTGGTCGATGAGTTTTGCTCACAGCAAATTGAAATTGAAAAGCTGAAGCTGCAAATGAAAGATACGATTTATTTTTATGCGCAAAGGCTGGAGGAATGCGAAGAACGAATGAAAGAGATCGAATCCCGCCCGCGTGCGATGTGGGATAAGGTGACGGGGAGCGCCGTCGCAGCGATTGTCAGCGTGCTTGTCGCGGCGTTTATGTCGCTGATTTTAAAATAATGAGTTTCCGCAGCAAGAAACAATCCCTGTTTTTTGTTGCGGATTCAGGATAAGGAGGGGTTATATGGAGATTTTGGATTATATCATGGATAACTGTTTTATTCTGATTCCCGCGCTGAACATCATCGGAAAAATTGTGAAAGAAACAAAAAAAATTCCGAATGAGTGGATTCCGTTTATTTTGCTTGCTTTTGGCGTTGCCGGATGCCTGTTCATCAACGGCCTGCATGTGCAGTCTGTTGTGCAGGGCGTGTTTGTTACGGGTGCGGCCGTCTACGGCAATCAGGTGCTCAAGCAGGCAACGAATCTTTTGCAGCAGAAAGACGACGATGAGAAGCAGGAGGACGGGAACAATAAATAAGACAGGTGAATAATTTTGCGCCCCTTTGCCGCCTTTGCATTCTTTTTCATGCGGCAAAGGGGTTTTTGTCAAGTATAGCCGATTAGCCCCAGAACCGTCCCGACCTTTGCGGTCTTTTTCCGCCCCCGATGCGTTCAAAATGCTCGGAATACGAAAGTATTCCTGCGCTTTTGTCCTTCCGGAAACAAAAAAATCCTCGCAAAATCCGGAACACTTTTGAAGCGAATCGGCTATAAAACGCGGGGGCCTATATGGTTTTGGAAAAATTATCTTTCTGTTATCACCGGGCTGACTGGCCTTTTCTGCGGCGGCTTCTTCGTTTGATTTTTATTTTTCCCTTAAATCACCTTGACAAAAGGGGATTACATAAGTATATTAGTAACTGTTAATATTTAATCGCAGGTGGTTTCAGGATCGCGTGCCGGTGAATACTATGAGTTATAGTCTCTCACTATATGAAAACACAAAGGTCACCATGGCGGCGTGGAAGAAAAAGCGTCGCAAAACTCCGGGCTTTGTGAAAGGGAGGAACGGTATTATGAGCAAAATTTTAATTGTCGGCGGCGTGGCCGGCGGCGCGTCCGCGGCGGCAAGGCTGCGCAGGCTCGACGAGCATGCGGAAATCATATTGTTTGAGCGCGGCGAATATATTTCGTTTGCCAACTGCGGGCTGCCCTATTACATCGGCGGCGAAATTACGGAGAAAGAGGCGCTCACGCTGCAAACCCCGGCGAGCTTTCGCGCGCGATTCAACGTGGACGTGCGCGTGCAGAACGAGGTTCTTTCGATAGACCGCGCGGCAAAAACCGTTGCGGTGAAAAACCGCGCGACGGGCGGGGACTACACCCAAGACTATGACAAGCTGATTCTCTCCCCCGGCGCGGAGCCGATCCGCCCGAACATCCCCGGCTCGGACTCCGCAAAGGTGTTCACGCTGCGCAACATTCCCGACACATACAAAATCAAGGACTATATTGACACATGTGCGCCCGAAAGCGCGGCGGTCATCGGCGGCGGCTATATCGGCGTGGAGATGGCCGAGAATCTGGTCGCGGCCGGGCTGCGGGTTTCGCTGATCGAACTGCAGGACCAGGTGATTGCCCCGCTTGACTATGACATGGCGTGTGACGTGCACCGCCACATGGAGCAAAAGAGCGTGCGGCTGATCCTCAAAAACGGCGTGCGGGCAATCGAGGAGAACGGCGCGGGGCTGCGCGTTCTGCTCAACGAGGGCGAGCTCGAGGCGGATATGCTGATTCTGGCCATCGGCGTAAAGCCCGAAAGCGCGCTTGCGCGGGACGCGGGGCTGGCGCTCAACGCGCGTGGCTCCATTTTAGTGAACGAGCATATGCAGACGAGCGACGAGCACATTTTTGCGGCGGGCGACGCGGTTGCCGTCAAAGATTTCGTGACGGGGCAGGAGAGCTTTATTCCTCTTGCCGGCCCCGCCAACAAACAGGGGCGCATCGCCGCGGACAATATCTGCGGCATCAAGAGCCGCTACACCGGCACGCAGGGCTCGGCGATTCTCAAGGTGTTCGACATGACGGTCGCCACCACGGGCGTCAACGAAAAAACCGCCGCGCGCCTGAACCTTGACTATGATAAAATCTACACTTATGGGGCGAGCCACGCGGGCTATTACCCGGGCGCGACAAATATGTCGATCAAAACCCTGTTTGAAAAGGGCACGGGCAAAATCCTCGGCGCGCAGATCGTGGGCTTTGACGGCGCGGATAAGCGCTGCGACGTGTTTGCGACGGCCATCCGCGCGGGCATGACGGCCTTTGACCTCACACAGTTGGAGCTTTGCTACGCTCCGCCCTATTCCTCAGCCAAGGACCCTGTAAACATGGCGGGCTTTGCGATTGAAAATGTGTTAAACGGGCAGGTGAAGAGCTTTCACTGGCATGATGTGGCGTCGCTCCCCCGTGACGGCAGCATGACACTGCTTGACACGCGCACGCCGGGCGAATATGCCCGGGGCAGCATAGAGGGCTTTATCAACATCCCCCTTGACGGGCTGCGCGGACGCATGGATGAAATCGACAGGGCAAAGCCGGTGTATCTGACCTGTCAGGTGGGGCTGCGCGGCTATGTTGCGGCGCGCATTCTTTCGCAAAACGGCTTTGAAGTCTATAACCTCAGCGGCGGCTACCGGCTCTATCACTCGATTTTCGGCGCTCACGCCCCGGTTATGAACCCCATTGGGACAAAGCCCCTGCCCGCGGTGCGGGGCGCGGGCGAAAAAACACCGGCAGCGGGCGATTGCGGCCTCGCACTGCCGAACCCGAAAGTGTAAACCGCGGAGCCGGCTGCAGAAAAACTCCTCACAAATCCCGAAGTGCTTTTCAATGAAGAAACCGCCCCCGCAGCAAAAAGCTGTGTGGGCGGTGTTTTTTATGGCTTGTCAGGCTTGTGGCAGTTCCTGCACTTCTTCAACTACCTGAGAATAATCAAAGTCATAGAATTTTGTGGTTTTGTAGAAGTTCTGGTTCACTTCAACCGGCACAAGACCGAGGGAGCTGCATGTGAGGTTCAATTTCGCGACCAGCACCTGCTCAAGGCTCACAATCTGCATGGTGTTGAGGTTGTATTCGATGATCACCTTGCTGTCGTGATAGCTGCGGCTGAAATTGATGTCACGCACCCGGTTTGAGAAGTTTTTGCCTGCCAGCACCTTGCCGACCTCAAGCTTTGAGGCATGGGTGAACACCTGCCCCGTTTTGCTGCGCACCGAGCCGGCGGCGGAATTGTCTTTCGGGTCTTTTTCGTCTTTGAACACCAATGTGATTTCCGCGTTGCCGTTTGTCAGCACGCTGTATTCGGCGGATTTGACAAACGAAACGTCAGTCAGCAAACAGCCTTTGGCGTTGTTATAGAGCGGGAACGCTTTCATGTCGCCGTTTGGCTCATAGGTTGCGGCTTTTTGCTGCGCGCCGCTTTCGTCAGAAAGAATGCCGGAGGCTTCAAACGCCTTGAACACAGAGCCCGCGGCAATGCTGCCCTTTTTCACTTCACGGTCCTCTTCTGTGTCGGGCATCGTCATGAAAGAATAGGACGCAAAGCCGGGAGCCTCGGTTTTGGCTTTGTTCATGAGATCCGTATAGGTTTTCAAAAGCCGGCCCTCAAGCGTGCTCTCGTCGATCGGGGTGGGGGTATCGCCGCCGGAGGATGTGTCGTCGGGATGCTTTTCAAGCTTTGCGGAAATGCGCAGGATCGTGCGGGCGTCAGACGAGGTGACCTTGCCGCTTTTGTCAAAGTCCGCGGCGGTTTTTGCCGTGTCAGAGAGGTTGTTTTCAAGCTTTGCGGAAAGCCGGAGCGCCAGGCGCGCGTCCGCCGCCTGGATCGTTCCGTTTCCGTCGACGTCACCCCGCTTATAGACCTCTTCCGCAGAAGCGAAAAGCGTTGAGAAACCGGCAACGATGAGAATCAGGGCAAGAAGCAGCGCAAGCTGTTTTTTTTGTGCCTTCAAAAGAATTCCTCCTCTAGCAAAATTTTCCGTATTCATACTAACATTTTATTTCCTGCTTGTCAATTCTTTTGGGAAGACTATTTCGACAATTCTCTTAAAAATTCACTCTTTTTTGTTTTGGGGGTTCGTATCTTTGGTTTTGCAAAAAATGTTTTGCGAGGCAGTCGCCGCGGAATGCAAAATCGGCAAAAAAGTGCACGGTATTTATGTAAAATAAGCGAACACGACAAGCTTTCGGTGAATATCTTGTTATGAACTCGTATTTGTGTGGATTTTCAAAATGGCCGTTTAAGCAATCTTTGTTCTCAAAAGACGGTTTTACGTCGTGCAAATACGCCCCGTGCACACCGGCGGATGCACGGGCTTTTGTGAAAAGACAGGTGCCCGCGCTGCGCGGAACAGGGTGCCGCTGCCGCCGGAGAAAGGGAGCTTGCTATGTTAAATTTTCCTCAACTGAGTTTTTTTCTCGGCTCAAACACCCCGCAGGGATTTTATTCGCTGTTTCATGAATTTTATAATCCCAACGAGGATCACAGGATGTATATTATCAAAGGCGGGCCCGGCACGGGCAAAAGCTGCCTGATGAAAACGGTTGCGGAGATCGTTGAAAAAGAGGGCTATCTGTGCGAAAGAATCCCCTGCTCCTCAGACCCTGACAGCCTTGACGGCGTAATGTTTCCCGAGCTCTGCGCCTCTATTGCGGACGGCACCTCCCCCCATGTGATCGAGCCGCGCTTTCCCGGGGCGGTGGAGCAGTTTGTGAACCTGGGGGAGTTTTGGAACACAGCCACCCTGCGCCGTCACGCCGCCGAAATCCGCAGGCTGACGATTGCGGCTTCAGACGAACACCGCCGCTGTGTGCAGTTTCTTTCAGCCGTGAAGGCGATTGATAACGACAGTTTCCGCACGGTGCGGCAATGTGTGGACACCCCCAAAATTGAAAACTATGCAAAACGCCTTGCCGGGCGGGAGTTCGCCGTGCGCGAACACCAAAAAAGCGGCAGGGGCGTTGAAAAACGGCGCTTTCTCAGCGCCCTTTCACCCAAAGGCGTTTTTGTTCTGTTTGACAGCGTGCGCCTCTTGTGTGACAAAATTTTTGCAGTTAAGGACGAATACGGCCTTTGCGCGTCTGTTTTGCTGGAAAACCTTAAAGAAAACGCGCTGGGCAGAGGCTATGACGTCATCGCCTGCTATTGCCCGATCCATCCCGAAGAAAAGCTTGAGCATTTGTTCGTGCCCGAGCTGGGCATCGGCTTTTTCACCGAAAACTCCTATCACTCCCTGCCGTTCGAGCCGACAAAAAAGATACATACGAAGCGCTTTATGGACACCGTGCAGCTTTCAGAAAGCCTGTGCCGCCTGCGGTTCAACAGCAAGGCTCGGCGGGATTTGATTCATGAGGCGGTCTGCCGGTTGGAGCTTGCCAAGAGCATACACGATAAACTCGAAACCTATTATATCAAATCCATGGATTTTAAAAGGGTGCAGAAAGCCGCCCTGAAAATTGCGGATGAGATTTTAAGCGGAGTTTGAGAGCCGCGAATCGGCTATATTGTAACGCCCGCCCGCACCCACGCGGCGGGTTCGCAGAATGCGAATCTCAGGCAATGGCAGTTATATTGTAACGCCCGCCCGCACCCACGCGGCGGGCGGAATTTTTTGCGTCAAATAAGAAAATCCGCTTGCGTCCGGTGTTTTTGCATGCTACACTGAACCTCAGGGCACGGCCTTGAGCCGCTGCCTGAAAACGCAAACGGGGCAAAGTGCGCAAATGCGGCGGGTTGACTGTATGTTTTGCGGCTTGCTGTTTCTGGCGCTATGCTCCGCAGAGAGAGGGATACTATTGGGGAAGACAATTGAAAAGAACTCTTTTAGCGCGGGTTTTCGTTTGTTGGCTGTTTTGTGCGGCGCTTTTTGGTGCGGCATGCTCTGGCACATCCGCGGAGGCGGCGGCTTTGGCTCGAAATGGGGCATGTTCGCCGTGGCGGCCGGGTTTTCGCTGTTTTTATTTTTTGTTTTTGGCGAAAGAAAAAAGATTGCATACAACCTTTTTCCGCTTTTCGTGTTTTTGACGGGCATCACGGCGGGGCCGTGGGGCACCTTGAGCATGCAGATGACGGGGGAGCTTGACAGCTCCGCTCCCTTTGTGGGCGAAACGGTCAACCGGGTGGTTGAAATCAGCCCGTGGTCCGGCCTGTTCATCATGCTTTGCCTCGGGTTTGGGTGGATGCCCTTTTTTGCGATGTTCATCGGCTATTATTTCAGCGGCAGGCGTTACCGGCTGCGGGAGCTTGCCGTCGGAGCCGTTCTTTTTTATGCCGTGTATTACCTGAGCAAGGCGGTCACTGCGCATGGCGTCGTCTCGCTCGCCTGCCCGGACGCGGTGCAGCTTTTTAAAGACGGGTTGGCCGATTCCTCGTTGGATTCCTCGCCCTTCACGGCTTATTTGCAGCACTTCAACAGTGACGCATGGGCAAAAAAAATCCCCGGCGGGCGCAATTATTTCGCAAGCATCACCGTGGTGTCATCCACATTGGGGACGCTTGCGGTCTATCTCTATCAGCGCTTTTTGCTCAAAGATAAATTTGGCGGGCGGTTGATGCTCTGTGTGAGCGGCATTGCGGCGGGCGCGATCGTGCTGGCGGATATTCCGATGATCGCAAACGGCAAAAATGCCCTGATTTCCGCTCCGTGGCTTTCAGAGGCGTTGAACGGCCTCGGGTTGTGGACATTGTGGGAATATGCCACGGGTTTTTTCATCGGCCTTGGGGTGATGATTCTCTGTTTCATCGCCGCGAAGCGCGCGCCGAAAGAAAGCGTGCAGATGCCCGAGGCGTTTCCCGTGCTTCCCGCAAAGCTGCAAACTGTTTATGGCGTGCTCGTTTCGCTCTATGCTGCGGTGGGGCTGACGCTGATCCGCCCGTTCGCGGGCAGGATCGCGGACGGCAACAACGCGGTTAATTACCCGCTCATTGTCGTTCTCAGCGTGATTGCGATCATTTACTGCGCCTTTGCTTCAAAAAGCATTCTGCCGCGCGGAGGGGCGCAGCCCTTTGCCGGCGAGCCGTTCAGAAGTTTTTGTATGCGCGCGGTGCCCGTTTATTTTTTGATCGTGAGCGGTATTTTCTTCGTTGCGGAGAAGGATGCGCAAATCAGAACAGGCGAGGTCTCGCCCATGATGGTGCTGATGATGATTTCGTTCGGCGTGGTCGTTCTCACGTTTGCGCCGCTTTTGGCTCTGAAAAGAAAGCAGGAAAAAAGCGCCGCTTGACATAACGCATGCAAGCGGCGCAGCTTCGCCGCACGGCCGTGCGCGATCATGGCCCGTGTTCTGAACGCAGGATTTTGTGCGGCGGAAAATAATGGAGCGCATATGCTGCGGCAAGCCTATACATATTTTTATAAACATATGCAAGTTTACGCAAAAGCGTTGCAATGCTGCAAAAATCATCTTGAAATTACAAAATATTTTTTCAAGGGACTCTTGTAAATAGCAGGAAAAGATGTTAGAATAAAACCACTATTTTCTGTAGAAAAGGAAGGTTAGACAATGAAGAAGAATACGATACGATTGTTTGCGCTCATGGCCGCACTTGCACTTGTTGTGTTTTCCTTTGCTTCCTGCAAAAAGGAAGAACCGGAGACAACAACTGAAGCGGCATCCACGACCCTTGGAGAAACAACGACCGAAGCGGCCACCGGCGACACGACCGTTGCGCCGAGCGACGGCACCGCCACCACTGTCGGTTCTGCCTCGACCACCGCGCCGCCAACGGCTGATCCCTTTGCGTTGAACAGCTCTGATGCTACCGCAGTTTTGGCTCTTTATAAAAAGGCGATTAATGCAGATGTCAACAAGGGGTTTGAGAATGTGCAGAAGATTGCTTTTGTTGAAAAGATTAGCGGGTCGGGAGTTGCCTCGATTTTGTCTGTTGCTCAACCTATTTTTGACAACATTATTTCAAAAAATGAAACCACAAACACTACACCTCCGGGAGATATTGAAAAGCTGTCCGTGCAAGATATCAGTTCTGCTACTGCCGCTTCCGATGCGCAATATACCACCATCACTCTCAAAATAAAAGAGCAAACAGATGGCATCAACGGAAAAGCGAAGGAAGGTTCTGTTGGCCGTTCCATTGGTGTTTTAGACGGGATTGACGGTCTTTTAAAGGATCTGGAACAAAATAGCATCAAGGTTGATGCTTCCGCTGGGAAAATTGAATTGAAATACACAACTGGAACCGTTATGCTGAAAATTGAAAAAACAACGGGAAAGATTGTTGAAGGAAACTGGAAACACATTACGAATGTTACAATTGACAATGTTAAAGCGAAGGTCTCTTTCCTTCCAAACGTATCCTTAAACAATGTAAAAGCCGTTCTTTCTTATGAAATCAAAACGAAATAAATAAGTGCATGTAGTCGCCCAAATTCGGCAGATTGAAACATAAAGGTATCAGCCCGGAAATTGAAATAATTTCCGGGCTGTTTTGTGTTTGAAAGGATGAAAACGAGCTTTGCCTCAGTCAATAATTTAATATAAAATCAGTTTTCAAAATATATTTTTGTTCATCCTAAACAATCCTTTGCGATTGTTTTGACAATGCCCTGCGGATGGGGTATAATTATTGTTGTTAAAATTTATACAGCGTTGAAAGGAGCAATCCCCATGCCACTTGTAACCACAAAGGAAATGTTTCAAAAAGCCTATGAAGGCGGCTATGCCGTCGGCGCGTTTAACGTGAATAATATGGAAATCATCCAGGGCATCACTGAGGCGGCCAAAGACCTGAACGCCCCCCTGATTCTTCAGGTTTCCGCAGGTGCAAGAAAATATGCCAACCACACCTATCTCACAAAGCTTGTTGAGGCGGCTGTCATCGAAACAGGCCTGCCCATCGCCTTGCACCTTGACCACGGTTCAGATTTTGAACTGTGCAAGAGCTGCATCGACGGCGGCTTTACCTCCGTTATGATCGACGGCTCGCATCATGCCTATGAGGACAATGTCGCGCTCACGAAAAAAGTGGTGGAATATGCCCATGCCCACGGTGTGACGGTTGAGGGCGAGCTCGGGCAGCTTGCCGGCATTGAGGACGATGTGAATGTTTCCGCCGAGGACGCTTCTTTCACAAAGCCCGAGCAGGTGCAGGATTTTGTGACCCGCACAGGTGTTGACTCTCTCGCGATCGCAATCGGCACAAGCCACGGCGCATATAAATTCAAGCCCGGCCAAAAGCCGCAGCTGCGTTTTGATATTTTGGAAGAGGTGGCAAACCGCCTGCCCGGGTTCCCGATCGTTCTGCACGGCGCAAGCTCCGTTGTGCCCGAATTTGTCGCCATGATCAACCGGTTCGGTGGCGAAATGCCAGACGCAATCGGCATTCCCGAAGAGATGCTCCGCCAGTCCGCGCAGATGGCGGTCTGCAAAATCAACATCGACTCCGACCTGCGCCTTGCCATGACGGCGGCAATCCGCAAGCACTTTGCCGAGAACCCCACGCACTTTGACCCCCGCCAGTATCTCGCCCCCGCGAGAGACGCGATTAAGGGCATGGTCGCCCACAAAATCAAAACGGTTCTGGGCTGCGAAGGCAAGGCTTAATCTTACAAAAACGAACTATAATCTGAAGATTTTTGGATTGTGGTTTTTTATGTTCTCTTTTTGGCTGAATTTTTACTTATATTTCGATATGTTAAAAAACAAAAGACAGTTTTGTGATATTCTAAAAATGCATCCCTAAATGGCGAGCTTCTTTGGGAATAAGAAAATAAAAAAAGGAGAACAATGCTATGCTGCAGGTTATTTATTCGTTTTTTGAAAGTTTAGGTCTTGACGTAGACTCTCTTTCTTTCATCACCGAATTGATTGAGAAGGTGAAAGAACTGCTCGGCAAATAAACCGGCAAAACATCCCCAATAAAACATTAATGGCGGAAAGCGATCCTTTCCGCCATTAATACATGTTTAGACGCGTCTTTATTCGTCGTGACTGGTTGCAAGAACTTCGTTTTCCCTGAACAGAAGCGACAGGCACCAGATACCCGCGAGGGCAACAACAGTGTATATAATTCTGCTTAAAATCGCGCCCTGTCCACCGAAAAGCCAAGCGACTATATCAAACTGAAACAGTCCGATTGAACCCCAGTTGATCGCCCCTATGATCACTAACACAAGAGAGATTCTGTCAAGCATTCATACCATCCTTTCCTTAACAAGGCACTCCTTTTGGGCGGCCTTTGGAATTTGTGTGGTTGCGGATGTCCGCAAGTTGCTCAAAAATGTGAACTTCACCTTTTTGATGTTTTTGCTGAAGAAAACGGTCAAACCCCTTGAAAAAAAACGTGCGGCACTGCCCGAGTTCATCAGTTACCTTAGTATTAACCGTTTTTCATAAACTTATTCTTTTCTTGATTTGTCAAAAATTTTTAGTCAAAGCAATGATATATTCTATTATTCAGGGGGTTACAAATAGTATGAAAGAAAACTTAAAATTTAAAAATGGAAAATTCAAGATGATGCTCGTGGGTGACCCGCATGAAAAAGCGGCGGACGAAACCGAGCGTGAGCAGGCAATTATCCGCGATTATCTGCGCTTGCAAAACGCCGCGTTGGACGCGATCCGGCCTGATCTGGTCATCTTTATGGGCGACAATGCCGGCGGCAACACGCCTGAAGAGCTGCGCAAATCCATCGAGCGCATTGTGGCGCCTGTCAAAGAGCGCAATATTCCACTTGCGGTGGTGTTCGGCAATCACGACCTTGAAAAGAAAATGGGTGCTCAGAAAGAGCATATTGATATTTATAATGAATATGAAAACTGTCGTTTCACAAACGCAAGTCCCTTTGTGAGCGAGGATGGCGACTATAATCTTTTTATTTATGATGAAGAAAATAAAAATCCGCTTTATAATTTATGGTTTCTGTATTCCGGCAACCGTGCGCCGAAGGAATATCATTCAAAATATGCCTTTGTAAAGGATGAGCAAATCGTGTGGTATGAGGATGCCTGCAAAAAAATCGCGGAGCAAAACGGCGGCAAAGTGCTGCCCGCGCTGCTGTTTCAGCACATTCCCGTGCCGGAGGAATATCGTTTGCTGAAAGAAACCACGCCGCTCTCAATGTTGTTCGACGGTGTTGTGGGCCTTAATGGCAAAAAGGGTAAATATTTTGCGCTCGACAGAAAGAATACGGATGTTGAGGGCTATATGGGCGAAGCGCCCTGCACGCCCGATTATAATAACGGCCAGTTTGACAGCTGGAAGAAGATGGGCGACGTCAAGGGCGCGTTTTTCGGCCACGACCATTTAAATGATTTTGTGGGCACGGTGGACGGCATTGTGCTCGGGCAGTGCAAGCTCTCGGGCTTTCGGCAATATGGCGACGGGCTGATGCAGGGTGTGCGTGTGGTTGAGCTGGACACGTCAGACCTTTCGAAATTCCATACCTATATGCGCTATTACCGTGAGCTTGTCGGCACAGACTGCGACTCGATCCAAGGCTCTTTGAAATGGCTGCGCGACCGCCAGAGTGTCAAGCTCGAAACCTCCCTGAAGGCACTGGGAGTTGCTGCCGCGGTTGCGGCGCCCTTTGTGCTTGCGAAGGCGCTGCGCAGAAAAAAGTAAACAGCGTTTGCGGGGCTTGATTCCGCCCGTTTTTTATGCTACACTTTTAAGGAACCACTGATTAAATCGAAAGCCGACGCTATAACGGATCTTTTTCCGTCATATTGCCTAATTTTTCTTGCTAAGGCGCCAGCCTTAACCGCAAAAACTTAGACAATCTGATGAAAAAATCTCTCGTCCTATCGCCGACCCCGATTTAATCAGCGGTTCCTTAAAAAAGCGGAGAATGGATATTTTTACAAGCGAAGAAAGGCGGACGGGCTATGACTGAAAGAATTGCAAGCGTGGAGCGGGTCACAAAAGAAACGGCGGTTCGGCTCACGCTGAATTTGGACGGAACGGGAAGGTGTGAAGCGAAGACGGGGCTTGGCTTTTTTGACCACATGCTCGACGGCTTTGCCCGCCACGGCATGTTTGACCTCACGCTTTCGTGCGAGGGCGATCTGCATGTTGACACCCACCATTCCATTGAGGACACGGGCATCGTGCTGGGTGAGGCGATCAAACAGGCGCTCGGGGATAAAAAGGGCATCAAACGCTACGGCAATTTTTATTTGCCTATGGACGAAACGTTGATTTTGTGCGCGGTTGACCTCTCCGGCCGGCCCTATGTGGTTAACGATGTGACATACACCTGCGAAAAACTCGGTGAGGTTGAAACAGAGATGCTTGCGGAGTTTTTTTATGCCGTGGCGTATTCCGCGGGCATGAACCTGCACCTGCGCAAAATGAGCGGCGCGAACAATCACCACATCGCCGAAGGGTGCTTCAAAGCCTTTGCCAAGGCGCTGGACATGGCGACCTCGCTTGACCCCCGCGTTGAGGGCGTGTGGTCAACAAAGGGCAGTTTATAAATTTTTTCGACTATAAAAATCAGGGCTGTGTGCAAGTTTTTTGCACACAGCCCTTTGTTTTTATCCGAACATTAATCTTCAATCGCGGCCTTGCGGCTGTTGATTTCATGGAAAATGGCCGAGTCAAACTTCGGCTTGCGGTCATAGGTATAAAGGCCGTTCTGCTCCTGCTCAATGTCTGTGAGCTGTGTGTAGCAGAAGCCAAACATTTTGTCATTATCAAGCAGGGCGTTCGTCAGGCCGCGGTAGCGCTCAATAAATTCCTCGCCTGATTTCGGTGCGCTGCCGTAGCCCCAGCCGCCGTCGTTCACAACGCTCCACTGAATGCCGCCGTATTCGCTGATAAACGTCGGCTGCCCCTCATATTGGTGGCGGTCGGGGAAGGTGATATTGAACTCACCCTCACGCATCAGCGGCTCGTAGCGCGCGCGGAAGGTCTCGGGGTTCTGGTCGTAGTCGTGCAAATCGAAAATGTCGGTTTCAACATGGAAGTTGCCGCTGGTGTCGATACAGGGGCGTGTGGGGTCGACCGCCTTTGTGGCGCGGTAGACGATGCGCAGCACCTCGTCGTTTTGGCGTGTGTGGTGCAAGTCCCACGTTTCGTTGAACGGGCACCAGCCGATGATGGAGGGGTGGTTGAAATCACGGTTGATTTCCTCTGTCCACTCCGGCAGAATGCCATAGACGGCGTCCGCGCGGGTGTGGTCAAGCCCCCAGTTGGGGAACTCGCCCCAGACAAGATAGCCCTCGCGGTCCGCATGGTATAAAAAACGCGGCTCAAACACCTTTTCGTGCAGTCTTGCGCCGTTGAAGCCCACGGCCTTCGAGAGAAGGATATCGCCGAGCAGGTCGGCGTCTGCGGGCGCGGTGTAGATACCGTCGGGGTAGAAGCCCTGGTCGAGCACCAGCCGCTGAAAGACGGATTTGCCGTTGAGCAAAAATTTCATGCCGTCAAAGCCGATGCTCCGCAGGCCGAAATAGCTGTTCACCGTGTCGTTTGCAAAGGTGAACTTCAAGTCATAAAGCCTGCCGTTGCCGACTTCCCAGAGGTGCGTTTCGGAAAGCGGGAGATACAGCGAGGCAAAGCCGCCGTTTGCATGCACCTCGGCGCTGCCCGCGCTTTTGCCCTCGTAGAAAGCCTCGGCGCGTAACGTGCCGCCGCCGCAAAGGTCTGCGTGGATGGTGAGCGACGCGCTCTCAACATCGGGGTAATATTTCACGCTTTTAATGTGTATGTCAGGCACAAATTCGAGCCATACGCTCTGCCAGATGCCTGTGGTGCGTGTGTAATCGCAGCCGTGTGAGTAGAATTCCTCGCTTTGCTTGCCCCGCGGCACAAGCGGGTCGCGCGTGTCGTCAACAGCGCAGACGGTGAGAATATTTGTGCCTGTGACCGCCAGTTTTGTGATGTCGACCGCAAACGAAACATAACCGCCCTTGTGTCTGCCGGCCTCAAAACCGTTCACATAAACAATCGCTTCATAGTCCACCGCGCCGAAATGCAGGAGCAGCCTGCCGCTGCGTTGCGCCTCGGTCAGTTCGAGCGTGCGGCGATACCACACGCAGTGCATAAAATCTTTGTATTCCACGCCTGAAAGACGGCTTTCGGGGCAGAAGGGAACGGTGATCTTCCCTGAAAGCCCAGCTTCTCTTTTGTATAATTTGCGGGCCATGCCGCTTTTGCCTGTGTCGATTTCAAACTGCCATTCGCCGTTGAGGCAAAGCCATTGTTCGCGCATGAACTGCGGGTTTGGGTGCTCGGCTCTGGGGATGTTCATAATCTAACTCCTTTGTTATTATAAAATAATGCCGTTTGCAGGAAACCTGCTGCAATCCATATAAACTATACTGTAAGAAGCTTCAATAGTCAAGAAAAAAGGGTATTGCCCAAAAAAAGCTGCGCGGCAAAAATGCGGCTGCGCAGCTTTTGAATTGTTTTTTTATTCCGTAATAACGGTGAGAAATGTTGTCGGTCCGCCAACGGCCTCCTGCCTGTGGGGCAGGCGCGGGTTGAAATAAATCGAGTCGCCCTCAGAAAGCGTGAACGCGTTTTTGCCCACGGTGACCCTCACCTGACCCGAAAGGCAGTAATTCAGCTCCTGCCCGCCGTGCATCACAAGCTGTGCGGGGAGTTCTTTTTCTTCCAGCGACACGATCATGGGCTCCATGACCTTGTGCTTGAAGTTTGCCGCAATGCTTTCAAAGTGATAGCCCTCATAGCGGTCAACCGCCACGCCCTCGCCCTTCCGCACAACGGTGTATGCGTCCATGCGGGGGCTCTCGCCCGTGAGCAGCACGGAGTAGTCGACATCCAGCAATGTCGCGATGGAGAAAATGGTGCTGATGGGAATGTCCCTTTCAGCCGCTTCATACTGCTTGTATTCCTCAAGAGAAATGCCGAGGTCAGCGGCCATTTTTGTTTTTGACAATTCAAGAATTTCGCGAAGCTCTTTGATGCGGCTTGCAATCTGCTTGAGTTGAACGTCCATCAATCTATCCGCCCTTTCATACAATTCTATTCGGTTTAATATTATTTGTTTTTTCTTAAATTTGAAAAAAAGTCAGACAACAGCGCGGCGCACTCCGCTTCCAGAAAACCGCCGAGAATTTCGGGTTTGTGGTTGTAAGGAAAATCGTTCAGATTCACAAGCGAGCCGAACGAGCCGGCCTTATGGTCATAGGCGCCGAAAATGACTCTTACAATGCGCGAATTGATGATTGCCCCCGCGCACATGGGGCAGGGCTCGAGCGTTACAAACAGTTCGCACCCGGGCAGCCGCCAGCCGCCGAGGCGTTTGCATGCGCCGTCGATCGCCTCGATTTCAGCATGATAGAGGGCGTTTTTGCCACTTTCTCGCCGGTTGCGGCCAACCGCAATCACCTCTCCCGCGCGCGCAACCACCGCGCCCACGGGCACTTCGCCCTCACCTGCCGCAAGGCTTGCCTGTTCAAGGGCAAGCCGCATAAGCGCCTCTTGCGTAAAAGTTTGGTGGTCGGCCATTTTATTCGTCCTTAACTCAGTCAAAATATAGGATTCCCGCTTTTTCAGATCTCTTCAGGGGAGTGCGGCGCAAGGTCAACCGGCAAGCGAAATTGAGGTGACGGTTTGCAGCGCCATGATGGCGATCGCCGTGAGCATGGGCACGGTCGCGACATATTTGCCCACACAGGAGCCCAGAGGAAAGCGGCTGTCTTTATAAAGCACCGGCACACTTTTGAGCGGGAACGCGAAAGGATTACGCTGACGGTGCAGCTCTCGTTCGCGCTTTTGCAGCCGCCGGAAATAGAAAAACGCGCAAACGCCGCCAAGCAAAATCACCACGGCATAAAACACATAGACTGTCAGCAGGGATGTGCCCGTTGAAGCGGTTTTTTCAAGATAGATGCTTTGCAGCAAAGAGGAGGCGTTGGTTAAAAAATGAATGATAATACTCGTCCACAGAGTGCCGGTCTTTATGACCGCAAAGCCCATGGCGATGCCCGCGATAAACGCGAACGGCACCTGAACCATGTTGCCGTGCATCAGCGCGAACACCAGTGAGGACATGAGAATGGCAAACCAGTCGCCGTATTTGCGCAGCGGCTGCATCACAACGCCGCGCAGCGCAAACTCTTCGACAATTGCCGGAACGATGGCATAGCTGAGAAAATAAAGTCCGATGTCGATCGCCTGCGTGGGCACCGGGTCCATGGCGTATTCAAATTTTATACCGAAAAAATCCTGCACATAGGCTGAGAAATAACTGGACACAAGCCCGCCCGCAAGACAGGCAGCGAAGCCCGCCGCAACAAGCAAGGTCATGTCAAAGGCGTTTTGGGGCTTGCCGGCCACAATCGGGTCACCGTTCGCAATCTTTTTGATAAAATAGAGCGCCACCAGAAATGGCAGGCCAACGCAAAACAGTGAAAACAGCGCGGTCAAAGAGAGGTAAAAGGTATAGTTCTGCGTCACCAGCGTGTTCAGCGGCCTGATCTGCTGCAGCGCGCTTGCATATAAAAACCTTGCCGCCAGAAAGGAAAGCACGCCCGCCCCTGCCGCAATGCTGAGAATTTTCAGCTTGCGGTGCTCGGCGTAAATGCTTTTTGCGTGTTTGAGCGCTTCAAACGCGTCCAGCGGCGGTCCGGAAAAGCCGGGGTTCGGGTTCAGATTATAATCGCTAATTTTAAACACCTTCCAAACAAGAGTGCGGTTTCAGTTTGTTTCTGAATACGCACCGGCGTTGCCGATTGGTCAGGGCGTGGTCTTCTCGTTCACCGCGCCGCAGCATTTTTTGTATTTTTTGCCGCTGCCGCAGGGGCACGGGTCGTTGCGGCCGATCTTTTCGCCCTTTTTGACGGGTTGTTTTTTCACTGTGCCGTCAGTGCCGCCGCTCGTTGCCGTGACCTTCACAGCCTGCTCGCGCTTAATGTCTTTTTCTTCACGGATGACGGCGCTGAGCAGCATGGTCACGGTGCCCTCAAGGATATTATTCGTCATTTCGTCGAACATATCAAAGCTCTCCATGCGGAACGCGACGACCGGGTCCTGCTGGGCATAGGAGCGCAGGTTCACGCCGTTGCGCAGCTGCTCCATGTCGTCGATATGGTCCATCCAGCGGATGTCCACGTTCTCAAGAAGCACTTTCTGCTCAAGCGCGTTCATGATCTCCGGTGGATATTTTGCCTTCTGCGATGCAAAGCGTTCGGTTGCCTTTTCAAGCACAAACTCAAGAATTGCCTCCCGGTCTTTTTCAGACGGCAGCTCCGCCGTGCCGAGCAGCCACGCGTATTTATTCTTCAAGCCCGCGATGTTCCAGTCAGCGGCCGAAACGGCGGTGGGGCAGTAGAAGTCCACATTGTTCGTCACGCTGTCACGGATCATCTTGCCGATGGTTTCGTCAAGGTCGACGCCGTCAAGCACCTTGTTGCGCTGGCCGTAAATGACCTCGCGCTGCACGTTCATGACGTCGTCGAATTTCAGCACGTTTTTGCGCACCGCAAAGTTGTTCGACTCCACCTTGCGCTGCGCGCTTTCAATGGAGCTTGAGAGAATCTTGTTCTCAAGGGGGATGTTTTCGTCCGCGCCCAGGCGGTCAAGGATGTTATAGAAACGGTCGCCCGCGAACAGGCGCAGCAAATCGTCCTCCGCCGCGAGATAGAAGCGGCTTTCGCCCGAGTCGCCCTGACGGCCGGAACGGCCGCGGAGCTGGTTGTCAATGCGGCGCGACTCATGGCGCTCTGTGCCGATAATGAACAGGCCGCCCGCGTCGCGCACCTTTTGCGCCTCGGGTTCGATCTCTTTTTTGAATTTTTGCTCAAGCTCTTTGTATTCTTTGCGCGCGGCGAGAATTTCTTCGTCCTGCGTTTCGGCAAAGCCGGTGGCCTCCACGATCAGCTCCTCCGAATAGCCGTTTTTGCGCATCTGGGTTTTTGCCATGAATTCGGCGTTGCCGCCGAGGATGATGTCGGTGCCCCGGCCCGCCATATTCGTCGCGATGGTCACCGCGCCGAACTTGCCCGCCTGCGCCACGATCTCGGCCTCACGCTCATGGTTCTTCGCGTTGAGCACCTCGTGCTTGAGGCCGCGTTTTTTGAGCGCGCGGCTCACGGCCTCTGATTTTTCGATGCTCACCGTGCCCACAAGCACCGGCTGGCCTTTTTCGTTGCACTCAATAATTTTCTCGGTGATCGAGTCAAACTTCGCCTGCACGGTTTTGAACAGTGCGTCGGGGTTGTCTTGTCTCACCATCGGCTTGTTTGTGGGAACCTCCACAACGTCGAGCTTATAAATCTCCTGGAACTCGTCGCTTTCCGTCATGGCCGTGCCGGTCATGCCCGAAAGTTTGCCATAGAGCCTGAAATAGTTCTGGAAAGTGATGGTCGCGAGTGTCTTGCTCTCATGTTGGACGCTCACGTTTTCTTTCGCCTCAATGGCCTGATGCAGGCCGTCCGAATACCGTCTGCCGAGCATGATGCGCCCGGTGAATTCGTCGACGATCAGCACCTCGCCCTCCTTGACGACATAATCGATGTCGAGCGTCATCACGCCGTGCGCCTTCAGGGCCTGATTGATGTGGTGCTGAATCGAGAGGTTGTTTGCATCCATCAGGTTTTCAAGGCCGAAATACTGCTCGGCCTTCGCGATGCCGCTTTTGGTCAGCGAGGCCGTGCGGGCCTTTTCGTCCACGACATAGTCGCCTTCGTCCGCAAGTTCCTCCTCGGCGTTTGTTTTTGTGTCAATTTCTGTAACCTTGATTTTTTTCAGGCGTTTTACAAAGTCGTTGGCGATTTTGTAAAGGTCCGTGGACTTGTCGCCCCTGCCGGAAATAATGAGGGGCGTGCGGGCCTCGTCGATCAAAATGGAGTCCACTTCGTCCACGATCGCATAGCTGTGGCCGCGCTGCACGCGGTGCTCTTTATACATCACCATGTTGTCGCGCAGATAGTCAAAGCCCATCTCGTTGTTGGTCCCGTAGGTCACGTCGCAGGCATAGGCCTCGCGGCGCTCGGTATTGTCTTTTTCGTGAATGATCAGGCCCACGCTCAGCCCCATGAAGCGGAAGGTCTTGCCCATCCACTCCGAGTCGCGCTTCGCGAGGTAGTCGTTGACGGTGACAATGTGCACGCCTTTGCCCGCAAGCGCGTTTAAATATGCCGACAGCGGCGCGACGAGGGTTTTGCCCTCACCGGTCTTCATTTCGGCGATACGCCCCTGGTGCAGGATGATGGCGCCCAGAACCTGCACGGGAAAGTGCTTCATGTTCAGCACGCGCCAGGATGCCTCGCGGAAAGCCGCGAACGCCTCGGGCAGCAGATCGTCGAGCGTCTCGCCGTTTTCAAGGCGCTCACGGAACAGCGGCGTTTTTGCCCGCAGCTCCTCGTCGGTCAGCTTTTCATATTCCTCTTCGAGCGCCAGAACGGCGTCACGCATAGGATAAATCCGTTTCAGCTCTTTTTTGGAATAGTCACCGAACAGCTTTGATAAAATCCCCATGTAATTACGATCCTTTCAAAAAAACAATCTCATGCAATGCATATCGTTTATGGATATTTAAAAATGTGCTCATGGCAAAATAGCGCAGCCGATTTTGCGAAATGAAAGCGCTATCACAAAAGGTAAAATGAACTACCCCACATTCTACCACAAAAAAATAACAGAATCAAACTTTTTTATTAAGGAATTGTAAAAAAGACAACGAAAACAGCCTGTTTGTGCAGAGTGAAGCAAAAAATCAAGCTTTACAAACACGCGTGGTCTTGTTAGAATGATTTTGTGATATTCCTGCTAAGGAACCACTGATTTAATCGAAAGCCGACGCTATGACGGATATTTTCCGTCATATTGCCTGATTTTTCTTGTTAAGGCGCCAGTCTTAACCGCAAAAACTTAGACAATCTGGTGAAAAAATCTCCTGTCCTATCGCTGACTCCGATTTAATCAGCGGTTCCCAAAATCTGATTTTGAGAGGATGACCAATATGAAGGCTCTTGTGAAACAAATCGCAGAAAATAAAAACCGCCCGGTTCCCGTGCTGTCGTTTCCCTCCACACAGCTTTTGGACATTTCTGTTAAGGAGCTGATTTTCAGCAGCGAAAAGCAGGCGGAGGGCATGCGGGCCATTGTCGCGCGCTGCCCGGTTGGTGCCTCGTTAAACATGATGGATCTGTCGGTCGAGGCCGAGGCTTTCGGTGCGCCGATTAAGGTTTCAGAAAATGAAATTCCCACGGTGGCTGCGCCGATCGTCGCCGGTGAGGCGGATATTGAGAGGCTTGCTGTCCCGGAGGTCGGAGCCGGCAGGACCGGCATTTATCTCGAAGGGGTGCGGATCGCCGCAGGGCGCATTGCAGCCGTTCCTGTTTTTTGCGGCGCAATCGGCCCTTACTCCCTCGCGGGCCGGCTGATGGATATGACGGAGCTGATGATGGCCTGTTTTGAATCGCCCGAAGCGGTTTCTGTATTGATAGAAAAATGCACACGGTTTATCGTTTCTTATATCCGCGCGTTCCGCGCGGCGGGCGCGGCGGGCGTGGTGCTGGCGGAACCGGCCGCGGGCCTGCTTTCGCCGGATCTGTGTGAGGCGTTTTCTTCGCGGTTTGTCCGCAGGATTGTTGCGGAAACGGCGGACGAGGATTTTGTGTTTATTTATCACAATTGCGGCAATACGGTGCCTCTGGCGCAAAGCCTGATCGGCGTCAATGCCGACATTTACCACTTCGGCAACGCGGTGCGCATGGAGGACATCCTGCCCCTTTTCCCGTGTGACAAGCTGGTGATGGGGAACCTTGACCCGCTTCTGTTGAGAACCGCAAGCCCTTCGGAGATTCGGGAAAGGACAGCCAGCCTTTTGAAGCGGTGCGCCCGCTATGACAACTATATGATCTCGACGGGCTGTGATGTGCCCCACAGCGCGAAATGGGAAAATATCGACGCTTTTTTTGACGCCGTGACAGCGTTTTATGCGCAATAAGCTTTGCGGTGTTGCAGATTAAATAAATGCTTTTCACCTGACACGATTTAAGGTCTGACGGGTGAAAAGCTTTTTTATTGCATGCTTGGTCGAAGCACCGACGAAAAACAGCCATGAAGAAAGCAAGTGTTTTGGTTTGCGTGTTGCGCACCGGGGTTTCTGTGAGTTTTTATGATTTTAAGAATTATTCTATGTTCTATTTCTTAATCAAGAATGTTTTTAAGATTCTTGGGAATCAGCATGTTTTATATTTGGAAAAATAATTGTTGATTTTCAATTGATATTTCTGTAATTTTAAATTAGGAAGTGTTGACTTTTACTAAGTTTATAACTATAATGAATCTGTATATTTGTCTGCTGTTGATTTGGTTTTTGTGTTTTTGATTGCAATCTCTTATCAACGAGAAAAAGGATATATCGCAAGGCTTCGCCCGGCTGCAGGGGTGACGGACAGGCCCTGCTTTTCCAAAATTAAGGAGGATTTGTATGAAGTCAATTCAAGGACGGCGCGCGT
>JAISXG010000034.1 GCA_031270605.1 Oscillospiraceae bacterium | reverse complement strand
CCTTCGCCGAGGTCATAGTTCATGATGAACATATGATCTGTGAAATAATTGCCGAAGCCGAGCTTGCTTTGGTCTGCAGGCTTTTGCTTCGGATTGGTTGTGCGTTCAATTTTGATTTCCATGAGAAGACCCCCGTCACTTATTAAAATCCAGACCCCGTTCGGGCAGGATAAAGTAAAACCACGCAAACAAAAGAATACGAACCAAGCGATGATAATCGCCGATTCGCGCAAACAATTGATTGCTGAAATTGTTATATTAATTGTATGCCCACGGGGGGAAAATGTCAAGGCAAAATTCATGTCGAAATGCCCAAAATATAAATTCAGGCAGTCGGTTTTTATGAAAATTAGTAAAAACAAACAAAAAATCAGGCTTATTTTAGACATATAGATATCCTAATTTTCTTGACTATGGCAATTTTAGATGATATTATTAAAATATCATACATATGTATGGCTAAATAATTTGCGGCAACCGCATACGGCGCCGCGCAGAAAAGGAGAATTTATTATGATAGGAATTGGCAAATGGGCAGGCAGGGTCGACACGATTTTTTTTAAGGGCGACGTTACCATCGTTATAAAGGATGTTGACGGTCAATATGATTTTGATATTGAGCTGAACGCCAACATGGACATTCCCGAGTTCAAGTTCTATGACATCGTTGAAGAGGGCAACACCCTTTCGGGCAAAGGCGAGGTTTCCCTGCTTCCCGGCAAGGTCATTGATGCGAATCTCACTTTTGAAGGCGACACCATGCAGGGTTTCCTGAAAATCCCTTATGTCGGCAAAATTAAGATTAAAGACGCCAAAAAGGTTGGCTGAGTTTTTGTTTTTTGTTCCGGCCGGGATTTGTTCCCGGCCTTTTTTATCAAACAGCATTTGCATCAGTGCGGTGTTTTATCGGCATATTGCTGTTTTTTAATCAAGAGTGATAACATTGCGAAAAAAGGCTTGTAAAATAAATGAAAATAGTATAATATAATGAAAGTGTGTTTATAATGGTTGCCATTGCAAACACTCTTTTGTCTTGTTTTTCACAACTTCGTGCTTTTGCCGTGCTTGCATGCCTTTGGGAGTCTTGCGCCGCAAATGCAGTATTCATTGAAAGGTGATTGATTTATGAAAAAAAATGATGTTCAAAACCAGGCTGAGCTTTACCGGCAGGAGCGGAAAGAGCGTTTGGCCAAGACAGCCCGCAAAACGGCAAAGAGGTCCCCGGAAGCGATTAAGCGGCTTCTTGTGGTCAGAAAAATTTTTGCGTCTGTGGTTGCGGCTCTTTTGTGTCTTGTTTTAATATATGGCGCGATGACCTTCTTTGGCGTTCCTCAGAAGGTGCTGACCGCGGTTACCGTCGGTGACAAACGGGTCACGGTCGCGGAATATAATTTTTATTATGCCACGGCCTTTTCAAATGTATATCAAACCGCCCAGCAATATGAGCAATATGGCGCCGGCTATGGTAAAATGCTGACGGGTTATGACTATTCCCTTGCGCCCGACAAACAAACCACAGAAAATGAAGCCGGTGAAACAATACCCTATACGCAGAAGCTTCGTGAAACGACACTGGATAATATCGCATATGAGAACTATTACTACAACAAGGCCGTTGAGGCCGGTATGACCCTGACAGAAGAGCAGGAGAAAGAAATTGATGACAACATCGAAGAATACCGTGCCGCGGCAAAAGAACAGCATTATTCCCTGAACCGTTTTCTGAACCGTTTTTACAAGGGCGTGAACGAAAAAATGTTTAAGCGCCTTTTAACCCGGCAGCAGCTTGCCGCCTCTTATCTTGAAAAAGCACAAGAGGACAAAGCCGCTTCTATCACCGACGCCGAGGTTGATGCCGTTTATGACGAAGACCCGACCGCATATAACAACGTGAATATCCGCCTGTTTGGCATTGCGATTGAGGCTGAAGACACGACTGATGATACTGAGGCGGATACAGAAACAACAACAGAAGGGGATGCGCAGCCCACAAAAGAAGAGCTGAAAGCAAAAGAAATGATGGGCAAGGTCAAAAGCGAAGAGAGCTTTGTTGCGCTTGCCAAAGAATATGCGGACGAAGACGATAAAGAGACCTTTGAAAAAGATGAAGCGACCCTTTTCCGTTACAGGGACTTTGAAACTGTGAAAAGTGCGACAGATGAGGACACGGCAAAATGGGTTTTTGATTCCGCACGCAAAAAAGGCGACATGACAGTCGCAACAACGGCGGAATATGTGTATGTGATTTATGTCATTGACCCGGCGTATAAGGTTGAATATGCCCCGGTTACGGTTCGTCATTCGCTTGTGCAGTTTGCTGAGGAAAAAGACACGAACGGCAATGTGATTGAACTGACCGCCGAAAAGAAAGCCGAATATCTTACCAAGGCGGAAAATCTGCTCGCAGAGTGGAAGGCCGGCGAAGCGACTGAAGAATCTTTCGCAGTAATGGCAAATGAAAACAGTGATGACAAAGCCTCAACCGTTGGCACAAGCAATGAATATGAAAGTGCCCCGAAGGGCGGCCTTTATGAAAATGTTGAAAAGGGAACGATGGTCGCTGCTTTTGAAGACTGGATTTTCGACCCTGCCAGAAAAACGGGCGACACGGGCATTGTTGAAACCACATACGGTTATCACATTATGTATTTTGTGAAAACAGCGGATGAGCCGCAATGGCGCACCGACATCAAAGCAACCATCAGCGACGACTATATGAAAGCGCAGGACGAAGAGGCAAAGGCCGATTATGACAACACTGCAAAAGAGAGCATCTTTACAAACTGGGCTATGAATAAGGTCGTGAAGCAAATTAACAGCTTATATTTTTCAGCACTGAATTCCAAACAGCAGACCGCCCAATAATATCCATCCGCTATGAATTTTGCAGGCCGCTCCTTTTTGGGGCGGCCTGCTTTTTTGTTGCACGATTTTGCTGCCTTTGGCGGCATTGCGCCCCTGAACTTGACGCAGGCAGGCCGATAACCGGCAAACGCATGTTGCGGGAACCCCGCCAGGCGGCCTGTCTGTGCTTGCTTTTAAGCAAAAAAATGCGCCCGGTGAAGGGCGCATTTCAAAGGAGTTCAACATGATTCAGATGATCGGTTCATAATTAAAGAAGAAGGGGATATAAGGCAGGATTCTTGAAAGAAGATTGTTCACAAACCATTTCAAAACCTTGTGGAAGAATCCCGAGTTGCTGTCCGGTGTGCTCGCGGGTGTTGAAGTGTCTTTTTCGATCGTGAATTCATCCACAATTTCCTGATTGTCTGAGCGGTAGGTTTTGACAGAAAGCGCGCCGTCTGCAAACGAGATAATATTGAAGCCCGGCACATTGAAATCATAGGCGGCCGCAATATAGTCGGGGCGCTCGTCGGTGTGGTTCATGTTGCTGCCTGAAGCGGACGGGGCGGCCAGATACACCGTGCCGCCGTTTTCAACAACAGAGCCGCCTTTTAAAGGATATGTTCTGCCGTGAATGTGTTCGTGGCCCGAAAGAACAATGTCAATGCTGTATTTGTCAAACAAAGGCGCATAGTCTTTTCTGAGGTCGGGGTCGTTGCCGTTGGTGCTGTAGATGCTGTGATGCATCATCACAACGCGCCATTTCGCCTGCGGATATGCCTTTACCGCAGCGGAAAGGATGTCATCCTGATCGCCCTTGAGTGAAAGGTTGGAGTCAAGAACAATAAAGAGCGCTTCGCCGTAGCCGAAATAATAGGGGTAACCGCCCTTGGAATAAACCGTGTCTTTATAATTGTTGGGGTTGTTGAAATGATGATAATATAAAGAAGAAGCCATGTCGTGGTTGCCGATGGTTGCGGCGATAGGCGTGGATTTCATGTAATCAGAGGCCAGCAGCAAATTGTATTGCACTTTTGTTGTTGCCGTTTCAACCTGGTCGCCGCCGCTGAGAATAAAGCTGTAGCCCGGTGCGACCTCCTCCGCCGCGTTCAAGGTTGTGTACCAGCCGTAGGAGTCATGCTGCAAAACACTGGTGCTGGTTTCGTCGCCCGAACGGCCTGTTTGAACGTCTGAGATGTACATGACCTGAAAACCGTTTGAGGGGTCATTCACGGTGAAGGCAACGGGGTCCTGCCACGCGTTGTTTGTCCTGTAAGAATAATACCATGTGCCGGGGGTCAGGCCGGTCAGCGAAACCTTGTGGCTGTAAAAATACAACGGTGTGCGCACAACAGAGACCTCCGCGTCGATTGCATCACTCAAATCCGCTTCGCGTCCATATTTGAACGCGGGGTCTGGGTCTTGCAAAAAGGTCACCCACGCGAAATTCATTTCGGTTGCGTCTTTGCCGGGGGTCAGGGCAATCTTGCCGTAGTCTGATGTGTGCTGATCCCAATTCGCCGTCCAGTCGTCAAACGGCATCGGTGTCGCCGCAAGCGACGAAACGCTGAGAGAAAGAATCAGCAATAGGGATAATAACACGGTTGAGATTTTTCGAACCTGCTTCATAAACATCCTCCATCTTTTCGGGAAATACCCAATATTGTCTTTTTTATTATACTCTTGTTTCAATTGTTTCGCAAGTCGTTTTTTGACTATTATCTATTAACTATAAAACAGATTTTTGGAAAATGTCTTCTTGTGTTATTGCTTTCGGAGCTTGGAAACGCACACAAGAATCTTCACAAAACCACTTAGAGCAAAGCCTTTGTATGTTTTTGAAACGAATATCAGTATCAAAAAAACAAAAGCTGAACAGTAAAGGCCGCGACCACAAAACTGGTCATGTCTGCAAACAGTGAGGCAAACAGTGTGTGGCGCGTTTTTTTGACTCCCACCGCCCCAAAATAAACGGTAACGGCATAAAGGGTGGTTTCTGTTGAGCCTGCGATCACCGACGCGACTCTGCCCACGAGCGAATCGGGCCCGTATGTGGCAAGAATTTTTTCAAACATCGCGGTCGATCCGCTGCCTGAAAGGGGGCTCAAAAGGCACAGCGGGGTGACCTCTTCTGGAATGCCCAGAACGCCGGTCAGCGGGGAGAGCATGCGTGAAATCACGGTGAGCGCACCGGAGGCATTGAGCATGCTCACCATCACGATCAGCGCAAGAATGGGGGGGATGAGGTTGAAAAACGTGGAGATGCCGCCCTTGGCGCCTTCTATGAAGGTGTCAAAAACGGGAACGCCTTTGAAAAAGCCGAACAACAGAATGCCGATGATCACGGCCGGCAGAATAAAAGCTGTGAGCTGTTCCATGTGTCCTCCCCGACGGGCAATTTATTTTTCTTGAAGACGCCGCACTGCATGAGAAGGCTTTTGCACGGTTTTTGTACGTTGCTTGGCCCGGCTGCCCTTGACGCCGCTTTGTTTGCGGTTCGATTGCGATTGTAGCAGCTGGGCAAGCGTGATGCCCACAAGCAGCGCGACGGCTGAGGTGACCCATGACGCGGGCATAATATCCATCGGATTGCTTGCATTGTGGCTTTGCCGGATGACGGCCACGGTGGTCGGCACAAGGTGAAGCGCGGCGGTGTTGAGCACCACGAATTTGACCATGTCATTGCTTGCTGTGTCTTTGTGCCCGTTTTCTTGCTGCATGCGCCGCATGGCCTCTATGCCGAGGGGGGTCGCGGCGTTGCCAAGCCCGAGCAGGTTTGCCGTCACATTCATTGAAATGGCGTTGATAATGGCTGGATTGTTTTTCGAATCGCGAAAAATCAGCTTTAAGATGGGTGATAGCAGTCTGCCGACTTTTGCGGTCAAGCCCGATTTTTCTGCAACGTTCATCAGGCCGTTCCACAGGCACAGCATGCCGAGCAGCTTGACGCATAAATTTACAGCGTCCATTCCCGCCGAGATGACGGACGAAGATAACGCCTGCATATTGTTTGTGAATATTGCAGAGATAAACGAAAACACTATCAATGCAATCCAAATATAGTTCATCATGTAAAAAGCTTATTCGAAAAGAGTTAGCAATATGCAAAAAAAACTATATGTTGTATATAAAAATCTGAGGTTTTTCGACAAATACCCCAAATAAAGGAAGAATTATCTTGACATAAATGTTAAAATATGGTATATTGTGGGAGAAAAAGGAGTGGTTTTATGAAAGCTACAGGAATCGTCAGAAAAATTGATGATGTCGGCAGAATTGTATTGCCAATGGAACTTCGTAAGGTAATGAACCTCAGGGGCAGCGAGGACGCCCTCGAAATCTTTACGGACGGCGACAAGATTATTCTTCAAAAATACAATCCTTCCTGCATCTTTTGCAACAGTTTAGATGACATTCGTGAATTCAAAGGCAGCAAGGTTTGCGCCGCATGCATCAAAAAATTAACGGATTTATCAGAATAATTTTTGAAAATCCCAGGCTTGAAGCACATCAGATGAAAAGATGGTGTGTTTTTTGCTTTTAAAGCTCTATTGCATTTTCTGTTAGTTTGTTTTATGTATTAATATCATTATATTTGAAAATTAACAAAAGGGGTGTCAGGATGGAACAAAACACGAATGACGAAAAGAAATTCAACTTCTGCCCAAAATGCGGCAGGGCGGTGAGCGGCGGCGCCGAAGCACGGTTTTGTGTGAATTGCGGTTATGCCTTCGAAGAAGCGGCCGGCGAGGGTGCCGCGCAACCTGTTTCACAGGCTTCTGCCGGGGGCGGGCAACAGGCGTCTCAGGGCATTGATTATGATTTATATATTCAGAACAATGCCGTTTATTATGCGGAGAAATTTCGATGTATTCGCCAAACAGAGAAAGACAGGTCTTGGAACTGGGCTGCCTTTTTATTTGCGCCTTTCTGGATGATTTACAGAAAGCTGTATACATATGGTTTCGGTTTATTGGCCATTTGTTTGCTGTTGTCGTTCGTATGGTCTTTTTGGGCGAGTCTTCTTCTGCTGGGGCTATATATTCTCACGGGGCTTTATGGCAACACACTGTATCTGCAGCAAATTGAAAAACTCATTCAAGAGAAGCCCGCGGCAATGAAATACATGAATGAACCCATGTTTTTTCAGAAAAAAGGCGGGGTGGACGCAAAAGCCGCCGGGTTTGCCGCCGGGGGGTGTTTTTTGTTGTCACTCGTGATATCGTTTGTGCCGTTTTTGTTTGCGGGCAGCACGTCTACCTGCGCTGCGCTGACATGCAACGAGGAGCTCTCTTCTTATAACAAAATTTATTGCTATGACCATGCCTGTGATGAATATGGCTGTGACAACAAAACGGCTGTCTTTTCTGATTATTGCTTTGTGCATCAAATACTGATGCCGTTTCGTCCTTATTGTAAAGAGGAGAATTGCGGCAGAAAAGCGACGGCAGACGGGGAGTATTGCTGGATACATGACTAGGCCTTGTTAAAAAACTGTCAAAACGCCGAAGATCGGATCTTTTTCCGTTGCTCTGTGTTAAATTTTCTTACAATCCATATAGGATTGTTTCAAAAATTTGCCTTGATCAACGAAAAAATCTCTCGATTTTCATCATCTCGATAATTTTTAAATAAGGCCTAGAGCTGGAGCATGTTCACGCGAAGGCAAAACATGCATCTTTCGGTGCTTTTGCGCCCATGCGGTTTTTTCCATGGCGTATCGTCATGCCGCATAAAAAAGTATTTATTTAACAAAATAATACTTGTTTTTTGTTGTTGTATATATTATGCTTATATATCGGAATGAATTCATCAAGAAAGGTCTGCAAAGAATGAAAACGGTAACAATGATTGTTCCCTGCTTTAACGAGGCCGAAGTGATCCCGCTGTTTTATCAGGAGGTCTCAAAGGTTTTGGGCAGGTGCAAAAACTATTCTTTTAAACTACTGTTTGTGGACGACGGCAGCTCAGACGCGACGCTTGAGATTTTGCGTGCCATGGCTGAGCGGACTTCCAGTGTAAAATATATATCCTTTTCGCGCAATTTCGGCAAAGAGGCCGCGATGCTTGCGGGCATGCGCTATGCGGACACCGAGTATGTCGGCATTATCGACGCGGATTTGCAGCATTCACCCGAGCTGATTCCCCATATGCTCAACGCGCTGGATATTGAGGGCTATGATGTGGCCGCGGCAAGAAGGACAGACCGCGCGGGTGAATCAAAGCTCAGGAGCTTTTTGTCTTCACGGTTTTATTCTGTTGTGAATAAGACCTCTGATATTAATATTAACGATAATTCCTTTGACTACAGAATCATGAAGCGTAAGGTGGTCGACGCGATTCTTTCACTGCCCGAGCATGTGCGCTTTTCAAAAGGAATTTTCAGCTGGGTCGGCTTTAATATCAAATGGTTTGAGCACGGCAACATTGAGCGCGCGGCGGGTGAGACGAAATGGTCTTTGAAGGCGCTGCTCAAATATGCGTTTGACGGCATTCTGGGGTTCACGACCGCGCCGCTGCGCCTGCCGTTCTGGGCCGGGTTGTTCACGCTTATTGTCAGTGTGATGCTGTTTGTGTATGGCATTGTGCGGCTGGTTGTTGAGAATGCCTTTGACCCCACATATTCCATGCTGCTTTCGGCAATACTGTTTGTGGGCGGGCTGACTTTTGTGTTTATCGGCATTTTGGGCGAATATATCGCGCGTTCTTATGTTGAAATCAAAGCGCGCCCGGTGTTTATTGTTTCTGAAACCAACATGGATAAAGACGCTCAGGATGCCCCTGGTTTTGATGAAGCGCAGCAGGAGCAGGAATAGACAAGGCCTGAAATATGGGAGAATACAGTTTGAGCGTAACCGGTTCAAACAATAGAAAGGATTGAGCATAAAATGGTAGTAGAAAAAACAACAAAAATAGGTGATATTCTGGATTATGACAGAGGCACCGCAGAGTTCTTTTTGCGCATGGGCATGCACTGCCTCGGCTGCCCCGCTTCAAGAAATGAATCGCTTGAAGAGGCTTGCGAGGTGCACGGTGTGGACGCGGATGAAATGGTCGAGTCTATCAACGCATACCTGGAAACCGGCACGGCGCAGTGATCACGCTTGACGCAAGACTGACAATGGTCGCGGAGCTGATTGTTCCCGGCCGAAAAATCGTAGATGTCGGCACAGACCATGGGTTTTTGCCGGCATTTATGCTGTTATCCGGGCGTTCGCCCGTTGCGGTCGCTTCTGATATTGGCGAAAAGCCCTTGCAAAACGCGCAAAAAACCGTGCGGAAATATCACCTTGAAAACCGTTTGCGGCTGGTGCACTCTGACGGGCTTGCGGCGATTGCGCCCGCGGATGCCGAAGAAATCGTGATTGCCGGCATTGGCGGAACCCTGATTGCCCGGGTGCTTGCGGCAACGCCTTGGCTGCGCGAGCCGGGGCGGCATCTTGTTTTGCAGCCCATGTCAAGGGCCGAAGAGGTGCGGCGGTTTTTGTGCGAAAACGGTTTTTACATAGACAGGGAAGCCGCGGCTGCCGACGGGGGCAGGCTTTACGGTGCTGTCAGCGCCTATTGGGACGGCAGAGAAAACGAGCATTCGCTTGGGTATTACCACTTCGGCGAACTGCCGAAAAATGGCTCTCATGAGGCACGGCGGCTGATTGAAAAGCATGCCCAAAGCCTGCGTGCTTGCAGGAAAGCAATTTTAAATGTGGAACGGCGGCGGCGTGAGCTCGCCGGTTTGGATGAAATTTTGACATATTATCAATCAATTGAGAGAACATCCTGAGCGGGATTGACGCCTTTGGGGAGTCTGTTTTTCAGTGGGTTTGAAATGGATGAGGGATTTGAATGGATGACATAACCGCACAACTGATCGGGTTTGTGGGCACGGCAATTTTAGTGGTATCTTATCAGCAAAAATCAAGAAAAAACCTTCTATTGATTCAAATGGGGGCGAGCGCCGCGTTCATGACGCACTTTTTTCTGCTTGGGGCCTATACGGGATGCATCATGAATATCACCGGCGCGATGCGTGCCTTTATTTATGCCAACAATGATAAGAAGTGGGCGCGGTCGCCTGTGTGGATGGTGATATTTTTCATTGTGTTCGGCCTTGCGGGCTATTTGACCGCGGATGCCGCGTCCTATTGGTGGGTTTTCCCAACGTCGTTCAATTCCTATTGGTGGCTTTTGCCCACTGCGGCCATGCTGCTTTCCACAGTGAGCTTTTGGCTGAAAACCCCGACTCTCGTGCGGACACTGACCTTTCCCGCATCGCCCATGTGGCTTACATATAACATTGCGTCCGGCTCGATTTCGGGGATGGTCACAGAATCGTTCGTGATCATTTCAATTTTGGTCGCCATTGTGCGCTATGATATATTAAAGAAGAAAGAGGTTGTCGCGGCGTGAACATTCAACAGCTTTATGATTGCATCGATGCCCTCGCACCGTTTTCGGTTCAGGAGGATTGGGATAACGCGGGTTTTTTGGTGGGCGACATGCAGGCCGAAATCAGCCGTGTACTGCTCGCGCTTGACCCTTCGCTTGAGGTGATCAAAGAGGCAAAGCAGGCGGGGGCGGAGCTGCTGCTCACACACCACCCGGTAATTTTTCATGCCCAAAAATCCTTCACCGCCGGCAATCTCGCGTTCGAGGCTGCGCGGCAGGGCATTGCGGTGCTTTCCGCGCACACGAACTACGATGCGGCCGCGGGCGGCGTGAACGATGTGCTCGCTTCGCTGCTTGGCTTAAAAGAGGTCGAGTATTTATTGGCAAAAGACGAGTCGCAGGCGATGATGCGCAAAGGCACGATTCTTCCATGCGCCGCAAGCGTTTTTGCGGCTCAGGTTCGAAAAGTGCTCGGCGCGCCGGTTCGCTTTTGCCTGCCTGAAAAAGAAATCAAGACCGTCGCGGTGTGCGGCGGCGCGGGCGGCATGTTTTTTGAGGCTGTCGCGGGTGCGGGCGTTGACGCGTTTGTCACGGGGGACGCGGACCATCATGAATTTCTCAATGCGGCGGAAAAAGGCGTTGCCCTGTTTGCCGCCGGGCATTTTGAAACCGAGCAGCCCGCGGTCGCCGCGTTGGCGGATGTGCTTAGCAAAAAATTCCCCGAAGTTGCGTTTTTTCTTTCAAAACAGGTCTCGGTGATCGAGCATATTTAAGGAAACTCTAATTGAATCCATCGGCACACAGCTTGACGGCATATTTTCCCTCGCTTTGAGCCGAATTTTCTTGAAATACGGCAGCATTCCTTCAAAAATTCAACTCATTCGATGAAAAATCCGCTCGTCAATCCGTGCACCATGAATGAATCAGAGCTTCCTTAAAAACACAACCTGCTACGGCAAGAAAGGATTGCCGAATTATGGCTTTAGACGGAATATTTTTAAGTTTGATAAAAGAAGAAATCAAGCGAGAGGCGCTGGGCGCGCGTGTTGAAAAGGTGCACCAGCCCGCAAAAAATGAAATTGTGCTGGCAATGCGAAGCCGCTCCTCGGCGTTTCGGCTGTTGTTGTCATGCTCGGGCAACGCGCCGAGAATCCATTTGACGTCTTTCGCGCCGGACAACCCCCAAAACCCGCCCATGCTTTGTATGCTGTTTCGCAAGCATTTGACGGGTGCGATTTTAGAGGATGTCACGCAAATGGGGCTTGACCGTGTTTTGTTTTTGCATTTTAACGCCACCAATGAAATTGGAGACCGCGTTAAGCGTGTGCTTGCGGTTGAAATTATGGCGCAGCACAGCAATATTATTTTGCTTGACGAAAACGATGTGATCATCGACAGCGTAAAGCGCGTCGACCACCTGCACTCCTCTGTGCGTGAGGTGTTGCCGGGGCTTGCCTATGCCTTGCCGCCCGCGCAGAGCAAGCTTGATATCAGAAAGAGCGGTAACGAAGAGATTATAACGGCACTCAAACAGCAAAAGGGAAAAAGCCTTTCCGCCGCGCTGCTGGCGCTCATGCAGGGCATGTCGCCTGTTTTGTGCCGCGAGCTTGCTTTTCGAGCATATGGAGAGGATGTGTCTGTTACGCAGGAAATGGGTGTGTCCATGCTCTCGATTCAGCTTGACTTTGTGCGTGGAATTCTGACATCCCAAATCCCCGTGCCCTGTGCTGTTGCCGACACGTCGGGAAAATTGATTGATTTTTCGTTTCTGCCCGTCACCCAATACGGCAGGGCGGGGGAGTGCCGATATTATGAAACCCTCTCGAAGCTGCTGGACGCGTTTTATCATGAGCGCGAGCGGTTCGCACGCACCAAGTCAAAAGCTGAGGATTTATTCCGCTTTCTCAACAATGCGATCGAGCGTACCACAAGAAAAATCAACAATCAAAAAACCGAGCTGGAGCAAAGCGAAAACAGGGACGAAAAACGCGTTTTTGCCGAGCTGATTCAGGCGAACCTTTACCGGCTTGAAAAAGGTTCTGTGCATTATGTTGTTGAGAATTATTATGATGATAATAACGAAATAAAGATCCCTGCAAAACCCCACCTGACTCCGGTACAGAATGCTCAGCAATATTTTAAGGAATACCGCAAGGCGCAGACCGCCGAGGGGATTTTGAAAGAGCAGATTGCGTCGGGCGAAGCGGACCTTGAATATTTTTTCACCGTGCTGGATGCCCTTTCGCGCTCCGAGACGGAGCGGGAGCTGGCTGAGATTCGTGAAGAGCTGCAATGCGGCGGATATTTGAAGAAAAAGAATGCGAAGCCCGCCGGAAAGCAGAAAAAGCAGGCGCCTTTGCCGCCGCTGCAATTCACCTCGCCGGACGGCTTTTCGGTGCTTGTGGGGCGCAACAACGTGCAAAACGAGAAGCTTTCGCTCAAAACCGCCCAGAAAACAGATTTGTGGTTTCATGCGCAAAAAATGCCCGGTTCGCATGTTGTGCTCTCGCTTGAGGGCCGCGAGCCGACGGCAGCCGCCATCGGTTTTGCCGCGTCACTCGCCGCCTATTACAGCAGCGGGCGGCAAAGCAATGCCGTGAGCGTTGACTGCACAGAGGTGAAGCAGCTCAAAAAGCCAAACGGTGGCAAGCCTGGGTTTGTGATTTATCATGTTTATAAGACTCTTCAGGCCGTGCCTTTTCATCCGGCGGCAGGCGGGTGACCGGCAAGACGCTTTCGCCGGTTTTTTTACACGGATTTTACAAAAGCATTGCATCTTTGTTATCGTTATGGTAATATATTTTCATCATAATTTATAACAGGAGGCTGTTTTTTGTGTTAAATGATATTACAGGTGTCTTCAGGCGCGTGTTCACCGTGATCACATCGCTGCTTTTGATGATTGCCGGCATCGGCGGCATCGGCAGCAGCCCGAATGAGCCGAAGGTGAAGAACGTGATTCTGTTCATCGGCGACGGCATGGGTGAAAATCATTTGGAATGGACGAAAGAGGAGCTTGGTGTTGACCTTGTGCTGGACACGCTCCCGATTCAGGGCTATTCCGAAACAGCGGATTATCTCGGCCTTGTGACAGACAGTGCCGCGGGCGCAACCGCTCTGGCTTGTGGCGTTCGCGCCATCAGCGGAAGTATTGGCGTCTATCCCTCTGATCTTCTCGGTGTTTTTTCATATCCGATGAGTTTAAGTGAGCTGGCAATTGAAAAAGGTATGAAAGCCGGAATTGTCACCTCGGATTCAACCTCGGGTGCAACTCCCGCCGGTTTTTCCGCCCACACAAAAAGCCGCGATGATGAGCGCCCGATTACACTGCAGCAGCTGCGCTCTGAGATTGATTTGATTTGGGGCGCGCCCACAGACAGCGGAACGAATAAAAACATCAGCGAGTCAAACGGTTTCTCTCTTGTCACAAGTCTTGATGATGTTGACGCGTTGCCCGAAGGGGCAAAAAGCTTCGGCCAGTTCCCCGGCAAACTATGGGGGCTTGAAAATGAAGAGGGTTCCACACTTTCTGACTTGACGGCAAAAGCCATTTCTCTGCTTGACGGCGAAGAGGGCTTTTTCTTGATGGTAGAAGGCGCGCATATTGACAAGAATTCACATGCCAATAACAAAGAGGGCATGATGGAGGCCGTGCAGGAGTTTGACAAAACACTGCAGGTGGCTCTTGATTTTGCCCAGGCTGACGGTGAGACCTTGATTGTCGTAACGGCAGACCATGAGACGGGCGCGATCAAGAAAACGAACGGCCAGTTCGGTTTCACCTCGGGCAGCCATTCAGGCGTGAATGTTCCGCTTCGTGTCTATGGTGTTGAAAGCTTTATTGAGACGGGCGCATCCATGAAGAACAGAATGATTCCCGTTTATATTGCGGACAAGCTCGGCTGTGAAAAAGACGAATTCCCCCGCCAGATTTATGCAACCGCTTTTGAATTTTAATCGTCTTTTAACAGAATAGAAAAATAAAAAGGATGTGCCGCCGTTTGCGGTGCATCCTTTTTTGTATGCCTGTTTTATTTATATTTATTTGCTTCCATGACTGCAATTTCATCGCAAAGCTCATTCTCAGGGTGCCCCGCATGACCCTTGACCCATTGGATTTCAACCGTGTGGGTTTGCAGCAGCGCGTCGAGCGCCTCCCAAAGGTCACGGTTCAGAACTGGCTTTTTGTCGCTTTTGACCCAGTTGTTCTTCTTCCATGACTTGAGCCAATGCTTGGTGATCGCGTCGGCGATATATTTTGAATCAGTGGTCAGAACGACCTCGCAGGGGCGGTTGAGTGCCCGCAGGCCTTCAATGACCGCTGAAAGCTCCATGCGGTTGTTTGTTGTGTCTGCGCAGCCGCCGGAAACCGTTTTTTGATACTCACCATATTTTAAAACGGCACAATATCCACCCGGGCCGGGGTTGCCCGAACAGGCGCCGTCGGTATAAAGATAGACGGTGTCGGTTTGTGTTTGCATAACGATCCTTTCAGGTGCGTGGAATGCGGCACCGTTACCTGCCTTTTGGGTTTGGCGCTGTTTTCAGGGTGTAGCTGCCCGTTTTCAAAATCCGAAGAAGCTGTTCGTTTGAAGTGACCGGTTCATCGGTATAAATGCCGCCGTGCGCAAGGTCTTCATATTCATGAAAATCGGAACCGGTGACTGTTTTCAAACCATATTTTTCGGCCCACAGCTCCGCAACGTCATTGCGCGAGTCGTGGCGCTGGTTGTAGTTGCCGATCTCGATGCCGTGCAAATATGCCGGCGGCACCACCGTCATATGGTTTCGAAACGGGTGCGCCTGAAAAAACAGCAGGTCGTGTTCGTCACAAAAGGCCCTGAATTTTTTCGGCGAGGAGCGGTAAAGCAGAATATTCCCACGCAGCAGCTTTTCTGAAACGCCATAAATAAGATAATCGTTGTCATTGGCGGGAAAGCGCAGCTCAAGTCCCAGCAGCACAGAAAAGCCTTTCGGCGCCGCTTCTTTCGCCTTTTTATAGCCTATTAAATAAGAGTCGATAAAGCGATTCCATTGCGCTTGTGTCTCCGGCTCGGGTTGCTTTCTGGGTGAATGAAAATGGTCGGTCACGACAATGCCGCTGTAGCCTTTTTCGCTGTAGAGTTTTACAGCCTCTGCCGCGCTGACGGCGCCGCAATGGCTGACTTCGCTGGTGTGGAGGTGCATTTCATAGAGGTAGTTCAACAATGGTCGTCCTTTCCGGTAGATACCTGAGGTGTTCTTGTGTTATTTATCGTGCAAAATAAAGCTCATGCCTGCCTGCGGGCAGCGCGCGGGTTTCGTTTTCATATATGAATGTTACGCTCTGCCTGCTTTCAATGATAAAGGTGATGTCCCGGTTGGTTTTTACATATTTCAAATAGGTGTTTTTTACGGAGCCCTCACAGTAGTTCATGCCGTCGACAAGAGTGGGGGCAATGACGATATCCGAAAAGCCCGCAGTGCCCTCCTTTTGGCGGATGCCGAGCAGATTATAATAAAGATATTTCACAATCGCGCCGAACATGGGGTGGCTGCGCGATTTTTTGCCGTCCCAGTATTCCCAAAGCGTCGTTGCGCCCTGAATGATCTGCGAATGGAACGAGGTGCGCTCTTTTGACGTGAGCAGATCAAAGGCGAGCTGGGCATAGCCCTTTTCAAACAGCACCCTTGTCACAATGTCCGTGCCGAAAATGCCGGTGTCATACATGGCGGTTATTGTGTAGCGGTCAACCATGTTTTGCAGCGTGCGCCCGTCGCCGAGGCCGATGTCAAGGGCAAAGGCGTTCGCCCCCTGCACATTTTCGCAGAAGTCGCCTGTTTCGGCTTTGAAATAGGCGCTGACGATTGCCTGTTTTTTCAGCGCAAGGGTTGCTTCCGTCTGCGGGATTTTGCCCTCTTGGCCGATTATTTTTGCGATTTTCATATAAATCTCGAGCGTTTTAACATAGAAATAATTGTTCACAAACGGCTCTGGAATCGTGATTTTTTCGGGTGTGCACCAGTCGCCGAGGCACCAGGCCCACGGTTCATCGCTGACGACAAGGTTATTTTCACTGTGCGTTTCAAGATATTGAAAAAACAGCTCTATGCGGGGGAAGAATTTTTTGAGCACGGCGACGTCACCGTAATGCTGATAAAACGTAAAGGGCACGATCGCAACCGCGCCGCCCCAGCCGCCGGGGCCGCCGCCCGAAATGACAAAGGGAGCTGTGTATTGCACATGACCGGTGGTCAGGTCCTGACAGTCATAAATATCCTCAAGCCACTTTTCATAGAATTGCTTTGCATTGAGCGTCAGCATCACCGCGTCGGCGGTATTCTGGCCGTCGCCCGTGTAGCCGCGCCCCTCGCGGTGGGGGCAGTCTGAGGGAATGCCCGCGTGCATGTTCGCAAGCTGGGTACGCAGAAACGCGTCATTGAGCCAGTTTAATATTTCGCTGTCCGACTTCCATGTTGAAGCAACCGCGACATCCGTGTGGATCACCTCAACAAACAGAGGCTCCGCGTTGTTTGTGAGCGAGAAATAACGAAAGCCGTTCCACATGAATTCGGCTTTGGCGGTCAGGTTTTCAGAACCGTCCGTTATGAACAGATTTTGCTGGCGTCCGCCCCAGCAGTTGCTGCTGTCAAATGAAAGCTCGCCGCTGTTGTCAATTTCTTCTGAGAAAAGCAGTTCAACCTCGCTGCCCTTTGGCGCGCCGGTTTTGATGACGACGGCGCCGGTGATGTTTTCCCCCGCGTCATAAACGGTGTAGTGCTTATTGCGGCGCAAAAGCTTTGGAACAATCGTGCGCGCGACCTTGTCGGCAGGGCAGCGCTGAATCGCGAAAGCCGCTTCGGGCGTGGTCACTGTGTGTACGCTCTGCCATGCAGAAGCGTCAAAATCTGGCAAAAACCAGTCTTTTCCGATAATATTATAGTCATGGATTTCGCTGCGGATAATGCGGGATTCGGTTATGTATGACGGGTGCCAGACGAGGTTCGTATCAGAACCGATTCTGTGCTCCGCACCCTGTTCGTCCGTCAGGCGAATCAAAAAGCAGAGTTTCGGCTCGCCTGAATAATATTTTTGATACCATCCGCCGCCAAGGGCGACCGCAATGGTGTTTTCGCCCTCCTTGAGCAGGGGCAGAATGTCATATTCCATGCAAAATACACGGTGGCGCTGCTCGTCTGTCATTTTATGCTCGCGCTCATAACGCTCCGTTTTTTCATAATCCGTCCACGCGGGCACGAATTTGTCGTTTGAAACACGGCTGCCGTTGATGTAACACTCAAAAAAGCCAAGGCCTGTTATGGTGATGCGTGCGCCGCTTGCCTTGCCTGCCGAGAATTTGCCCCGGATCAACTGCTGGGGATAGTCGCCGCTGCCCGCGACCCATGCCGCATTTTGAAAAATCTCCTTATGTGTCATTGCGCTTCCTGCCTTCCCGTTCTATATTTTGTGAAATACCGCAAGAAAAGAGCCTGCTCCGCCGCCCCGCAAAGCGGGAAAGCAGGCAGGCGCGCTGTGTTTAGCTGAAATCGGTAATCAAATGATCAAACTGCATGAGTTCTTTGAACTTGTCACCGTCCATCTTTTCATGAACGATCAGGTATTCGGCCACGTTCTTGAGCTTATTGAGGTGCTCTTTTAACAATGCGAGCGCCTTCTCATAGGCGGTTGAAACAATTTTTTCAACCTCTGCATCAATTTTTGACGCGACGGTTTCAGAATAGTTGCGCACATTGCCGTAGTCCTTGCCGAGAAAGACCTCGTCATGGCCCGTACCGAACGCGATGGGGCCGAGCTCGTCGCTCATGCCGTATTTTGTAACCATGTTGCGCGCGGTTTCGGTTGCGCGCTCAATGTCGTTGGATGCGCCCGTGCAGATGTCGCCAAAGACAATCGCTTCGGCCGCGCGGCCCGAAAGCAGAACCTCAATGCTCTCAAGCATCTCGCTTTTCGGCATGTGCTGTTTGTCCTCCTGCGGCATAGACATGGTGAAGCCGGCCGCCATACCGCGGGGGATGATGGAAACCTGATAAACCGGATCCTGACTGGGAAGGAAAAATGTGGTCACGGCGTGTCCCGCCTCGTGATATGCGGTGATTTGCTTGTCTTTTTGCGTGCGCTTGTGGGACTTTTTCTCTGTGCCCACAATGACCTTGATGGTGGATTCGTCAATCTCTTTCATGGTGATGGCCTTCAAAGAACGCCTCGCCGCGAGCAGGGCGGATTCGTTGAGCAGGTTTTCAAGGTCCGCGCCCGTGAAGCCGACAGTCGAACGGGCGATGGATTGCAGATCGACATCCGGGCCCAGGGGCTTGCCGCGTGCGTGCACTTTGAGGATCTCCTCGCGGCCTTTCACGTCGGGGTAGCCGACTGTGACCTGGCGGTCGAAACGGCCGGGACGCAGGAGCGCGGGGTCAAGAATGTCCGGCCGGTTTGTTGCCGCGATGATGATCACGCCCTCGTTCACACCGAAGCCGTCCATTTCAACAAGCAGTTGGTTAAGCGTTTGCTCGCGCTCGTCGTGTCCGCCGCCCATGCCGGCGCCCCTGTGGCGGCCGACAGCGTCGATTTCATCGATGAATATAATAGAAGGGGAGTTCTTTTTTGCGGTTTCAAACAAATCGCGTACCCTTGAAGCGCCGACGCCGACATACATCTCAACAAAATCGGAGCCGGAAATTGAGAAGAACGGCACGTTTGCCTCACCCGCAACCGCGCGGGCCAGCAGTGTTTTGCCCGTGCCGGGAGGGCCGACAAGCAACACGCCCTTGGGAATTCTTGCGCCGAGGTCGTTGAACTTGAGCGGCTCGCGCAAAAAATCAACGATTTCGGCAAGCTCTGCTTTTTCTTCGTCCGCGCCCGCAACGTCAGCAAACGTTGTTTTCCGCTTGCTGTCTTTTGCGTTTGTCACGCGCGCTTTACCGAAGCTGATGGCGCGGTTTGACTCGTTCATGAGCGCCTGATTTGTTTTGCGTGACATATATAACAGCCCCGCGACCATCAGGCCGATGAGCACGACGGTGGGCAGCAGGCTGAGAATCCATGAGGATGTTTTGGACTCCTCCACATCGAGAAGGATTTTTTGGTCTTCAGGCAGCTTTGCGTTTCGTTTTGTGGCTTCAGAATAAATTTCTTCATAAAAATACGCCGGCGCGGGAACCGTATATTTTTGTTCCGTGTCCGGTTCGCTGCGCGTATAATATGTCAACGCGCCGCTGTTGAGGTTGAAGTCGGCGCTTTTGATTTCGTCGTTTTCAAACAAACTGACGATCTCCGAATAGGCCACCTTTTTCACAGGATTGCTTCTGGTATAAAAAACAATCATGCTCACAAGCAGCACGGGGATCAAAAGATAAGGAATCAGTTGTTTTAAGTTGCTTTTCTTATTCAATGAATAATCACTCCTACTATATGTTTCCCGAATATAAAAAGTTTAAACAGCGTTTGTGCGGTTTGCCCGCGGGATTTTAATTTTTTGCGAAGCAGGCCGCAACAGAAGCTGTTTATTCATAAACCTCGGGTTTTAAGACACCCACGAACGGGAGGTTGCGGTATTTTTCGGCGAAGTCAAGGCCATAGCCAACCACAAACTCATCGGGCACGGTGAAGCCTTTGTAATCCGCCGCAAGACTGACCTGACGGCGCTCGGGTTTGTCCAAAAGGGTGCAGATGCGAATGCTTTTGGGGTTTCTTGCCATGAGAATCTCCTGAATATAAGAAAGGGTCTTGCCGCTGTCTAAAATATCCTCCACGATCAAAATATCCTTGCCCTCAATTTCACTGTCAAGGTCTTTGATAATGCGCACGACACCCGATGTTTTGATCCCGCTGCCATAGCTTGAAACAGCCATAAAATCAATGCTGCAGGGTATGGTGATGGCACGCATGAGATCGGCCATAAAAACAACAGAACCCTTGAGCACGCTCACAAGCAGCAGGTCGCTCCCGCGGTAGTCCTCGCTGATTTTTTTGCCGATTTCACAAACCGTTTCGGCCAGAGCCTGCTCAGATAACAGAACCTCTTTAATATCATCCATCATAAGCTTTTGTAACCTTTCTGTTTTGCAATTTCAACCTTCAATGCCCGCTGTGTTGCGGGTGAAAGGGCGCAGTGTTCGCTCACGCCAAAGCCCTCAAGCCAGACAATGCCCGCGTCGTCTGCAAGAATCACAAGCTCTTCGCGCTCTGGGGCAGGCATTTTTGCCTCATTCAGCAATTTTTTTAGCGACTTAGTACAGCCCCTGCCAAAAAGGCGGACAGATTCCCCGTTTTTTCGACTTCTCAGCACAAGGCTACCATATATTGTATCACAATCAATGCTGTTAATAAATACCTTATTATGAATTTTTTGTAATTTGTTTATGCCTTCACCGCTTTCGGTTGAGAAGGTCACTGTTTTTTTATTAATATTATAAGAGATATTCAAGTCATGCACAGAAAATTCTTCACATTCATTTTTTGTGCCGGCGGGGAAGGGAAGGATCCTCTCAAAAAAAAGCTTGCCGTCTGAACACAGGATTTTGTTGCCCGGCAAATTGACGCAGCCGCCCGGCGACAAAACCGCGTCGAGCAGGGCAATGTGCCGGTGTTCGCAGGGTTTGCCGGCGACGGTTTGCGCAATGTCCGCAAGGGCTTTTTTGCGCACGGCGGGGTGCGCGGACAAAAGCGTTTGCACTCGATAGCCGCCGCCTGTTGCCGCTTGTTTTAACAGCTCCTCTGCGGCCTGCCGGAGAAAATCAGCCGTTTCTGAAAGAATTTCCGCGTTTTTTGCGAAGGCGGCCAGGAATGCCGGGTTGATTTCTTCGCACAGCGGCAGCAGCTCCCCTCGGATTTTGTTGCGCGTGTAGGCCGGGTCTGCGTTTGTGGAATCCGTGCAAAACGGGATGGCGTTTTTTTCGCAATATGCCAAAATTTCTTTTTTTTCGCAGTCGATCAAGGGGCGGATGACACGGCCGCGCACAGGCAAAATGCCCCGCAGGCCCGCAAGGCCCGTGCCGCGGATGAGGTTGAAGATAGCGGTCTCCGCGCTGTCATTCAAATGGTGTGCCGTTGTGATCATCGCGCCCTCATCAAAGGAATGCAGCAGTTCATAGCGCACCCTGCGCCCGCATTCTTCAAGCCCCTCGCCGCTTTCTTTTGCCATGGCAGGAATGTCTTTTGAAAACACAGTGAGAGGAATCTCGTGCTGCTTGCAGTACTCCTCCACAAATCGCCGGTCATGCAACGCCTCGTTTGCGCGGATGTTATGGTTGACATGCACCGCATGCAGGCTGATGCCAAGCCGTCTTTTGTTTGTGTTTAAAAAATATAACAGCGCCATAGAATCAGCCCCGCCTGAGAGCGCGACGATCACGCGCTCACTGCGGAGCATGTTGTGTTGTTCTATGGTTTTGAAAATTTTTGTTTCCATAGGCCTTTATCGTTTCATGTTATTGAAAGCTCAAAAAAGCTGCGGGGGAGTTGCGGCAGTGAACTTATTCGCCGGGGGGAAGATCCTCTCTTGTGCGGTCGATAGTCGAAAACAAGGTGAATTCAGGGTTCCAGTTCATCTCAACGATCCCGGTGGGGCCGTGCCTGTTCTTTTGCACCAAAAGCTGCGCGCGGGGGGCATAGTCGTTTGGCTCGCCGTCGTCCGCGTCCGCATAATAATCCTCGCGGTAGAGCATGATGACAATATCGGCGTCCTGCTCGATCGAGCCGGATTCACGCAAATCCGAAAGCTGCGGCTTGTGTGATTTGCCCCGCTGCTCTGTTCCTCGGGCGAGCTGTGCGCAGGTGATGACAGGAATCATCATATCCTTCGCCATGAGCTTGAGGCTTCGGGTAATTTCTGAAACCTCCTGCACGCGGTTTTCCGTTCTTTTTGCGGACTGCATGAGCTGCAGATAGTCGACAACAATACATTCCACGTTGCCAAGGCGGCGGATACGCGCCTTCATTTCAGGCACGGTGATGTTTGAGGTGTCGTCAAAATAGAGCTGGCACTGGCTCAAAAAGGTGGATGCCTCCAGCAGCTGGTCCCATTCCTTGGGGCTGATTCTGCCGTTGCGCATTTTTTGGCTTGAAACGCGCGCCTCTGTTGCGAGCACCCTTTGCGCAAGCTGCTCTTTTGACATTTCGAGCGAGAAAAACAGCACGCGCTTGCGGCTTTTGACCGCCACGTTGCGCGCAAGGTTCAGCGCGAAGCTCGTTTTGCCCATTGCGGGGCGCGCGCCGATGAGAATCAGGTCGGATTTATTCAGCCCGGTCGTGACCTTGTCAAGCTCTTCAAACCCCGAGGGCAGCCCCATCAGCTCCTCACGGTTGGGGCCTGTCAGCTCCAGCAGGCGGCCGTATACATTGACGATAATATCTTTCAAAAGGGCGGGGCCTGTCGCGGCCGTGCCCTTGCGGATGTCATAGATGCTCTGCTCTGCCGCGTCCAGCATATTCTCAGCCGTCAGCGACGCGTCAGAGGCGGATTCAATGATGCCCTTCGCCGCGTCCACGAGCGAACGCACATAGAATTTTTCTTTGATGATTTTGGCATAGGATTCCACGTTTGCCGTCGTGGGCACGCTTTCAGCCAGCTGATATAAATAGTTTTTGCCGTCGGTGTCTGAAAAAACCTTGTCGCCTTTGAGGGCGTTGAGCACCAGAAGCGGGTCGATGTTGCCGCCGCGGGTCGCGTCGAGGGTGATGATCGTGCCGAAAATCGCCCGATGCTGGGGCAGGTAAAAGTGCTCGGGCTTAATGATGACGGTGACGGAGGAGAGCACCTCCGGCTTCATCAAAATTGAGCCGAGCACAGCCTGCTCAGCTTCAATACTGTAGTATGTATCCGGATTTTCGTTATATGCAAAACTCAGGTTGTTTTCCACAAAATCACCATTTGCACAAGATTAAAAATAATTATTCGCCAATCAAAACATAGAGTTTGGCAGTCACGTTTTGAGGGAATTTGACCTCGCACTCATAGGTGCCGAAGGTTTTGATGTCCTCAGCTGTGATTTTACGCTTGTCGATCTCTATGCCGAAGCTATTTTTGATGGTTTCCGCAATTTCTTTTGCGGTCACGGAGCCGAACAGCTTGCCGTTCTGGCCGGCCTTCGCCGAAATTTTCAGCGTTTTTCCGCTGAGCTTCGCGGCGTTTGCGTTTGCCTGCTCAAGCTCCACGGCAATGCGGTGCTTTTCTGCAGACTCACGGTTTTTCAGCTCGTTGAGTGCTTGGGTGTTCGCTTCCATCGCGAGGCCGCGTGGAAACAAAAAGTTTCTCGCGTAGCCGTCTGAAACAGAAACCTTCTGGCCTTTTTTGCCGAGATCCTTCACGTCTTGCTTTAAAATAACTTCCATTCAAATCATCCTTTCCTGAAAGCTGTCGGTGAACACAGTTTCCCGCATTGCGGGCGCATCCTGAAAAAGGAATGCATAAAAACAGGGGGCGGGGCGCACCCATTTATTAATAATTTCAGTAAAGGATATTATATCCAATAAGATACCTTTATTTTTTACGGTTCGGAATAATAAAAAAAATAGTTAGGAGGAAATCCCCTAACTATTCATATTTTTTAATTATAAATTGACGGACATAATAATTGGAACAATAATGGGGGAGCGCTTTGTTCTTTCATACATCAGCCGAGCGATCTCTTCACGGATGCGGCTTTTGACGGCCTGCATGTCGCTGAAGGAATTATCCGCAAATTTGTCAAGCACATCATAGACCGTGTCCTTTGCCATGGTGAACAGCTCTTCGGACTCTTTGACATACACAAAGCCCTTTGAAACAATTTCGGGTGCGGTCACGACATCGCCCGTATAGGTGTCGACCGCGACAGAGATGATGATAATGCCGTCTTCAGACAGGCGCTTGCGGTCGCGCAGCACAACGCTGCCCACGTCGCCCACGCCATAGCCGTCCACAAACACACGGCCGCAGGGCGCCGTGCCCGAAACCGCGATCTCGTTTCTTGAAACGGAGAGAACGTGCCCGTTGTCTGCAATCACAATGTTATCATGCGGCACGCCCAGAGATTCGGCAAGGGCGGCATGAAAGCGCAGATGCTTCTGTTCGCCGTGCACCGGCACGAAATACTTCGGTTTCACAAGCCCCATGAGCAGCTTGAGCTCCTCCTGCTTTGCGTGCCCCGAAACGTGCACGTCATACATGCGGTCATAAACCACCTCGGCGCCGAGTTTCATCAGCTCGTTGACGACCTTGCCCACGGTTTTTTCATTGCCGGGAATCGGCGTTGCCGAAATAATAATAAAGTCGTTCGCGCCGATTTGCACCTTGCGGTGCTCGGAGGTGGACATGCGCGTGAGCGCGGACATCGGCTCGCCCTGGCTGCCGGTCGTGATGATGACAAGCTTGTCATCCGCCTTGTTTTTGACCTCATCGATGGAAATCAAAACACCGTCAGGAACGCTGAGGTAGCCAAGCTCGGTGCTGATGGCAACCACATTTTCAAGGCTCCTGCCCGAAAGCGCAACCTTTCTGCCCAGTTTTGCGGCGACATTGATGATTTGCTGCACGCGGTGGATGTTTGACGCAAATGACGCAACGATCAGGCGCTTGCCCTCCGCCTTGCGAAACAGGCTTTCAAAGGTTTCGCCGACCGTGCTCTCGCTTTCGGTGTAGCCCGGGCGCTCCGCGTTCGTGGAGTCTGCCATCAGGCATATGACCCCCTGCTTGCCGAGCTCCGCAAAACGCGCGAGGTCAATGACGTCGCCGTCGATCGGCATGGTGTCGATTTTGAAGTCGCCGGTGTGCACAACAACGCCCGCCGGGGTTTTGATCGCAAAAGCCAGCGCATCCGGGATTGAGTGGTTGACATGGATCGCTTCAACTGAAAACTTGCCAAGCGTGATAACATCGCGCGCGGCGATTTCGTTGAGCGTCACAAGCTCAAGCAGCTTGTGCTCCTTGAGCTTGCCTTTGATCAGGCCGATGGTCAGTTTTGACGAATAGACAGGCACATTGATTGTTTTTAACAGATAGGGCAGGCCTCCGATATGGTCCTCATGCCCGTGTGTGACAATGATGCCGCGGATCTTATCAACATTTTTTTCAAGATAGCTGAAATCCGGGATCACAAGATCAACACCCAGCATGTCTGTGTCCGGGAACGCAAGTCCGCAGTCGAGGATGATCATATCGTCTTCAAACTCAAACACTGTGAGGTTTTTGCCGATTTCGTTCAGGCCGCCCAAAAAGGCGATTTTTACCGCCTTGGCCGGCGTTTTTTTTGCGGGGCGCCTTTTGCCGGTGATCTTTTTTCCGTAGTTGGCGGAAGCATAGTCATTTTTTGTTTTACTCATTCAAAAACTCCTTATGATTGTTAAGGAAGACGAATGTTCTTCTCTTTTTTGTGATGCGTCTTTTTTAACCGCAACAAAACAAGCGCCATTATCATAATTTTGAAATGGCATAAAAAACCAAAATAAATCCTTAACATTAATTTTTATATGTAACCCGCCAATAACATGGCGGTTTCGTCCGGAAGGTTGTTGCCTTGATTCGAACAGCTCAGGCAGGATATTTTACGCCGCATGCGCAAAATTATCCAAAACAGGCGTTGCGCGTTCGCACAAACAAGCGCTTTTGAGGCGGGCAACACTTGCCCAATTGTTATATATTACCTGATTTTTTTTAATTAGTCAAGTTTCTTGAAGTAGAATATATATAAAATCATTTTTCTTGAAGTTGGAATAGCTGTGAAATCATTATTCCGCGCTTAATTTTTTGCATTCGGACTTGATTTTTTCTTCAATATCCCCACAGAGCTCCAGAGCTGTTTCTTCATTATAGGCCTCTGAAATGATTTTGAGGCTTTTGCCGTTTTTGGCCGGAGTCAGGCGGATTTCGCCCGCGTCGCTTGCAATGACAATGCCCTGACGCCTGTCTGGGGCCTGGTCGGTGAGGGATTGAAAGACGGCAAGCAGGTGGGAGGGGGAAATGTCGATTTCAAGCACCTTTTTTTGCACATGGAACTTCGGCAGCTCGGCGGCCAGCTCCGAGAGAGTTTTTTTGCTTCGGGCCATGTGGTTGAGCAGCTTCACCGTCATAAACAGCGCGTCGCGCGCCCAGAGATTTACAAAGATCAGGCGTTTTGCGTCCTCACTGATTTCATTGGCGGTGGAATCCATGTGCCGCAGCACCTTGCGGTTGTGTGTGTGCGCGATGCTGTCAATAACCGACGGCGCGTCATAGGGGATGAACACGTCGCGCCCGTGCCGGAACTCTTCGTTGCAGCAAACAGAAAGCAGTGTTTCGTCCGAAACATAGTCGCCGTTTTCGTCAAAGGCCTGAAGGGTCTGCCCCTGTTCGTCAAAAATAAAGGTCAGTTCGCCGCCTGTTTTGCAGCCGAGGCTTGCGAGCAGGTCTGTCATATAACGGTAGATGCGCTTGTTCTCACAGCGGACAGTCGCCGGGATCCCCGCACAGCTCTCTTTTGCAAGTGAGAGCAGTTCGCGCTTATACATCAGAAACAGGCTGCTCATGTCTGTGATGTCGTGGCACGCGGCGCTGGGGCATTTGATGAAATCCCTGCGCTTATAGCGTGAGGAGATGTCGCGCTCGGTTTTGCGCCCGAGCACCAGCGCGTTTTCGCCCACGATCTGAATGGAAGTGAAGTTGTCAATGGTCGAAACATAAACGCCGAGCTTCAATTCGCAATAGGATGTGAAAAAGTTCAGCTGCGACTGAAAGCATTCGCCGAAATCCCACACGCTGCTGCCTGTGGACAGTAACCCCGAGGTCACGGCCATGGCGATGGTTTTTGATGCGGGGGAGCCGTCGGAGCCGATGCCCACGCGCCGGCCGTCCTTTGTGCTGCCGACCGCAGCGCCAAGGCGCGCGGCCCGTTCGCTCGAAAGCTCGGCAAAAGACTCGCCGCGCACCGCGTCGTTGTCAAGGCTGTCTGAAGCGAGGCTGCCTTCCCGGATATTGTCGTTCACCCGCGCATTTTCGGGAATGTTTTTTTCTGGCCAGACATAGACATTGTTGCCGACGGCGGCGTTTTCGCCGATGATACTCTGGCTGCCGATCACGGCGCCCTCAAACACATCGGCATTGCGCTTGATGACGGCATCCTCGCAGATGATTGCCGCATTAATACGCACATCCGCGCCGATATAGGCGCCCTGCAGCAGCACGGAGTTGTTCACTCGCGTGTTCTCGCCGATGATAACGGAATCGTCGAGCACCGCGTTCGGGCCGATGACGCAGCCCTTGCCGATGCTCACGGCTTCGCCGATATAAACGGGCGGCACAAGCGTGTAGTGCCCGGCGGGCGCTTTTGTCTTGAGGCTGATCGCGTCCTGATGGTTTGGCAGAGAGATACCCTCAATGCCGCGCAGCAGGTCAAACTGGCAGGTTTTATAGGCCTCAAAGTCGCCGATGTCGCACCAATAGCCGTTCGCATTATATGAATAAAGGTTTTCTTTGCTTTCAAGCATAGCCGGAAAGACGTCGTTTGCGAAATCACATTCTTTATTGTCTTCAATATGCCCCAGAACCGACGGGTTCAGCACATAGATGCCGGTGTTGGCAAGGTTGGTCGAAACCTGCTCCCAGCCGGGCTTTTCGGTGAAGCCCTGAATTTTCCCCTCTGCGTCGGTGTTCACAAGCCCGTATTCGCGCGGGTCGTCCACCTGGGTGCAAACAATAGTCGCGTCGGCATTCTTTACCTTATGATATTGCATGATCTCTGTCAGGTTATAATTGCACAAAGCGTCGCCGCTGATGACAAGGAAGGGCTCGTCGAACTTTTTTGCCGCAAGGTTCACGCTCCCCGCCGTGCCGAGAGCCTTTTCTTCAATGCTGAAGGTCAGCTTTATTCCATTATAGTCATTTTCAGGAAAATTGTCCATCACACAATCCGGAAGATATTTGAGCGTAATGACCGCCTCTTCACAGTTGTGCGCAGAGAGCAAGTCCAGAATATATTCCAGAACAGGTGTGCCGCACAGATGCGCCATTGGCTTTGGCAGCGTGCAGGTGAGCGGCCTCAACCGGTTGCCGATTCCGCCCGCCATAATAACTGCTTTCATAACGATGTCCGTCCTTTCGATTGGTCTGCAAAAAACACGCGGTCGGCCGCTTTTGCGGCCTTGCTTCGTTAGTTTATACAGGATTGTTTGTTTTACTCATGTTCTGCCGTTGAAAAATCGTTTTAAAATGATTAATGCTTTTTATGAAATAAATCAAAACAAACTAAAAAGATTTTTATAGGATTTGTACAAATTAGTCTTTACATATAAAGAAAATCAGAGTATAATGAAGGCACTATGAATACATGGTTCATTATTTTGACCGGGAGGTTCAATTATGTCAAAGACTTGGAAAAAATCTCTTGCTTTGCTTTTGGCATTGGTTATGGCGTTTTCCGCGTTTGGTTCCGCCATTCCCGTTTATGCCGCAAACGACGCGCAGGGGGGTTCGTTGCCCTCTAACTTTATTGTGGGGAAGACGCTGTCATCCATGCTGAGCAAGGCTGCTGAAATTCTGATTGGCGGGCTTCTTTTTATTTTCCCGAACCTTGATTGGGACAAGGTTGACGAATATGTGCCGAACACAGAGTTTAAAGGCAGCGCTGATTTTGTTGACGAGCCGACCGCCCAGACATGGAAAGCGGGCTACGCCAGCAGGAGCATTATTCCGAACGACATCAGCAAAGGCTACCCGATGGCCGGTTTTCTCAACGGCGCTGTCGCAAAATCGGTTTATGAGGGCGACGGCCAGTTCATCAGAGCGGTTGCGCTTGACGCGGGCAGCGGCATTGTGATTTTTGCTTCAATCGACGGCTTCGGCATGACAAACGCAACGGTTCAGGCGCTTCGCGCGAACCTTGCCGAGTTTGCCGCGCAAAACAATATTGTCAGCATCAACTTCACGCTTTCTCACACCCATTACGGAATAGACACGCACGGCCTTGGCCAGGATGTTAAAACGCTGATCACCTCTAACCTTAAAAATTTGGTGACGAGAAAATCAGAATTCAAAAACCCCGTGGACGAAACAATCTATTCGCTTTTGCTTTCCCAGTCAAAGGCCGCGGTTACAGAGGCTGTTGAAAGCATGGAAGAGGGCACGCTCTCTTACGGTTCCGCCGATATTTCCGAATTGATCAAAGACAAGCAGAATCCCATTGCCTTTGACCCGAATGTCAATCAGATTAAATTTGTTCCGGCTGATGCTGAGAGCAACGAGATCTGGCTTGTGAACATGGGCGTGCATCCGACCTCTCTTTCAAGAGAAGAAGATAAGGCCAGCGCGGACTATCCGGGCGAAATTGCGAGATACGCGAAGGAAGTCGCGGGCGCGGACGTCGCGTTCTTCCAAGGCGCGCAGGCTGCTCTCACAAAGGATTCCTCGTCTTTGAACCTGCCCGAGGGTTCCACCGGTTATGATGAACTGACCGTATATGGCCGCGAAATTGTGAACCGCCTTCTTGCGATTGACAACTATACGGAGATTGAGCCGATTATGAATATTGTTCACACAGAAGTGCTGGTTCCCGTTACCAACCCGCTGCTGTGGGTCGTTTGCAAGTTCCAGATGGCCAACAACAGGTGTGTCATGCAGTCCAGCCGCATTCAGGACGCATTGGCCGTTACCGAAATCGGCTACGCAGAGCTTGGTTCCTCGCTTGCAGTGCTGCTGCTGCCCGGCGAATTTTCAGCTGAAATCGTCTGGGGCGGCACCAAGCCCGCAAGCATTGCATGGAACGGCACCGATTGGCAATATGAGCCCATTGCGAACTTTACGGGCGGCAGAAAAACGATCGCTTTCGGTTTGACGAATGACCAGGTTGGTTATGTCGTGCCCGACAATGACTATGCAAATACTTTCGCCGACGTATTCGATAAATATTATGGCGAAAACAACAAGCATTATGAAGAATTCCTCTCTCTTGGCAAGGCGACTGCCTCCACATTGACCGAAGGCTACATTGACCTGCTGGGCAGTGTGAGATAACACAAATCTGATGCAACAAAAAGCCCCTGTGCTGTATTGCACAGGGGCTTTTCATGCGGACGTTCATCCAAGTAAATGCAGGTTGCGGGCGGTGCGCTCTGTTTCGCGTTCGCTGCTGATTTGTTTGATATCCGCGAGAGAAACGGACGCTTCGCCTGATATATCGCCATATTCATTGAGGAGTGTGAACTTTAGTGTACGATTTCCTGCATCATACGCCTCCCAAAAGGCAATTAAGCCGTTTTGCTTTGGGTCTTGTAATGTGACATTGACGGTGAACCGGTGTTTTTGAATAAAGGCGAAAAAACAGGTTTTGATATCTTCTTCCGCCGCAACGGGCATGTGGGCTTGTTTATAATGCCTGAAAAGCCGCGCGCGGCCGGATTCATATCTTGTGCCGCTCCTGATGTTCGCGATATTTTTTATGAAGTCCAGGATATAACCGTCATATTTACCGGCGGGAGAAACGCAATAAAAAAGCGCGCATTCGCCGTCCGCCGCCGCGAGCATGCCCGAATAAGCAGGTGAAGAGGCCTGTTCATCATGAAAGACACTCAAAACCTCAGATGTGCTTTGTTTTTCACGCAAGAGTTCTGTGATGTTCATAACATACCTCATAAAAAATGCCGGCACAGACATTTCGTGCCGGCAGCCTTATTTTATCTGTTTGATGGCAGGGGAGTCTTGTCGCTGATGATTCCCGATGCCACCTCGGCAAAATAAGAAGCGGTGGAGGGAACCACAAAGGTGATGCCCTTTTCAATAATCTCAAATGTGCTTTCATGCACATAATGGGTTTCGCCGTCTATGTTCACAGCCGCGGGCTTTTCGCTTTGCACGTGCATTTTCTTGCCGCGGGTGTATTTTGTGATGTCCCAATCCATATGCTGACCGTTTTTATATTTGTTAATCAAAGGCAGCAGCTTGATGCGGGGCATGTTCTTTTTGACGACCACAAAGTCAAGCAGTCCGTCGTCGGGCATCGCGATGGGGGCCGCCATGAAGCCGCCGCCATACCAGCGGGAGTTGCCCGCAAAGGCAAAAAAGACCTTTTCGGTGTAAGGTGCGCTGCCGTCTATCGTAATGGTGAACTCGCTGCCCATTTTTCTCAAAAAACAGTAGAGCAGCGCCGCATAATAAGAAGCCTCGCCGCCCAGAAGGGGCATTTTGTTAAAATAGGCCTGCTTTGCGCAAACCTCGGCGTCAAGACCCATGGAGCATTGGTTGATGGCGTATTGCCCGCCGCAGCGGATGATATCAAGCAAAACCGGGGTGCCCTCAATTTGCGCCTGCACATTCACAAACTGCTCCTTTGTGCCGAACAGGCGAACAAAGTCGTTGCCCGACCCTAGAGGGATCACGCCCACCTGCGCGTTCGGAAAACCCACCGCACCGTTGACGACTTCGTACAGCGTGCCGTCGCCGCCGCAGGCATAAAAGCGCACATTCTCGCCCCCGGCTTCCGCCGCCATCTTCTTCACATAACCGATTGCCTCACCTTTCGCGCTTGTGACATAGATCACATAGTCAAGATCCCTTGTTTTTGCATATGCCTCAATCTGCGGTTTGATAATGGAAACGGCTTTGCCCTTGCCCGCAACGGGGTTGATGATGAAAAAGTGCTTCATACTCATATGACCGTCCTTTCGCAGAATCCGGGATGTTTTGGCCGGTCGGCAACGCCGGTTCGCGCCGTTCGGTACGGCGCGACAGGACAAAACTCCGGGTTTGAAAGGCAGTGCCTTTCAAAGTTCCTCCTTTGGATTTTGGGTGCGGGAATGCGCAAGAATCTGTCTGTAAACAGTGTTTGTTGGGTGAACATTATTTAAAATACATATAGAGCTGGCATTTCAGCATGCCGTTATAGAGCTTGCGGCGCTTATCGGCCTTTTTGCCAAAGTGTTTTTCAAAGTCGTCGTCCGCCGTGATAATATAATAACTCCAACCGCGCTTCGCGGTCAAGACCTTTCCCATGGTTTTGTAAATTTCATGCGCCGCGTCCAAGTCCAAAAGCCGCTCGCCGTAGGGCGGGTTGATGATGACCGTGCCTTTTTCCGTCTCGGGTGAAAAGTCGGCGATGTCCCGCTTTTTGAAGGATATGATGTGCTCAAGCCCCGCGCGTTTCACGTTTTCTTTTGCAATGGCAAGGGATTTCGGGTCGATGTCCGATCCAATCGCGCGGAAATAGGTCTCTGTTTTTTCAAGCGACTTTGCCCGTTCGCGCTCCTCTTTCCAAATCCCGGGCGGAACCTGCCGCCAGAGTTCGGCGGTGAAATTTCTGTGCAGGCCCGGTGCGATATTGTTTGCGAGCATGGCGCCCTCAATCAAAATGGTGCCGGAGCCGCACATCGGGTCATAGAGCGTGTGAAAGTCGCGCAGGCGCGCAAACTGGCACAGCGCGGCGGAGAGGGTTTCTTTGAGGGGGGCCGCGTTTGCCACCGGGCGGTAGCCGCGTTTGTGCAGTCCTGCGCCCGAGGTGTCGATGAGCAGGCTGACCTGATTTTTCATGATGGAGAACTGAATCTGATAAAGTGCGCCGGTTTCTTCAAACCAGGGGAGTTTGTGGGTTTGCTTCAGCCGCTCCACAACCGCTTTTTTGATGATGGACTGGCAGTCGCTCACGCTGAACAATTCGGAGTCCAGCGAATAGCCCTTTACGGGAAACGCATCCGTTTTGCCCACCCAATGTTCCCACGGCAGGGCTTTTGTACCCTCAAACAGCTCGTCAAAGCTGTGAGCGGAGAAGGTGCCGACCAGCACCTGAATGCGCTCGGCAAAGCGCGAGCAGATGTTTGCGCGTGCGAGCATGTTTTCATTGCCCTCAAACAGCACACGGCCGTTTTCACACTGCACGTTTTCGGCCTCCATAACAAGAAGCTCGTCTGCAATCGGGCGCTCAAGCCCCAAAAGGCAGGGAATAACAAAGTTAATGTGCATAATTTTTTCCAATCTTTTGTTTTTTGGTTGTCTTTCGCGAAAGACAAGTTCCTGCCGTTCTATATTTTCAGAATCAACATCGCGAAGTTGAAATAAATAAACACCGAGAACGAGTCCACAATGGTGGAAATCAGGGGAGCGGCCATTACGGCGGGGTCAACTTTCACAAGTTTTGCGAACATAGGCAGCATACCGCCCAGAAGCTTTGCAAAAACGACGGTGCCGATTAACGTCAGGCTGACGGACAGCGCCACAAGCGGGTCCCCGTATTGCACCAGAATACGCACGGCATTCGCCGCCGCGATGATGGACGAGCAGAGAAATGCGACGCGAAACTCCTTCCAGAACACTTTAAAAAAGTCCTTCAGATGGATTTCATCCGTTGCCATCCCGCGAATGATCAGCGTTGCGGACTGCGAGCCGCTGTCGCCGCCCGTATCCATCAGCATCGGGAGGAAAGACGCGAGAAGCGGGATTGCGCTGAGCGCCGTTTCATAATTTTTAATGATGGCTTCGGTGATCATGGCGGAAAGCATCAAAACAAACAGCCACACAATGCGCTTGCTCGCGTGTTTGAACACGCCGGTTTTAAAATAGGTGTCTTCGGAAGGCGAGAGGGCGTTCATCTTTTCAAAGTCCTCGTCCGCCGCGCGGGTATAGACATCCACCGCGTCGTCGATGGTGATAATGCCGACGAGGCGGTTTTCCTTATCAACAACCGGCAGGGCCAAAAGGTCATATTTGCTGATTCTGTTTGCTACGCTTTCCTTATCTTCCAGCGTTTCCGCTTTAATAATATTTGTCTCCATGATGTCGTCAATCACAGTGTCATAGGAGGAAAGCAGCAGGTCTTTGACAGACACAAGGCCGATCAGATGCCGCGCGTGGTCAAGAACATAGCAGGTATAGACGGTTTCTTTTGAAATGCCGTCCTGTTTGATTTTTTTGATGGCGTCCAGCACGCTCATGGAGCTGATAAGGTCTACAAATTCGGTCGTCATCACACTGCCGGCCGATTCCTCGGGATATTGCAGCAGCTCATTGATGATTTTCCTGTCTTCGGGTTTTGCCGCCTTGAGGATGCGCTTGACCAAAGACGCGGGCATTTCGCCCAGCAGGTCAACCGTGTCGTCCATAAACAGGTCTTTTGCGACAAGCTCAAGCTCGCGGTCGCTCATCACGCGGATCAGATGCTCCTGCACACGGCTGTCCATATAAGAAAACGCCTCAGATGCGGTTTCTTTCGGCAGCAACCGAAACGCGCGGATGATTTCCTCGTCGCTCAGTTCGTTGAACACCAGCGCGATATCAACAACATTCTGTTCGGTAAGGTATTCAAAAAGGGTGTTGTATTTTTTTTCGTTTAAAAGCTCACGGATTCTCTCTTTCATCGTCATGACCATCCTTTCCCTGCGCGGCGGAAGTTTTGGCCGGTCGGCAAAGCCGATTCACATCTTCCCTGTACGATGTGAAAGGACAAAACTTCCTGTTTGAAAGATTTATCTTTCAAACTTTCGCCCCCCCCTCACAACCGGCTTGCGGTGCCCAAAAGGCGAATCGCAATGTTGAAATAGATCACAATAGAGGCGATGTCCATGACGGTGGTGATCATCGGTCCTGCCATGATGGCAGGGTCAATTTTGAGCTTTTTGGCGCCCATGGGAAGCATGCAGCCTAAAAGGTTTGCCGTAATGACGGTTATGAGCATTGTCAGGCTGACCATCAGCGCGGTGAGCGTGCTGTTGTATTGCAGCGCTATACGCACGCCGTTGACAACCGCGAGAACCGCCGCGCAAAGCAGGCTGATGCGCAGCTCCTTCCACGCGGCGCGAAAGAAATCCTTCAGCGCGATTTCGTCCGTTGCCATGCCGCGGATAATCATGGTGGACGACTGCGAACCGCTGTTGCCGCCCGCGCCCATGAGCATGGGGATGAACGCCGTCAATGACAAAAGCGCCGGATTATGCGACTGATAAAAAGCGATGATACTGCCCGAAAAAATGTTTGGAAGCAGTGAAAGAACCAGCCAGACAATTCTGCTGCGCGAGTGCCGCCAGACGCCGGTTCTGAAATAGGATTCGTCTGTGGGCGTAATGGCGGCCATTTTTTCAAAGTCCGCGGCCGTTTCTTCTTCAATGACCTCCACGGCGTCGTCGATGGTGATAATGCCGACAAGGCGGTTTTCCCTGTCGACGACCGGCAGGGCCAAAAGGTCGTATTTATTGATTCTTCTGGCAACATCCTCTTTGTTTTCAAGGGTGTGCGCGGTGATTACCGAAGTTTGCATCAGCTCGCTGACAGGCGTATCAAAACCGGCGGTCAGCAAATCCTTAATATCTACAATACCGATCAATTGCCGGGTGTCGTCGAGCACATAGCAGGTGTAAATGGTCTCTTTGTCGATCCCTTCGGCGCGGATCTTTTCAATGGCCTGCTCCACGCTCATATGCGACTTTAAATCCACGAATTCAATGGTCATCAGGCTGCCCGCGCTGTCGTCGGGATATTGCAGAAACTCGTTGATCAGCCGGCGCTGCTCGGGCGCGGCGGTTTTGAGGATGCGCTTGACCACGAAAGCGGGCATTTCGCTGACGAGATCCACCGTATCGTCAAAATACATCTCATCAATGATTTTATGCAGCTCTCTGTCCGAAAACAGAGAGATAAGCCGCTCCTGGTCGTCCGGCTCCATATACGAAAAGACTTCCGCCGCGCTGTCTTTCGAGAGCAGGCGAAAAATCTTGATCATATCCTCATTTTCAAGCTCGCCCATCAAAAACGCAAGGTCAACCGCATTGCACTCCAGCAGCAGCTCAAAAAGAGAATTGTATTTTTTTTCGTTCAAAAGCTCCAGAATTTTGTCTTTCATACCTCATCCTCCTTTGTTTTTTTGGAAAATAAGGCACAAATGCACACAACACGCAAACAAATTACACGCAAAACCGGCGGTTTTTTCAACTCCGGCATTGCAGGGCAACATGGCATACAACCAGAACGCGCTGTTATCTGGAACGCTTTTTCAGAGCTGAAACAACAGACGCTTTGGATGTATATTCTGCTTTAGCGGGCATGCATCGGTGACCTATTTTGGTTTGGCTACTTCGGCCCTCGTCCATTATTTCATCTCCTCTCCGCCGCAGGGGCTGTTTTGGGCAAAGCCGCAAGGCAGCTTGTCCGAAACAGTCATCGGCGTATACTACATTGTATTACGATAATCAAAAAGTGTCAAGAAAAAATTATTCGTTTCCGGCTTGAGAGGCTGTCATGCGCTCTCAAAAGTTCCAAATATGTTTTTGCAAATCGATCCTGCCGTCCGGCAAAAAAGCAACGCCTTCCTGTTCGAGCTGCGAGCGCTGCAGCCCTTCACCGCCGAACACGTGCGACGGCGCAAGCTCGCCAAAGCGGTTCACAACGCGGTGGCAGGGCAGGTGACGGCCATCCGGGCATTGCCACAGCGCCCGACCGACCTGCCTTGCCGCCCGAGGGCGCCCCGCAAGCGCGGCAATCCGGCCGTAGGTGGCAACATGCCCCGGGGGAATATGTGCGACAAACTGATAGATGCATTCATAAAAATCATTCATGATATGTATCATTTCCTTTATTATTTAAAATCAATAACAGTATACCCGATTATTGTACTGCAAAATATGGCAAATTTATGGTTTTTTCTTGAATTTTTAACAAGATATTAATTACAAATGAATTCTTTTCCTTGACAACATATGGATTTTGTTATATGATGAAATTCAAATAACGGAATTCTTTTTTGTGCAATGTTTCACGGTTGGCCGGGAGCGCGCTTTTTTATTAGCGGTAACTGCGTGGGCGCGCAACCGTCAGAGAAAGGACAGGAATTGTATGATAAAAAAAAGTATCGCTGTTTTTCTAGTTGCCCTTTTGTTTTTATTTTCCTTTGGCGGTTTGATTGCATTTGCCGCGGATGAGACAACGACCGAGACCACAACCAAAGCGCCCGAGCCGCCGAAGATGAAATATGTGGTGCTGGGCGACTCGATCGCCGAGGGCGTCGGCGCGGACCCGTTGGGAATCATCACGGGCTACAAGAACGGCTTTGCCAACAAGGTTGTCGCAAAAAAGGATTACGAGCTGAAAAACCATGCCAAGAGCGCCAAAACGTCAGAGGATGTGCTCACGGATGTCAAGAGCAATACCGACATCCGCAATGACATTAAAACAGCTTCGGTTATCAGCATTTCCATCGGCGGCAATGACGTTATGGGCGACAACCTGCTTTCCGTCGCGGTGCAGACGCTGATCAACAAACCCGACAAGGTCAACGAAATTGTGCATGACCTCCGCTTCAATCTTTTAGTTATTATGACCAGAATCAAAGAGTTGAATCCCAACGCTGTGATTTTTGTGCAGACACTTTATAACCCCATGAGCGGATCGCTCAAGGATATGTATCAGACCGTGGTCGACAAGGTGAACCCTGTGTTTGCGGAATACCTTGAAAAATATCCGGGTGCCTATTATTTGCTTGACCTGCAAAAGGCGTTCAACGGCGAGAGCAAATACATCGCCTTTGATATGACGCACCCTTCAAAAGAGGGCCATGTGAAAATTGCCGAAATGATCGTCGAGCAGCTTGACCAGCTTGAAAAGGCGGGCAAGCTTGCGCGCTCCGGTAAAAACCAGTTTGACACAGACGAAAGCACCACAACAACGGCCTCAGGCGGCGGCAACAATACAACTACCACAACATCCTCGGAGCAAACCACTTTCCCAACCTCCATTCCCCGAACCGGCGATGACAGCGCAAGGGTTCTCTATTTGCTCATCCCCATGGCGTTTCTTGGGGCGGCGGGCTGCATTGCCGCAAGAAAAAAGCCCAAGACCGCAAAATAAAGATAATTTGAAACAGTGTTTTCCCCGCATGCGCAGCCTTATGCGTGTGCGGGGATTTTTATATTCATAAAATTACTTTACAAGCGGCGGTTTATGTATTACAATATAAAAACTGGTAATTTGGGAATGCTAATCATGATTTATTGTGAGGTTTCAGTGTGAAAAGCGGCAAAGTGCAGGGAAGTCAAAGGCTTGAGAATAAATCGCGTGAAGAATTTGCGGAGATGGTGCATGCAATTTTGTCGGCGCGGTTTCCCGAACGGATCCCTCAGGCGTTTGTGCACACCTATGGCTGCCAGGGCAACGTGGCTGATTCCGAACGGATAAAAGGCCTGCTTGTACAGATGGGCTACGCGTTCTGCGACAGGCCGGAGGACGCGGACCTTGTGCTGTTTAATACCTGCGCCGTGCGTGAGCATGCCGAGGACAGGGTGTTTGGCAATGTGGGCGCGCTGAAACCGATCAAGGCGGCCCGCCCGGGCATGATCATTGCCCTGTGCGGCTGCATGATGCAGCAGGCGCATGTTGAAGAACGCATTAGCAAAAGCTTCCCTTATGTGAACCTTGTGTTCGGCACTTTCGCTGTTCAAAAACTGCCCGAACTGCTGTTTCGGGTGCTCTCGGGCGGCAAGCGTGTGTTTGAAACAGGGGAGGGCGGCGGTGAGATCACCGAGGGGCTGCCCACGGTGCAGGACCGGCCGTTTAAAGTGTGGCTGCCCGTGATGTATGGCTGCGATAATTTTTGCAGCTATTGCGTTGTGCCCTATGTGCGCGGCCGTGAGCGTTCGCGCATGCCTGAAGAGATTCTCAAAGAAGCCGAGGCTTTGATTGCAAACGGCGCGAAAGACATCACCCTGCTTGGGCAGAACGTGAATTCCTACGGCAAGAACCTGCCTGTTGACATGAATTTCGCAAAGCTGCTCCGCCAAATCAACGCGCTGCCGGGCGACTTTTTGATCCGCTTCATGACCTCGCACCCGAAGGACTGCTCGGAGGAACTGCTGGATACAATGGCAGGCTGCGAAAAAGTCTCAAAGCATTTGCATTTGCCGTTTCAGGCGGGCAGCGACAGGGTGCTTGATGAGATGAACCGCGGCTATACCAAAGAGCAGTATCTCCGCCTGCTGCGCTATGCGCGCAAGGTCATGCCGGATATGTCGGTCACCAGCGACGTGATCGTGGGCTTTCCGGGCGAGAGTTATGAAGAGTTTCAAGAAACTCTGGCGCTCGTGCGCGAGGCGCAGTTCACCTCACTGTTCACGTTTATTTATTCGAAGCGCAGCGGAACTGTTGCTGCGGACCTGCCCGACCCTGTGCCCTACAGCGAGAAGTCGAGCTGGTTTTCAGAGCTGACGGCCTTGCAGGAGGACATTGCGGGCGCAAGAACGGCAAAATTGCTAGATAGTGTTCACCGGGTTCTGGTGGAAGAGCGCGATGAATCAAAGGGCCTTTTGATGGGCCGCACAAGCGGAAATATCAGTATTTTGTTTGACGGGAGCGACTCCCTCATCGGCGGCTTCGTTTTTGTGAGGGTCACAGAGCCGAAAACATGGGTGCTGTACGGCGAGCTTTGCGAAGCCGAATAATGTGATTGTTGGCCGCCGCGCTTTTGCGGCTGCTTTCAAATAAATTGAGCGAAAGCACAGAATAGGAGTTTATTATGGATGTTGTTAAATTAACAAGGGAACTGGGCGCCGCCATTCAAAAGGATGAGCGCTATATTACGTTGCAGGCAGCGAAAAAGGCAAACGACGCGGACGCCGAGCTGACTGCGCTGATCGGCAAAATCAATCTGGTTCAAATGTCTTATCAGGCGGAGAGCGAAAAGGACTCGCCGGACGACGCGAAGCTTGAGGCCTATGACAAGGAGTTCCGCGAGGTGTACGGTGAGCTGATGCTCAATAAGAACATGCAGGACTATGAAAACGCAAGGCACGAGATCGATGAGCTGATGAACTATCTTGTGCAGATTCTTTCGCTTTGCGTGAACGGCGAAGACCCCGAGACCTGCGAGCCCCAGCCTGCCGACCACGGCTGCGGCGGTTCCTGCTCTTCCTGCTCCGGGTGTAACTAATTTTATTAAGACGTTTGCGAAACGACAAATTTTGCAAACGTCTGTTTTTATAATTAAATAAAAATAAACCGATCGCATTGCGCTTGTTTGGATATGCCAATAGAATAGTTGTTGTATATTTAGATTCCGTATAGTATAATTAAAAGGGATTCTGCTATGGCCGGCATTTTTAGAAAGGCGGGGAAGTCTGCTGTGATTCTTTTTTGTTTTGTTTTAGCCGCTGTGGGGCTTGTGTATTTTGTGGTGACAAGAGAGACGGCGGAGCCGGTGGTTGCCGCCGTTTCAAAAAATCCTTACATTATGCCTGTGGGCAGCCCGCTCGTGGCCGCGCACCGCTCGGGCGGCGGGCTGTTTCCTGAAAACACGCTCAACGCATTTGAGCGCTGCGTGAACAGCGACGACTTCCGAACTGACATTTTTGAATTTGACCTGCATTTGACAAAGGATGATGTTCTTGTTGTGCTGCATGACGGCACACTTGACCGCACGAGTGACGCGGTGGAATATTTCGGAAAAAAGGACATTCGCGCAAGCGACTATTCTTTTGCCGAGCTGCGCGCGCTGAATATGGGCGAAAATTATGTCGCGCCCGACGGCAGCCGCCCGTATGCGGGGCTGCGCGGTAAGGATATTCCTGAAAATCTGCGCGTGGTGCGCGTGGAGGAAGTGTTTGACTTTCTTGAAAAGCATGGGAAGTTTTCATATATCATTGACATCAAGGACGGCGGCGAGCGCGGCAAACGGGCGACAGACGTGTTTTATGCCATTCTCTCTGAAAAAAAGCTGCTTGGGCGCGTGTTCGCGGCAAGCTTTCACGGCGAGATCAATCGATATCAGCATGAGGCTTATCCGGACATGATGCGTTCGGCCGGCCCCAAAGAGGTTTTGAAGATCTATCTTTATTCGCTTTTCGGCATCAGCGCCGAACCCGGCACCTTTACCTTCGACGCGCTGCAGATTCCGGATGACAGCTATGTGATCAACCTTGCGACCACTCGGTTTATCAATTATGCCCACAAGCATGATATCGCCGTGCAGTATTGGACGATCAATGATGAAGAAAAAATGAACAGCCTCAAGGAAAAGGGCGCGGACGCGATTATCACCGACCTGCCCGATGTGGCCTATGCGCTTGTGCATGAACAAGCGGCAGCGAAGCGTTAATTAAAATCGCCAATAAAACGACGCCATGGGCACATTGCCTGCGGCGTCGTCTTATTAGAGCGTGTTGGCATAAAATCAAAAGATGTTTCATGCGGTGGTTGAAACGCTTTCTGCTCCATAGTCGCAGGCGATCACGTTGCTCAGCGCATTCGTGTATACTGTGAAGGTGAATTTTTCGATTGCGGCGCTCTCAAGCCGGTCGCTTATGTATGTATTCGCGTTGTTGAGCTCTAACTCCTCAGCTGCTTTTTGCGCAATTGTATCGTTCGCGCAAAAAGCGGTCAATACTGCTTTTGAGAAGGGCACAAAAACGCTTTGGATCGCCTCAACGCTCCACTTCGCGCGGTCAATGGTAACGGAGAGGGTCTGTATTCTGTCTGTTTTGTCTGTCACCAGTGTCAGAATGCAGTCGTCCTGCTGCTGCAGGCTGTAAAAGATCAGTTGCTTATTCTGCTCAATCAGCACATCTTCAGGGGCAAAGGAATAGGCTTTGCCGGCCTTTTCGAGCCGTACTGCCAGTTCATAACGGTCTATGCGCAGCTCCTGCGTGCAGGCGGTGAGGCCCAGCAGCAGCGCGGCGGCCAAGGCAATGTAACAAATTATTTTTTTTCTCATCTTAAATTTCCTGTCCTTTCCTGGAAACACCGCTCACACAAGCGTGAAAAAGACGGGCGTTGATCCAGATAAAAATGAATAACGGTCAAACCGGCCGATAGGGGGTGCCGGGCGTGCCTCGGCGGTTTGCCTGCACGCTTTGAAGCCTTCTGCCTATTCATATGTATGCGCTGAGGGTTAAAATATAGATTAAATTCATAAAAAATTCATATTGCGTCTATGAAGAAAAAAAGATTATATTGTAAAATGTGTCTATTTCTAAGCGCTTTTAAATATTATAGTTTATTATTGGAGATGCGGTCTGTCTTGCTAATCGGTTCAATTTCTTGAGTGCTTCTGCCCCCGGCAGCGCACAAAGATATATCGTCGCTCAGCTTCAAAACTAGCCCGTCTTTGCGGTCTTTTTTCCGAGCTGCTGTGTTGTTCCCTTTGCCTTGCGGCTCAAAAAAATCCTCGCAGATCCGGAGCTGCTTTTGAAGTTGAACGACGATACAAAGCCTTTTGAAAAATCAATGCAAAGCTATATATATCAAGCCTTTTGCCTGATTTAGAACGTCTTTTTATTTGGAAACCTGTATCGGTGGATTTGGTTGGGGATTTTTTTCTACCGGAGAAATGGAGTAGCTAATGAAGAAAAAATCGAAAAAATGGAAGATTGTGCTTGCGGTGTCTCTGGCCGTTATTATTATCGGCGGGGCCGTGACGTTTCAGGTTTACAGAACTGAAAAAAGCAAGCTTGAAGTGAACCTGGCAGAGCTGACAATCGGCAATGTTGTGAAGACTTTTTCCACCTCCGCGCCTGTGGAATCCGCCAGCACCAGTGTGTTTTATGCCATTGACGGCGTTCGTGTGCTTGATGTGAATGTGAAAGTGGGCGACGTTGTTGAGCCGGGCACCCTGATGGCCACGTTTGACCCCTCTTCGGTTGAAGAGGCGCGGCAGGAGAAGCAGCGCGCTGCGGACAATGCCGCAACGGCTTACAGTGACGCGCTCAAGGCCGCGGAATCGGCGAAAGAGGCCCTTCCCGCGATCGAAACGGAAATCGAAAAGCTTGAGCAGGAAGGGGAGTCCACCTCCGGCACCGCCACCACCCCTTCTTTTGACATCAGCAGCATTCTTGGCTCTTTGGGCGGCATTTTGGGCGGGAGCGGCCTTGACCTTTCAAGCATGATGGGCAGTTCGTTCACCTCGCAGTCCCAGCTTGCCCAGCTGCAAATTCAAAAAATTGTGCTTGAAACCCAAATGAGCGATAGTTATCTGAACAGCTTAAAGCAAAAAAGAGATACGACCAAAGCGACGTTGGATGTGTTTCTTTCGCAGCTGGACCTCTTGGAAAAGGGCTGGACGGCGGAGAAGCGCGGCATTGTTTCCACTGTAAGCATCAACCCCGGAACGGTCTTTACCGCCGCGAATTCAAACACCGCGGCCTCGGGTCTTGATATGTCTTCACTGATGGGCATGCTTTCGGGCGATGTGGACATTACCTCGCTGCTTTCCATGTTCACCGGCTCGGGCGACTCATCGGCTGCCGCATCCCTTGCGGCAAATATCGGCATGGTCGTTGAGAATTATGATGAGTTTCTTGCCTCGTTCACACTGGGCAAGTTTGACATGCCGAACGTGAAGCTTGGCCAGCGCGCGATCATCAAGTCCGTCAACAAGGAATATGAGGGCGAGGTTTCTTTCATCAGTGCGACGGCAAGCTCCAGCTCGAGCATTAACATTACCTCCATCATGGGCGGCGTCAGCGGTTCGTCCAGCGCGGCGGAGGGGATCGTCACGATCAAGAGCCCCGACGAGGGAATCGTCATCGGTTTTGATGTGGATATTGATATTGTGACGGACGAGGCGTTTAACGTGATGACACTTCCGGTTGAGGCTGTTCGCTGGACCCCCGAGGGAAAAGCCTCCGTTTATGTGTATAATCAAAAAAGCAAAAAAATCGAATACCGTGAGATTGAGACCGGTATTTCGGACTCCTCCACAATTCAGGTGCTCAGTGGGCTTTCTGAGGGCGACAAAGTCGTGCGCAACGTGCTTTCCGGGTCTTCAAAGCTTCTTGCAGACGGTTTGAAGATTAGGGTCAATACCGAAGAGGCGTCCAGTGTTGGGACAACAGGATGAAGCCTATGCTGAATTTTGTTGAAGGGTGCCGGAGGGCCGTCCGATTTGATTTTTGTGTGTGGGGGTATGTTGCGTGAGCCTGAAGGAAAACATTAAAATTGCCTTGTTCAGCATCAAAACGAACCTGATGCGTTCATTGCTGACAATGCTCGGTATCATCATCGGCGTTGCTTCTGTCATTACCATCATCACCGTTGGCGACGGCGGCGCTGACTACATTGTCGGCATGATCAACGAAATGGGAGGCTCCTCCACCATTCAGATATCCGTCAAAATGTCGCAGGCGACGGCGAGTGATTATTTCACGCCAAAGGATATCGCCGCGCTGCAGACCGTTCCCGAAATCGCTTATGTCTCCCCGCTCAAGCAAACCTTCGGCACCGCCTCCACGCAGTCCGAAACCGCCTTTGCAATGGCTTTTGGCGGCAATTCCAGTTTGCAGTATATTCTGGCGAGCGAATGCAGATACGGCCAGTTTTTCACAGAGCAGGAGTATAAGTCGGCGTCACCGGTGGCATTGATTGACGCGGTGAGCGCTAAAACCATGTTCGGCAAAGAAAATTGTGTGGGCGAATCACTGACCTTTTCGGTTGAGGGGCGGTCTGTGAATGTGAGAATCGTGGGTGTGCTGAGCCTGTCAGGCCTGTTTGGGTCAGACACCGAAAGCATGTCCTCCATGATGGAGCAGTTCGGCGGCGGCATGGACATGGCGTCTTGCATTATGATGTTCCCCGCCACCTTTCTCGTGAATTTTTCGGGCTCACAGGAGCGGTATGACACGCTTTATCTGACCTCCGTTGAGGACTCCCTGCTGACAAGCGCGGGCGAAACCGCTTTGAGCATTCTGCAGGCGCAGCACAACAATGCCGACAGGGATGTATATATGGTTACGAATCTGGCGCAGTTCGTGGATCTGATTGATTCCGTTATCCGCATCTTTACGCTGTTTATCGCCGCGGTGAGCGCGATTTCGCTGGTGGTCGGCGGCGTGGGCGTGATGAACATCATGCTCGTTTCGGTGACGGAGCGAACGCGCGAGATCGGCATACGCAAGGCGCTCGGTGCGCGGACGAACACGATTTTGATGCAGTTTTTGACCGAATCGGTTGTGATCTGCTTTATTGGCGGCGTAATCGGGCTGATTTTGGGTGTTGTGCTTGCGGCCATTGTCGCGGCGGTGATGAATGTTCCGCTGAGCGTAAAGCTGTGGACCATTGCCCTTGCCATCGGTTTTTCAAGCGGTATCGGCATTTTCTTTGGCATCTATCCCGCAAAGCGTGCCGCGCAGCTGCCGCCGATCGAGGCGCTGCGGAAGGATTAGTTCGCACACCGTGCAATGATCATTTAGTGAAAGGGGAGTTGTTATGGCAAAGGCCCTTGGTTCATGGAGCGCAATGCGGCGGTATCTTGAAGAAGAGATGCTTGCGGGCTCCCTGAGAGGTCGCGTGCAATATTCATGCACCACCTTCAAAAACATGGACGGCTGCCATGTGTTTGAAATCCGCATAGACGGTAAAACAGCGCAGCAATTTTCTTTTGATATGGTTGCCAGCCGTGTTTATGAAGGAGTGCGGCCCATAGACAAAAATGAGTTCTGGCAGGGCTTGTGGAATGAAAAAAAGAAAGCCTTTATCGACAGGCGGTTTTTTGACGACATGGATTTTGCCGCCGCGCTGCGGGAATACCGCTCACTGCCGATTACATCCTCAATGCACAGTGGAAACCCTCTCGTGCGTATGTTTGCCGTTTTGGACAGGAGAATGGGAAAACGGACTCTTCTTGCTCTGGCGGAAACCCTGAACTCTCAGCCCGAATGGCTGCGGTATTTTTATAAGCTCCGCATGCGGGCGGAACATATTTTGTGTGATGTGTGAGGCCTGTTTCCCAAACGTGCTGAAACCTGTTTTTTAACCTTAGGATCGTTCATAAAAATCCCCCGATGCGCTTTATGAGGCGCTGGGGGAATTTTTTATAGAATGTTAAGTTTTTGGCAAGACTTGTAAGTAACGGTTTGATGTGGTAAAATAGCTTCAACACTTTAAAAAAAGAAAATATATTTTTTTCCGCTCCATACCGGCTGTTGGGAGGTGGGCTTTGTGCTTGAAATGGCCGAATTTTTTATGCGGATGGTGCTGATCGTCGCTGTCGGCATCGTGCTGTTTTTTTGCCTGAGCTTCCTGTTCAAAAAGTCCCACGGCAAAATGGTGCTCGCGCAGCTGATCAACACCGTCAACGGCGACAGGGTGGACATCACCTCATGGGAATCCGCTATCGGGCGCGCAAAGACCTGCGACGTGGTGCTGAATTACGCGGCTGTTTCCCGATTTCATGCCGTTCTGGCAAGACGCAACAAGGGCTGGATTATTTTTGATACGCATTCAAAAACCGGCATTCAGGTGAACGGAAAGCACGTCAATAAACAGGCCTATGTGTATGACGGCGACATTGTAACGGTCGGCAATGTCGTCATGTGCTTTCGCTCGCCGCTGTTTAAGCGCGGCAAGAAGCCCGAAAGCGCCGAAGAGCCGCGCCGCGCTCAGGAGAGCGGCAGGATTGCCGCAGAGACGCCGCGCGAATACGCGGGGGACGGCGGACGGATTCTTTCCGCTTTGCAGAACGTGGCGGACGGCAGCATTATTCTTTTGTTTTCAGATCAATATACAATCGGCCGCGCGGGCAGCTGTGACATCGTGCTGCCGGTCATGACGGTTTCAAGGCAGCATGCAAGGCTGCTGCACGGCGAGCGGGGCTGGGTGATGGAAGACCTGGGTTCGCGTTCGGGGACCGTGTTGAACAACAGAAGGCTTTCGGCAAACCAGCGGCTTTATGACGGCGATTTGATTGCAATCGGCGGCGCGGAATATAAATTCATTGAAAGCTACATGCGCGAATAACCGGATCATTCAAAAACGGAGTGCAATATGGCAGACAGAGATAAAGGCGGCGACATCAAAGTCGGCAAACAGAAAAAAAGCCCTCAGGCTGCGGTGAAAAAAACCGCGGTTGCGGCGGATTCCGCCAAAACGAAAGGGTCTTACGCAAAGGTGAAAAAAAGTACGGCCTCGAAGGCGCGTCCGGCACCGAAAGCGCCCGCCCGGGTCAACACTGAGTTCATGGGCGGAACAGGCCCAAACTCCGTGGGCATCAAATCACGCAAACGGGTGCGCCTGCCGGTCAAACGCTTCATGTGGCTGCTGATGCTGATCATCATTTCGGCCTATGAGCTGTTTTCCGCAGTCATTATTGTTTCTGACAATGAACGATACCGTGCGGATATTTCATTGGCCTTCATTATTTTTCTTGCGGCGCAGTGGGGCTATTATTTTGTGTTTTGCGTTATGTTCAAACGCCGCATGGAGCTTGAAATCATCGGTTTTTTGTTTTCATCCATCAGCCTCACAATCACCGCAAGTGTGCATCCGGATCTGATCATGACGCAGTTTTATGCCCTTATGATGGGGCTGGGCATCTATATATTCATGATATATTTTCTTGAAAACGCCAACCGCGTGAGCGCCATGCGGCTGCCTGTGGCGCTTGGCGCCGTGGGGTTGCTGGCGCTGCCGCTTGTGCTGCGGACGAATGTCAACGGCGCATATAACTGGCTGTTCATCGGCGGTTTTTCGATTCAGCCCTCTGAGCTTGTGAAAATCGCCTTTGTATTTGTGGGCGCGGCCACGCTTGACAAGCTGCAGTCGACGCAGTCCTTAACCACCTATCTCGTGTTTGCCGGGGCATGCGTGGGCCTGTTGTTTTTGCAGCGGGACTTCGGCACGGCGCTGATTTTCTTTGTGACCTTTTTGATCCTTGCTTTTATGCGATCGGGTGATATCCGCACGATTATCCTCGTGTGCGTCGCCGCCTTTTTCGGCGCGATGCTCATTGTGTGGTTCAAGCCGCATGTCACGAGCCGTTTTGAATCCTACCGGCATATTTGGGAATTGATGGACGGCAAGGGTTATCAGCAAACCCGTACCTTGATTTATGCGCTGAGCGGCGGGCTGTTCGGCGTCGGCGTCGGCAACGGGCGGCTGCGCGGCGTGTTTGCTTCCACGGAGGATTTGGTCTTCGGCGTGGTGTGCGAGGAGCTGGGCATTTTGACCGCGGTGCTGATTATGCTCACTTTTTTGTTCCTTGCGGTTTACACCGTGCGCAACGCGAGCTTTGCGCGCTCCACCTTTTATTCGATTGCCGCCTGTGCGGCCGCCGGGCTGCTGCTGTTCCAAACGGGATTGAATGTGTTCGGCGTGACGGATTTGCTGCCGTTCACCGGCGTGACAATGCCCTTCATCAGCCGCGGCGGCTCAAGCATGATGGCCTCGTGGGGTCTGCTGGCGTTCATCAAGGCGTCGGACATCCGCACTTATCCGCGCGTAATGAAAGAGCTGCTGCAGCAGCGCGCGCAATAAACAGGGCTTCCTGAAAAAACTGAAACTCCCTGTCCGACAAAGGCTGATGTGGGTTTCTGTCATCTTAAAAACTCTAAAACTCTGTTTTTGGGATAAAAACGCGAATACGTGTTTTCTTTGAGTACGGTTAAAATATAAAAGAAGAAAGAGAAAAGCGGGTGCACAGAAACGCCCGGAGGGAAGGACTGGTTTTTTGGGCAAACAGATCATTGTCGCGGGCGCGGGCCACGGGGGTCTTGCCGCCGCCGCGCTGCTCGCAAGGCGGGGATTTCAGGTGACGGTCTACGAAAGGAACCCCGAAGGACAGCTCGGCTACGACTGGACGGATATTTTTGCCCCCGGCGCGCTGAAAGCCGCGGGGATTCCCATGCCGCCGCGGGAGCAATATTCTTATAAAGAGAATATGACCTTCTACAGCACGAATCAGGCGGTTCCTCTGCGCCAGCATGTGCCGGAGGATCAGCTTGAAATCAAAATGGAGCGGCATGACCTTTATTCGCTGTTGGTTCATAACGCCTGCGCGAGTGGTGTGCGGTTCGTTTATGAGTGTAATATCGAGGCGCCGATCCTTGTGGGCAACCGCGTCATCGGCATCAAAACAGACAAGGGCGAGTTTTTCGCCGATTTAATTATCGACGCCGCCGGAATCGATTCCCCTGTGCGCTCGGGCCTGCCGAAGATGTGCGGCATTGAAAATGATCCGGGTGAAAACGGGCGTTTTTATGTTTACAGGGCGTTTTATAACAGGGCAAGCGAGGAGATGCCCGAAGAGCGCTATAAGGTCTATTTATTCCCTGAAGAGCGTGAGGGGATGGCCTGGGTTGCCGCGGAAGGGGAGTATACGGATGTTTTAATCGGTCGTTTTGCGCCGTTTGACAGCGCTGAGGTTGAGCGGCACCTTGCGTTTTTGAGAAAATCAAACCCCGCTTTGGGCACGGAGATTGTGCGGGGCGGGCAGTTTGTGCAGATTCCTGTGCGGCAGCCGCTTGCGGTGATGGTTTGCGACGGTTATGCGGCAATCGGCGACAGCGCGTTTATGACGGTGCCGATTATCGGTTCGGGCATTGCAAACGCCTTCAAGGCCGCACGCATGCTTGTGAATACTGTTTTGAATGATGAAGACGGCGAGTTCAGCGCCGAAAAACTCTGGGGGTATCAGCTTGATTTTTTCCGCCATATCGGATCAGACCTTGCGGTGCTGACCTGCGTGAAACGCCTGCTCATGAAGATCATGCCGCAGGAGCTGGATTATATGTTTGAAAAGGGTATTCTCACGGCAGACGAGTTCACCATCGGCGCGAATACGCTCAGCCTGTCGGCCTTTATCCGTATTCCGCCTGTGGATTTGATCGGGCGTGTAAAAATGCTTACAGACGACAAGACGCTGCTGAAAAAGCTTATCCCCGCGGTGTTTGCCATCGGCAGGCTCAAAACTATCGCCGCAACCATTCCGAAAAAGTGGAGCAGGCAGCGTGTGATTTTGTGGTCGCGGCGTTATCTTGATGTGTTTCAGGGGAATATTACGCTGATGCTTTCTGTGTGAGCGCAAACACAGATCCGGCCCGAACGTGTGTCGTTTGACGGCGGTCGGGCCTTTTGCCGCCGTTCGGGGGATTTTATTGTTTTATCGGTTGACAGCACCGCCGCTTTTCGATAGAATAGCGGTAGTGGTTTTTCAAGAAATAACCATTTGCAAAAATTATATTTTCACTGTTGGGGTGAAGATTTAAAACAGAAAGGGATGGATAAGAGGTATGAAAAAACCCTATGTGTTAAAGCCTCATGTAACAAGGTTTATGAAGCTGTTTGCGAAAGACAGCCCGGAGGTTCCCGCCGCGCTTTTGAGCGCAAAGGCTGAAAAGCCCGATTTGGCGGGCTTTCCTTACCCGCTGCCTTCCGCGAAATCCGAATATACCTGCTTTGCCGAAGGGAACGGCGGTGTTCTTTGGCTTGGCGCAACAACCGGACTGACACGATATGACCCGAACGCCGGGCGTGAAGTGGACAAGATCATGTATTTCAGCAAAGACCGCGACCTCGCGGACAACAGCGTGCAGGCGCTTTATGCCGAGGGCGCGAATGTCTGGGTGCTCACCGAAACGGCTGTGGCTTTCATTGAAATGAGTGTCATCACAATGGAAGAAAAAGCGAACATCCTGCTGCAGGAGTCTGTTGATATCGTTGACCGCCACGGCATGATGAGCCAGAAGGGGCTTGCCGTGCCGCGCGACCTCTCCTCAAAGCTGCCCTATGGCGAGAGCGACAACGACGGCTGCTTTACCTCCGGCTACGCGATTGCCGAGCTGCTGCATTATGCCGTGAAAAAGCGCGAACTGGGCCCTGATCACCCTGAGGTGCGGCGCGTACGAGCCATTGCCATGCGCAGTGTGGAAGCGACGCTTCTGCTGATGTATATCGCCCGCCGCGGCAACGGCTTTATCGCGAGAACATACCTCACAAAGGACGAGCCCGTGCCGAACGGCCAGTTCTATAGAATCACAGACAATAAGGCGACCCCCATCGACAACGAGCGCGCGCAAAAAAAAGGCCTTGTCGGCATGGTGATTGACGCGTCCGCCCCCGTGCCGGAGCGGCTGACGAAATATTTCCGCGAAGAGGGCTACACAATAGACGACATCATTTATAAAGGCGACACCAGCAGCGACGAAGTCACCCTGCATTTTTTGCACCTTTATTTTGCCCACGAAATTTTCGGCAAAGAGGATCCGGAGCTTGACGACCTGATCAAAACCGCCGCGAAAAATTCCCTGCGGCACTTTATTGACCACGGCTATGAAATGCACGAGTGCGACGGCCAGGCCACAACCTGGGCAAAATGGAGCCTTGAATATTTTGACACCGGCATGGGCTGGTCTGACGCCTGCCTGAACGCCGCCGAAATGCTCATGTATCATAAGGTTGTCATGCATATTACCGGCGAGGAGGGCAAATGGAAGGAGTCTTACGAACATCTGCTTTCCCTTGGTTATGCCGATTTGACCACGAAGCATTTCAACCGCTTCAACCAAATGTCCACGCTCGGCGGCATGGAGCCGAGTGAAGACCTGATGTATGGAGACAACATGCTCGCGACGGCAGCCTTCTGGGGCCTGATGCTCACGGAAACAGACGAAGAGCTGCTCAAAAAATACCGCGAGGGCTACCTTTCATGGAACCATGTCCTGCACCGCGAGCATAACCCGGGCTATGATTTCCCCTTCATCCTCTCTTGTCCCGATGAAAAAATTGACATGGAGCGCATTGCGGACTGGTTCTATCGCTTCCATCCCTCACGCCTTGCGGCTTCGGTTTCCACAACGCTGCGCCGCGACATTCCGCAAAGAACCTGCCTTGGCGGCTATAAAGAAGTTTCCGCCGTTTTGCCCCCCGATGAGTGCTTTATTGCAAAATATGACCGAAACCCCCTGCAGCTGCGCGACGAGGACAGCGGCGGCGTCCGCTGCGTGGAAAGCTGTTATGTTTATACCTTCGCATACTGGATCGGGCGCTACCACGGACTCATTGAAGAATAAGGCAGCCGCATCAAATAGGATTATATTCAACCTGCTCGAAAGGATGGTTTCATAAAATGAACTCTGAACAGAATATCCACTTAATCGGCAACGCGCACCTTGACCCTATCTGGCTCTGGCGCTGGCAGGAGGGTTGCGGCGAGGTTCTGCAGACCTTCCGCTCCGCCCTGGACCGCCTGAAGGAATATAACGACTTGGTTTTCACCTGCTCTTCCGCCTCTTATTACCGCTGGGTGGAGGAAATTGACCCCGAAATGTTTGCCGAAATCACCAAAATGGTCAAGCTTGGCCGCTGGGTGCCCGTGAACGGCTGGTGGGTGCAGCCCGACTGCAATATGCCTTCAGGCGAGAGTTTTGCCCGTCAGGCGCTTTACAGCCAGCTTTATTATTATGAAAAGTTCGGTAAAATTTGCAGAACAGGCTATAACGTTGATTCCTTCGGCCACAACGGCATGATGCCCCAGCTGCTGCGGCAGGGCGGCATGCACGCTTATGTCATGATGCGCCCCCATCCCTATGAAAACCCCGACGCGCCTGAAAACGCGTTCTGGTGGGACAGTATGGACGGCTCGCGCGTGCTGACCTACCGCATCCCCAGAGGCTATGCGGATAACGGCAAAGAAGCGCTTGACGCCACCATTGCCGACAATGAAAAAAGAATGGAAAGCACCGGCCACGGCATGATGCTCTTTTATGGCATCGGCAACCACGGCGGCGGCCCCACAAGGGGCGACATTGAATATTTGAAGGATTTGCAGCAGCAGGGTTTCAACCTTGAATTCTCTTCTCCGGACGATTTCTTCAATGAAATGATGCAAACCCAGTTGGATCTTCCCGTTTGGGAGGAGGATTTGCAGCACCACGCGAGCGGTTGCTACTCCGCGACCTCGCTTGTCAAGCAGCTCAACAGAAAGGCCGAAAACTGGCTTGCTGCGGCTGAAAAGTGGAACACCATCGCGGCGGCGGCCTATGGCGCGGACGCGAAGACCGCTGATTTCGCCGAGGCGTGGCGCGAAGTTTGCTTCAACCAGTTCCACGATATTCTCTGCGGCTGCTCGATTATGGAAGCCTATGAAGATGTGAAAGAGACGATGGGCTTTGCGATGTCCCTCGCCTCCAAGGCCTATAATACCGCGACGCTTAAAATCGCAAGGAATATCGACACATGGATCGACGGCGTTTCCGACCCTGTATGCACCGAAGTGCGCCATCATCAGAAAGAAAACCGCGGTTTCCCTCGCCCGGTCGTTGTTTTCAACCCGCTTTCGTGGGAAATTGAAGTGCCCGTGCGTACCTATCACCCCTCCCGCAGGGCTGAGGACAGCGAGGGCAACCCCATCCTCTTCCAAAACGTGCGTTCCTCGCGTTCAAACGACTCTCATCTTGACACTGTCTTTATGGCGCGCGTTCCGGCTTTCGGCTATGCGACCTATTGGCTGTGGTTCACGGATGGAAGCGAATTTGCGTTCCCGTCCTCCGCAGTGCAGGCGGACGCCGAAGCGCTCACAATTGAAAATGAGCACATCAAGGTTACGTTTGATAAGGCGACCGGCGCGATCGCTTCCTTGGTCGGCAAAGAGGACGGATTTGATTACGTTTCACCCGCGGGCAGCTTTGCAGTGCCCACCGTAATCGACGACCATGTGGCGGACACCTGGGCGCACAAAATTTTCAAGTTTCACGACATCAAAGGCTTGATGGAGCTTGCCTCGATTGAGCTTGTGGAAAGCGGGCCCGTGCGTGCTGTAGTTAGAGTTAAACACACGTTCGGCAAATCCACCCTTTCGCAGGACTTCATCCTCGCGGCAGGGCAGAAGACGTTTCGCGTGAAATGTAAGGCGCTGTGGCACGAAGACTTCACCATGTTGAAATTTGCCTTTAAAATGGACGGCAGCGAAGAAATTTCAACCTATGAGATTCCCTGCGGCTACATCAAGCGCCCCTGCAACGGCGAAGAGGAGCCCGCGCTGAACTGGGCCGATCTCACGCTGACCGCCAAAGACGGCAGCCGCCGCGGCGTTGCGGTGATGAGTGATTCAAAATACAGCTATGACTGCCCTGAAACTGAACTGCGCCTGACAGCGCTGCGCAACGTGATTTTTGCAGACCATTTCTCGCCGCGCCCGCCCGCAGACTTCAACTTCACAGACGAAGGCCTGCAGCGTTTTGAATACGGCATCATGGTGCACAGCGGTGAGGCCGAAACCACAGACGTCATGCGCGAGTCTGCTTATTTCAACTGCCGCCCTGTGGCTGTGCCCGAGAGCTATCACAAAGGTTCAGGCGCGAGTCAGGTCAAGAGCTACCTTGACATCAGCGTGCCGAACGTGGTCGTGACCGCGTTTAAATACAGTGAGGACGGCAGCGGCGCACAGATTCTGCGCCTTTATGAAACCATGGGCAAAAAAGTGCGCGCAAAGATCATGCTCCTGCTGACGGACATCGGCTTCTGGGCAGACATCGGCGCCCATCAGATCAAAACCTTCCGCATCGAGCCGGACGGCTATGTGAAAGAAGTTACCTTCCTTGAGGGCATTGTGCGCTGATATCCGCGCGCCGCGCACGTTAACGGGCGCAGGAAAGCGTTAACAAAAATCCAGGAAAAATTAAAAAACCTAAGGTTTTTGCCTTGACATTTATACACGCTTTGTATATAATGTCAAGGCAGACCTGAACGGGCCATTAGCTCAGTTGGTCAGAGCATTCGGCTCATAACCGACCGGTCCGGGGTTCGAGTCCCTGATGGCCCACCATGCAGCGGACACGGCCTGTTTCCGGCGATTTTTTCGCAGTAAACACACTTTGTCCGCTAATATAGGGGTATAGCTCAGTTGGTAGAGCAGCGGTCTCCAAAACCGCGTGTCGAGGGTTCAAATCCTTCTGCCCCTGCCAAACACAAGAAATCCGAACTCAGGACCCATCGTAATTGTGGGAGATGGGTTCGGATTTTGTCTTTTATTCTAAAACGGTTAAAAGGAGGTTATATGTATGGACGAACAATATCCATCAGGTCAAATATTGTTGGAAATAGCAAAAAGCGAATATGAAAATGAAAAAACAGAACCTCAATAATAGATTCAAAAGCAAATATCATAATAACCTTACTTTCGGTTCTTTTTATCGCTATGACACAAATATTAAACCTAAAAAGAATATTTGAATTTGAAATCAAAAGCTTTTCAAATATAATCTTTCCTGCTTTATTATTTATCACAATAATTGGTTCATTAGTAATTGCTTTTATATCACTGATATATTTTTTAAAGGTGATATTTACAAAAACTTATTTTACAATTGATTCTCAATATTTCTACGATGTAAATAAATTAAAATATGCTCCTGATATATTTGCAATAGCAGTATCACAATTTTATATTGAAGCACTGAATACAAATAAATTGGCAAATGATAAAAGAATAAAAGAGTATAAACGCGGTATGATTCTTTTAATTGTTTCTATTGCTCTATTTTCGATATATGCTGTATTGGCAAGCACGATATAATTAATATAGAGGGGAGGTTTACATAGTGGCTGACGATAAATTTCAAGATATTATTAACAAGCTTCAAAACGGCGAGCAACCCCAAATACAAAATCCTGTTGTTAATGCAAAGTCTGAAGGATTAAAATCAATAAACGAAGGGCTTAAGCGCTCTAACTACACGCTTAATAAAAATGAAGGTCATACCGTAGAAATTTCGACAAAAGATGAAGATTAAATTATTATTTATCTATGTAAAGGGAATGGCGCTTGACCAATGCCATTCCCTGATTTTTTATTTCAACTTGTTTTGTTTCTGGTTTTGCCGTTCAAACTCCTGTTTCTGTTTCCACTCTGCAAATTCTTTTTGACCTTCTTCACTCTCAAAATATTCTCGTATGGCGGGCAATATCACTCTGGCAAAGGCTTCGATTTCATGCTTTGGCGGGTTGAACGGTGTCTTATCTGCCGATTTCAAATAAAACACGCTCCTTTTAATATTCAATTTTCAAGGTGCTATCGGGCGTTACCGCCCTTTTCACGCTGTCTGCGCTGTAACAATCGTTGTTGTTTTCTCCGTTCTGTTTCCTCCTTGTCCTTTGCAAATAAATCATTGAAAAACGCCCTGACTTTTTCTGGAGCTAACCTAACTGCCTTGAAAAAGTCTTTTGTTTTTTCATAGAGGGCATCAAGTTCTTCCTTGAGTTTCCATATCGTTTGTTTTAGGCTGTAATTTTCACTGTTAAGCTCTTTTATTGTTTTTCGGGCGGTAAAACCCTCTTTGGCGAGGTTTTGCAGCTTCTCATATTCTTCGGTTGACATCTCAACCTTGTCACCAAACCGCTTTTTCTTTCCGATGGTGGATATTTCATCAAATGCTGCTTTGACGGGCTTAACCTCTTTCAACTCTTGGTTGATTAAACCGAGATCGTTTTCCTGTTCGTCAATCTGGTCTTTCAGGTAGTCCAATCTGATTTCATCCTGTTGGATTTTGAAGTCTGATGGCTACTACGAGATAATTTCAGGCCCGTCTGCATCAGGAAGCCTCGTTCTTGATGTTCATAATGCAGGTACTGCAAACGGAACCCCGATGAAAAGATTCACTCGAAACTCAAGCGATGCCCAGCGGTTTGCATTTATCGCCAGCGAGTCAGGAACATATAGAATAGTGCCAAAAAACGCCACAAATAAAGTCTTGGACGTCAGGGGGCCCAGCACCGCAGATAATACCCAAATACAGCTGTGGGACTGGGCAAGTGTCAATCAACAAAGGTGGGTGCTTGAAAAAGCAAACACACAGGGATACGCGCCAACAAGCAGCTACCCCACGATAAGAGTGAACGGCCAGTGGTATTTTAACTATAATGTGCCTGTTAACAAAATGCTTGATAAAACGTTTGCGGAAGCAGAAGCAAAAAGCCTGTTGACATCCTCGCAATATGCGCTGATCGTTGGGGGCGGCTCTTTAGTCTTTGGGCCGATTTTTGGCATAACATACGGTTCCGGAATGTATGCGGGCTATCAGGCGAATTGTTTTGTGTGGTTTTTTAACCAAGTTAATCACAATGCGCCTTGGGATATTAAGGAAGGTCCTCAATGGAATACTCAAATGAGCGCTGTCGGGCAAACAGCTCCGTATTTAGGGAAGACTTTTAACTTCTATTATCAGGGGTCACTTATGAATGCCGCGGATATGGGCAACTATATGTATGGCTACTGCGGCAGAGCAATGGGGCTTGGCGCCAATATTATCTATTGGGGAGGCGGGGTCGCCCATGTAAGAAATACGCACCCCACATATAAACAATATGGCACGCTAAGGGGCTATGCCCTGGCAATGCTGGATTCTCAAACACAAAGTTACCCTTATGGGGATTTGCCGGAGGATACGGTTATGATCGGCAAAGGAATCTCCGCGTTTAATCAGAAATATCCGAATTATAAGACTGTAATCAGCAATCCGCCCACAAACGCCACCACACTCTTTAACAATATATATGATTTGTTCTATAATAATTAATTGATTGATATTGCCGCCTCAAAGGCAAAACAACGCTGTCTTTGAGGCGGCAAAAGAACAGCAGGGGGTTTCATGAAAAAGTTTATTCTGTATATGGCCTTGATCACATCATGCATGTTTCTGCAGTTTATTGGCTGCAATGATCTCACGCCGGAGGAGGCAAAAGAGGTATATTTAGATAATACCGAAGCTTTTCATCAAGCGATTGAGATTTGCGGGAAATATGAATTCGTTTATCCGATTTCACAGTGGAAGCTGAAGCTGTCGGATGAAGAAGCCGAACAATTATCAAAGGAAGAACTTAAAATTTTGAAAAAGCTTGCGAAATCAGGTGTTATGAACATGTCTTTCAACGAGAATCGTACATTCTTTGCGATGCCCAGAAACAGTGCAACCTATCAGGGCGTAATCGTCATTTCATCTCATGCCGAGGAGAAAGACGCTGAAACCTTGATCAGAAACAACTATGCATTCGAGCAATATGTTGAGATTGAGCAACTGGACGATGACGCCTATTATTACTTTGCGTGGGGAGGACTGCCCGCAGACTAAAAAATGAACAGTTATGGGAATCCGGCGCGGGATTTTCGTATAATTCGCCCATGTAAAAAAGAAGAATCCTACATGGCAAACCAAGGGGATATGGCGGCAAAACAAAAGCGGGGGGTTTTATGAAAAAATTTATTCTGTATATGGCCTTGATCACATCATGCATGTTTCTGCAATTTATCGGCTGCAATGACCTCACGCCGGAGGAGGCAAAAGAGGTATATTTAGATAATACCGAAGCCTTTCATCAGGCGATTGAGATTTGCGGGAAATATGGATTCATTTGTCCGATTGATGAGTGGGAGCTGAGGCTGTCGGATGAAGAAGCGGAACAATTATCAAAGGAAGAACTTAAAATTTTAAAAAAGCTTGCGAAATCAGGTGTTAGATACATGTATTTCAGAGATGATTATACAGTATTTTCGATGCCAAAAAATGATTCAAGCTATCAGGGAATATTAGTCATTTCACCTCATGCCGAGGAGAAAGACGCTGAAAGCCTGATCAGAAACAAATATGCCGCACAATATGTTGAGATTGAGCAACTGGACGATGACACTTATTATTACTTTGCGTGGGGAGGACTGCCCGCAGACTAAAAAACGAACAGTTATCGGAATCTGGCGTCAGAAATATCTGAATTATAAGACTGTAATCAGCAATCCGCTCTCTTTAACAATATATATGATTTGTTCTATAATAATTAATTGATTGATATTGCCGCCTCAAAGACAGCTTTGTTTTGCCTTTGAGGCGGCAAAAGAACAGCAGGGGGTTTCATGAAAAAGTTTATTCTGTATATGGCCTTGATCACATCATGCCTGTTTCTGCAATTTATCGGCTGCAATGACCTCACGCCGGAGGAGGCAAAAGAGATATATTTAAACAACACCGAAGCCTTTCATCAAACGATTGAAATTTGCGGGACATATGAATTCGTTTATCCGATTTCACAGTGGAAGCTGAAGCTGTCGGATGAAGAAGCGGAACAATTATCAAAGGAAGAACTTAAAATTTTGAAGAAGCTTGCGAAATTAGGTGTTATGAACATGTTTTTCAACGAGAATCGTACATTCTTTGCGATGCACAGAAATGATGCAACCTATCAGGGCGTAATCGTCATTTCATCTCATGCCGAGGAGAAAGACGCTGAAACCTTGATCAGAAACAACTATGCATACGAGCAATATGTTGAGATTGAGCAGTTGGACGATAATGCCTACTATTACTTTGCGTGGGGAGGGATGCCCGCAGACTGAGAAAAATGGGAAAGGCGGGTGAAAAGCCCATGCAGGCTTCATGTTCATTTTCTCACGGCTTTGCACATGGGCTTTTTTATGAAAAAGTTTATTGTGTATATGGCCCTGATCTCATTATGCATGTTTATGATACTGAACACTCCTGAAAGCTTACATTTATCTTGTATGATCATTTTGGTTTAGACTCTTCCGACATAATAAATTCTACCGGGTCATGGCATACGGGCTTTAAGTCAGGGTACATATTGCAGCATAAAAATGCATATGCACCATTTGTTGCCATTATGTCTTTTGATATTTCTTTCGCAGGAACCATTTAAGTGCAGTACAACGGTTCACTCAGAAAAGCGCTTGTTTTTGTGAGTGAACCGTTAGTAAAATACCGTGGAATAGAGATTCCATGAAAGGATTGATTCTTTTGAAAAGACCTCTAAAAATTGCTGTTATCATAGCTGCGGCGGGTTTAATGCTTTTGCTCATTGTAAAAATTGTGCTTCCACTATCAATTATGATGCCGCAAACCATATTGAAGGATTATACTGTGAAAAGCGAACAATTTAAGGAATATAGTACTGATTATAAAAACATCTCGTCTTTCGTTCAAGGCAATATTGATTTCTTTAAATCGCGCGGAGGCATTACTATGGGGATTTATGAATATGCGGACGAGGAAATCTTTTTAGTTATGAGCAACGAAGAACGAGAAAGTGCAGAAAGAATAGGAAACGAAAATACTTGCAGCGGTGCATATATCAAAGATAACACCTTTATTTTTGGCGGTGTAGATGGTAGTGCGATCATGTATTCATTTGATGGCAAGGTTCCTTTTATACACAAAAGCGATCAAGGAATACGTTATAAAACGATAAAGCTTGAAGAAAGCTGGTATGCACTTGTAATAATCCCTTTGTGATAATTGAAAGGTATTTCCGTAAAAAAACGTACAAAGTTTTTATCATTATGGGCATATCAATTTTTTGATTTTCATACTTAGGACGTACTGAAAACCGCTCCGGCGCTCCACCTTTGGCAGCGGGCAGTATTTCGAGCCGGAGTATGATTCTCTTGACAGAATCACAAAAGAGAAATACAATGGAGTTGAGACTTACGCCTACAAATACAACGCTAACAATCAGGTGGGCGAGATTCTTGACAATGAGAGCGGTAAGAAATATACGCTTGAATATGACCTTGCCGGGCGGCTGACGGATGTTGTCGGCAGTGACGGCACGCGCGTCAAGATGCATTACGACGCGGCGGGGAACATGGAAAATCTCTCGCTGTCGAAAAACGGGACCCTGCTTTCGGGTGCGATGTACAGCTTTCAAGAGGACACCCATCTCATCGACCAGATCCTGCTTGTCTCCATGGGCGGCGGTACGGTTGACTATGATTACACGAGCCTGAACCGCCCGAGCGGCAAGACGCACACGATTGACCCGAACCAGCCAAACACAAAGGTGCGCACTTCGTATGAATACTTGACTTCGGGAACGAACCAGACCGCACTTGTGGGCAGCATGACGAACGAGAAGCTCGACGGCGATACGGTTGAATCCAGCTATGCCACATACACCTACACTTACGACGCAAATGGGAACATCACCACGATTTCCGAAAACGGCGTGCTCAAAGCAACCTACACTTATGACGGGCTGTATCAGCTTATCCGTGAAGGCAACGCATGGCTCGGCAAGTCCGTCACATATACATATGACCGTGGCGGCAACATCCTCACGAAAAGCGAATACGCCTACACGACGGGCACTCTTGGCGCGGTGCAAGGGGTTTACGCCTATGACTATGAGAATGCAAACTGGAAAGACCTCTTAACGGCCTATGACGGCAAGGCGATTACCTATGACGAGATCGGCAACCCGCTGACCTATGACGGCCGCGCGTTCACTTGGCAGAAGGGGGGCAGCTTGCGGGAATCAGCGGCGGCGGGCTTGACCTTGTGTTCAAGTACAACCAGGCGGGCCTGCGCACAAAGAAAATTGCCGGCGAAACCATGACGGAATACACATATGCGGGCGGCCTGCTGATGAGCCAAAGCGATGGCGTGAACACGCTGAACTATGTTTACTCGGTGGGCGGAACGATGCTCGGTGTGCAGTATAACGACGTGAATTATTACTACCTGCGCAATTTGCAGGGCGACGTGACTGGAATTTACGATAGCAACGGTGATGTTGTAGCGAACTACCTCTATGATACATGGGGCTTAATGGAACGCAGCAGAGCTGCGAGGAAAATAGACTCAATTAGATTAAAAAACAACGCTATTTTGATAATTTACAGTGAAATTTGATTCTATGAGGTGAAGAATACGATGCGCAACAAATATTTCGCATACATTAAAATCGATAATGAGAAGAGCTGCTCGCGCACTTCGGGCATTTCGTGGAACGATTTTTATTTGGGTATGCATCC
>JAISXG010000098.1 GCA_031270605.1 Oscillospiraceae bacterium | reverse complement strand
AAACAAAAAAATATTCCTGTATGGCGCCGGATCTTTAGGAAGAACCCTCTACAAAGCTATTAAAAGCAAGGAAATAGGAAGCCACATCGTTTGCTTTTTAGACCGGAATGTATCAACCCGCCAAATGGAGGGGCTGGAAGTGGTAAATCCTTTTATGGAGCCAATAGACAAAACAAATGCTGTGGTGGTGGTTTCTATTTTTAACCGAGATATAGACTTCATCGCCATCAAAGTGCAACTTATGAGTATCGGTTTTGAGGAAGTAGTATCAATTATGGAATTTTATCCCTGCTGCGCTAATGATCTTGGCGACTGGTACTGGCTATCGGGCAATAAAAATTATTTGCACAATGAGGAAGATATTCGGACAGTTCATAGTTTGTGGAGCGACGAGAAGAGTCGCGAAATCTTTTCTTCCGTTATAAGTGCGAGAATTGCGGACGATTATGAGTTACTTCCTGAAAGGAGTGTGTTTGAATGTCAGTATTTTTCGAAAGATGTGCCACTACGGAATTATGAAACATTTATCGATTGCGGCGCCTACGACGGAGATACGTTTGACGGGATGGAAAAGCAAGGAATAAAGTACAAATACTACTATGCTTTTGAACCCGATTTAAGCAATTTTGCCAAGTTATCCGAGAAACTAAGAAAGATGAGCAAAGGCCGTTTTGTTTCCCTGTGGGGTTTACTCGCAAACAAAGATGATGCACTTTGCTGCCGGCGGCGGTGAAAGCAGTTCAATACGACCCGACGGATCGGAAATTATTCCATGCGTTTCAATCGACTGTGTATTAGTTGATTATGGGATAGGGGGTAAAACCCTGTTAAAGATGGATATAGAAGGTGCGGAATTGGAAGCGCTGAAAAGTTGATTAAGCAAGCCGATGTGGATTTGGCAATTTGCCTGTACCACAAGCCACAGGATATTATTGAAATTCCTAAGTTAATCAGTACCTTTGGCAATTATAACTACTACTTACGACTATATGAGTACTATGGAATGGACTTGGTAATGTATGCCATAAAAAAATAGTTAAAAGTAAAATCAATGACGAAAACAATCTTACTCACCGGCGCAAGCGGGTTTATCGGCAAAAACATTAAAAAAAGTTTCCTGTCCGAAAAGTATGTGTTGCTTACGCCGTCGAGCATGGAGTTGAACGTAGCAGACGATGTTTCGGTAGACGATTTCTTTCGGAAAAACAAGGTGGACATCGTCATTCATGGTGCAGGAAAGCCCGGTCACCGCAATGCCAAAGACCCTACGAACATCTTCCTGACCAACACCAAAATGTTTTTTAACTTGGAGAAGCATAAACAAAAGTATGAAAAAATGTTGGTATTAGGCTCAGGCGCTATTTACGACATGCGTAACTACCGACCCAAGGTAAGGGAAGAAAATTTCGGCGACTTTATTCCGGTCGATGAACATGGCTTCTGCAAATACGTTTGCGGGCAAACAATAGAGCATAGTTCAAACATTTATGATTTGCGGATATTCGGCATTTTTGGCAAGTACGAGGATTACGCCATCCGGTTTATATCCAACGCCATTTGCAAAACGCTGTTTGACCAGCCCATCACTATCAGGCAAAATCGCTATTTCGATTTTTTAGATGTAGACGATTTAATGCCGGTTTTGGAATGGTTTACCGAAAATACGCCCCGACATCATGCATACAACATTACCCCCGACAATGCGGTTACTTTATATGACGTTGCCTGCATGGTGAGGGAGATTTCGGGCAAAAACCATCTGGCCATTAAAGTAGCACAGGAAGGAATAGCGCTGGAGTATAGTGGAACCAACGGGCGCCTGCGCAGGGAAATGCCGGATTTAACCCTTACGCCGCTACGAAAATCCATAGAAAAATTGTACCTCTGGTACGCCGGAAATCAATATTTGATTGACCGGAATTTGCTTTTATTTGATAAATAAAATTTGAAGTATGAACAATAATAATGTCGCATTACTTGATTGTACCCTGCGTGACGGAGGGTATATTAACGAGTGGAATTTTGGGCAAAATACGCTGGTAAATGTGTTTGAACGGCTTGTTTCCGCCAATATTGATTACATTGAAGTCGGATTCCTTGACCAAAGGCAACCATTTAACATCAATCGCAGTATAATGCCCGACACAAAAAGTGTAGAAATGATTTACGGCAACCTGTGCAAAGGCAACACCCAGGTTGTCGCCATGATTGACTACGGAACCTGCGATATCGCTCACATTCAGCCGCAGGCAGAAAGTTTTTTAGACGGCATCCGCGTTATTTTCAAGAAGCACATCATGCACGAAGCCCTTGCCTTTTGCAGGGAATTAAAGCAGCAGGGGTATAAAATTTTTACACAAGTCGTTTCCATCACTAGCTACAACGATAGCGAGTTGCTGGAATTGACAGACTTGGTTAACGACGTAAAACCGTTTGCCGTGTCCATTGTAGATACTTATGGACTGTTGCACAAAAATAAGCTGTTCCACTACTATGAAGTGATGAACGCACACTTAGACGAGCATATTGGGATAGGCTACCATTCGCACAATAACTTCCAATTAGGATACGCCAACTGCATAGAGCTTGCCGGCAAACATGCTGCGGTATCTAAGCGGCGGTTGCTGCTCGACGGTTCTGTGTTTGGCATGGGAAAGGGTGCCGGAAACGCCCCCACCGAGTTGCTCGCCATGCACATGAACGACAAACAAAGCAACTATCGCTATGACATTAGCCAGATTTTAGAAGCCATAGACATAAATATACTGGAAATTTTCAAGCAATCACCCTGGGGATATTCTATGAAGTTTTTCATTGCGGCTTCCAATGACTGCCACCCCAATTACGTATCTTACCTGCTGGAGAAGCAAACCTTATCCGTGAAATCCATCAATGAAGTGCTAAAAGAAATTGACGAGAAACATAAACTTCTTTTTAACAAAGCATACATTGAGCAGCTATATGTGGACTATCAAAAACATGCATGTAACGACAAAGCAGACTACGAAGCGCTATCGGCACAGTTAAATGACAAAAAAGTACTGATTATTGGTCCCGGAGTGAGCATTAAAAGTGAGGCGGACAGGATTGAAGCGTATGTCAAAGCACAAAATCCGCTTATTATCGCCATTAATTTTATTCCCGAAAAAGTTGATGTCAAATATTTATTTTTGACCAACTCCAAGCGCTACGTGCGACAGGCGACGCTAATCAATAAACTGGGAGGCGAGATAAAAATTATAGCCACCTCGAATGTGACCAAGTCTGCCGGCAAATTTGATTACAACTTAGACTATGAAACATTAATAGATCGCTCGGCTGTTTTCATGGACAACTCTTTTATTATGCTTATGAAAGTGATGGTAAAGTCAGGCGTTCGCGAAGTTGCGCTTGCCGGGTTCGACGGCTATTCTTACGACAGGGAAACAAATTACTATTCGTCGGAAATGGAGTATCGGTTCGCTAAGCAAAAAGGCGAAGAAATCAATGCGGACGTAAATAAAAACTTGCGAGAGTTGAAAAAAAGGATTGATTTTAAATTTATTACCAACACATTGTATAAAGCATAGAAGATTCATTTATGAAGGATTACCAATTAATGATTTTCGATTTGGACGGCACCCTGCTTGACACAACAGAAGGCATACTGGCTTCCGTAAGTTGTGCCATTGATTCGCTTGGCTTACCGCCGCTGCCAAGCCGGGAAATGACGCTATCATTTATTGGGCCACCTGTCGCAGACTCTTTTGCAAAACACTATGGATTAAGCGGCGCATTGCTGCAAAAAGCCGTTGATACATTCAGGAACGATTATGGCAGCAACAGGCTATTCGAAGCAACGCCTTACCCGGGCATCTATGATGTTTTCGAATACCTGCGTAAAAGCGGCGTAAAGACGGCAGTGGCAACCTACAAAAGGGAAGACATGGCGTTGAGGCTGTTACGGCATTACAGTTTTGATCGCTATACGGACATCATGTTTGGCGCCGACAAGGACAACAAACTTCAAAAGAAGGACATTATAATGAAATGCATTCATCAATCTAATCTTGGCGAACCAAAAACGCTTGTTATTGGAGATACGGCGCACGATGCAATGGGGGCTGAGCAGTCAGGACTGGATTTTCTCGCCGTCACTTATGGTTTTGGGTTTAAAACGGGAGATGATTTATCCGGCGTCCGCGCTGTTGCTTTCGTCAAAAGTCCTCAAGAAATTATCCAATGGTTTAATGGTTAAGATATGAAAATAAAAGTAGCGCATTACATCGCCAATTTTTTAGTAGAACGTGGCGTCAAGCACATATTCACCCTTACCGGCGGTGGCGCCATGCACTTGAATGACGCCTTTGGCCACCACTCCGGCATTACCTGTATCTACAACCACCACGAACAAGCCTGCGCCATTGCCGCCGAAGGCTACACGCGGCTTACCGGAAAGTTGGCCGCTGTGTGTGTGACCAGTGGACCCGGCGGTACAAATGCCATAACAGGCGTGTTGGGCGGATGGCTGGACTCCATCCCAATGTTCGTTATTTCGGGGCAGGTGAAGCGCGAAACCACCATACATGCCGCCGGCGTGCCGTTGCGGCAGTTGGGAGATCAGGAGTTCGACATTGTTTCGTGCGTTTCCGGCATGACGAAGTATGCTTGCATCGTTATGGAGCCGGGAGAGATTCGCTATCATATGGAAAAAGCGTGGTTTTTGGCAACCAACGGGCGCAGCGGCCCTGTATGGCTTGATATTCCGCTCGACGTGCAGGCTGCCATCGTAGAAACCGGCGAACTGAAAGGCTTTGATGAAAAAGAGTGCGCCGCCGAAAATCCGGTTTACGATAAAACGTTGTCGCTTCAAATCATCGAAAGAATAAAGACCGCCAGGCGTCCGGCGCTGTTTGCCGGCTCGGGCATAAATCTTGCAAACGCAAAAGAGATGTTTGTAGAATTGGCGGAAGCGCTGCAAATACCGGTGGTTACTGCTTTTAACGGGCTTGACGTGATGTGGGAAAATCACCCTTTGTATTGCGGTCGTCCGGGTACTATAGGCTTGCGGGGCGGAAACTTTGTGGTGCAAAACTCCGATTTACTGCTGGTACTTGGCTGCAGGCTGAATATACGGCAAATCAGTTACAACTACAAATCGTTTGCAGAGCACGCTTACAAAATCATTGTTGATATTGATAAAAACGAGTTGCAAAAACCCACCGTTACACCGGATTTGCCGGTATGGGCAAACATTAAAGACGTGATTACGGATTTATTAAGACATGATTTATCGGTCGTTCATTCCGAAACGCATAACCGCTGGCTGCAATGGAGTAAACGCATCCACAATAAGTACCCCGCCGTTTTACCTGCGTATTACGAAAAACAAGAGCCGCTGAATCCTTACGTTTTTATTCATGAGTTTTTCAAAAAACTTAGCGATGACGAAGTGGTAGTTTGCGGCAACGGTAGCGCTTGCGTCATTACCTTTCAGGCGGCAATACTAAAGCGTAATCAGCGGTTGTTCACCAACTCGGGATGCGCTGCAATGGGCTACGGATTTCCTGCTGCCATCGGCTGCTGCTTTGCACGAAAAGGGGAACGGGTAATTTGTATTGATGGGGACGGCAGTTTTCAAATGAACTTGCAGGAACTCCAAACGGTGGCGCATCACCGGCTCAATCTTAAAATTATTTACATCAACAACGCCGGATACCATTCTATCCGGCAAACGCAGACAAACCTGTTCCAGCCGCCGCTGGTGGGCGTATCAGGCGATACAGGCGTAAGTTTTCCGTGCGCTGAAAACATAGCGAATGCCTACAATATCCCGTTCATGCGGGTCATATCGGTGGCTGATGTGGAAAAATTGCACGACTTTATAGCCGGCGCCGGTACTGCCTTTTGCGAGATAGTGGTTGACCCGCTGCAAAACTTTGAGCCGAAACTGTCGTCAAAAGTCCTTCCCGACGGCTCCATTGTTTCTCCACAGATTGATGACATGTTCCCGTTCCTTGATAAGGAAGAATATGCCGCCAACAAAAATATCAATGATTTGTAAGTAATGCGGAAATTTTACCTGTCTTTGCAAAAAAATAATCAGCAATGAAAAAATTAATATCTATTCTCACCCCGTGCTATAATGAAGAGGAAAACGTAGAGATTCTTTACATCAAAGTGAAGGATGTTTTC
>JAISXG010000100.1 GCA_031270605.1 Oscillospiraceae bacterium | reverse complement strand
GAACGCCCCACTCCTGCGCAAAGCTTTGCGGGCGGTCAGGGTCATAACTTTGTTTTGTCACACGCTCTCCCCCTTGCGACAGTTTTTTAAAAAACATACATAGTGTTGATTTTCTTTCTGTTTTATATTATAATTACAGAGTGTTCCTGCTGCAACCAATAGATTTTGCGGCAACGCAAGAAAACCGACACCGAAAAGTTCGGTGTCGGCAAAAGGCAATAAAATAGAAAGGAAACGTCAAGCAAAATCAAGGCAAAAGCGGGGTTTCGTTTGTGAAAAAAGGCGGGAAAATGCGAAAAAATCAGGTATTCGACCGGGAAATAATGAATAATCATTCAAAAAAAATGAAAAATCATGATAAATACTGATTTGGGTGAATGTTTTTTCACTGGAAGTGACGAAAGCTGTCACCCCGCCGTTTTTAAATCAGCTATTAAAATACCTTTAAACAGCGTTCAAACCGTCTTTAACTGACCATTAAAGACGGTTTGAAGCTTTTTATACACAGAAAGGATAGGAATGGAAAGCTGTTGAATTGTCCGTTTTGGGAGATCTGTTTCAGCCCCCCGGAACGATTTAGGGCGTGGCCACTTTGGATACATAAATGGCGGCTCTTTTGTTGTGAGAATAAAAGCATCATAATAGATGCGTCCCTCAACCAACCAGCCATTGATGCCCTGCGGGTTCTCATGCTGCTTGTAACCGGCAAATCTTAACCGGGGAAGTCATCGCCGCCGGATGCGTGATAATGAAGTTCACGCTTGCTGGGAGATAGTCGGTCGGAACAACGACAATCTTTGTGTTGTCGTCGATCAAGCCGACAACACCGTTGATTGCAAGCTTATAGGCCTTGTCGCTGGCCTGTGTGAAATTCTTTTATCCAGCTTGTATTGATTTGTAGTATGCCGGGCTGACAAAGGAAATGCGGCTTTCAGGTGACACATGCGAATCAAACAGAATCATAGAACCTTCGAGGAACGCCGAATAAGCGGTTGAGGTGCTGATCGTCATTTCCGTATCGGTGTTGTTCCTTCGGTCAACGGTGAAAGCAAAAGATTTATCCTGCGTGAGAATCAGCTCCGTGCTGTTTTGGATTCTTCCACAAATTTTTCGTCAATAATCTACGAATATTTTTCAACATAGTTCACTGGCATTGTGTAATCCTCCTATTTTCATTTATTTTTTGAATGTTCTGGAAAACATGTCCGACAAGTTGTTTTCTCCTGCTATAATATCAACCGTAGGTATCTGCATAGAAAAAGCTGTATAATAGGTGAATATCTATGCAGGAGAAGATAGTCTTCTATTCTCCGTGAAACAGATGTTTTCTTGAAGCAGTTTGGCTGATTCTCCTGCAAAGCTTTGGTATCAACTCCGAACCGTATTCAGGTATGATATAATGCTGTCATCGGACAGAGGATTCTCTTCTTAGCCTTGTGACTCTCTGTTCACTTGAAGCAACTTGGATCTCTGCCTTATGGCAATTCATTTATTAGCCGGATGTCGAAGCAAATGCTTTCTTCTAATATCCAAGCAGGTTGTGATCCATAAGGATTTGGGAACTGCTGTCTGAAATATTATTAGGAGGATAACAACCATGTACATTGTTGGTGTTGACATTGCCAAACGCAGTCATGAAGCAATAGTAATTGATGACTCTGGTGACATTGTCAGAAAAGCATTCAACTTCAAAAATGATTCCACAGGATTCACAAAATTGATAACCGTTCTTGAAAGTATCAGCAATTCACTATCTGACTTTATCGTTGGAATGGAATCCACCAGCCATTATTGGCTCACACTGTACTCGAACCTTGAGAAAAAGGGATACGCCGTACATGTTCTCAATCCGATACAGTCAAACGCTTTACACGGTATGTATATCCGTCAGGTAAAAAACGATGAGCACGATTCTTTCATCATTGCTGAAGTGATTCGTTTCGGCAGATATATAGAGGGCGGAATGCCTCCGTCTGAACTTTACGAGCTTCGCGAACTGTGCAGAGCAAGATTTTTCATAGTGGATATGACCTCTGATCTTAAACGAAAGGTCATTGCACTGCTTGATCAGGTATTCCCTGAATATGAAACCATTTTCACAAATATCTTCGGTCTTACTTCTTCGGAATTCTATTAAAGTTGAACCGCCATAAAACCCTTATTTATCAACGTTTGTTAGCTTTGACTAAACGAGATTAATTTGCGTTAAACGCATTTTCGCGCGTTCGATTCTCGCAGGGGGTGCCAAAAAGGACAGAGCCTTTGCTGTGTCCTTTTTTCTGTCCGAAATTTCCAGTCGATTGCAAAACATGACGTGCAAATGTCATATTTTTGTGGTATACTAAACTCGGTGATAAACATGCAAATCAGTCGGCTGCTGGAAATCCTTTATTTGTTGCTTGACAAAAAAACAATTACCGCAAAAGAGCTTGCAGGCAGGTTTGAGGTGTCGCAGCGCACGGTTTACCGCGACATCGAGACCCTGAGCCTCGCGGGCTTTCCGGTCTATACGACAAAAGGCAAGGGCGGCGGCATTCACATGCTGCCCGAGTTTGTGCTCAACAAAGCCCTGCTCAATGAGCGCGAGCAAACCGAAATTCTCGCGGCGCTGCAGTCGTTGAGCGCCCTGCAGGTAGACGAAACCGACGGTGTTCTGCAAAAGCTGAGCACGGTGTTTCAAAAAAATGCCCAGAACTGGATTGAAGTGGATTTTTCTGACTGGGGTTATGGCGACGGTGAGTTGTTTGCGCTGCTCAAAAGCGCGGTTCTTGAAAAACGCCAAATCTCGTTTGACTATTTCAGCTCCTACGGCGAAAAAACCCGCCGCACCGTCGAGCCGCTGCAGCTTTGGTTCAAGCACCGTGCTTGGTATCTCAAGGCTTTTTGCCTCAACAAGCAAGGCGAGCGGGTTTTTAAGCTCACGCGCATGAAAAATGTGCAAACAGTACTGACGCCGAGGGCAGAGTGGCCGGGACAGGCGGCAGAATCCGCCAGTGACCGGACGGAACCGCGCGCCTATGAAGAGATTACGCTCACGCTGAAAATCGCGCCCCAAATGGCCTTTCGGGTCTATGATGAATTTAACGAGAACGCAGTGCAAAGACATGAGGACGGCAGTTTTACGGCAACGGCATGCTTTCCGCACAATGAATGGGTCTATGGCTTTGTGCTCTCGTTCGGGGAATATGCAGAGGTGCTCTCGCCGCCGTATTTGCGCGGCCAGATAGCAGAAAAACTGAAAAAAACCTTGCAACAATATTTATAATATGACACGCTGTTGTCGCATTATGTGTTATAAACTATAGTCAAAGAGGCGAAAGGTTGATTCACCATGGAATGGGCAAAGCACTATACGGCAGACCGCCGGCCAACTGAAAGCGAGATCGCCGAGTTTATCGGCAACCCGTTGTGGGAAGAGATGCACACCTTCCTGCACGGGGGCTACGGCGCTGCGCCGACCTACAGCTATAGCGGCTGTTCGGCGCAGCCGGGGTGGAACGTAAAATATCAAAAGGCGGGGCGCTCGCTCTGCACGCTTTACCCCATGCCCGGTTTTTTCATTGCCCTTGTGGTGATCGGCGCAAAAGAGATGCATGAGGCAGAGCTGCTCATGCCTCTTTGCAGCGCTGATACGCAGGAGCTGTTTGCCCATACGCCGTTCAGCGCAGGCGGAAAGTGGCTGATGCTGCAAGTGACAAGCCCCGAGATTTTTGAAGATGTCAAGCGACTTGTTCAGGTGCGCAGAAAAATCAAGTAAGACTCTGGCATCTTTTTTTGCCTCAAAAAAGAAAAGGAGAATGACCATGGAAAACACAAACTATTGCCAAAGCTGCGCCATGCCTCTCTCAAAAGAGGAGGACCTCGGCACAAATCAGGATGGCAGCAAAAACGCGGAGTATTGCGCCTATTGCTACAAAGACGGTGCGTTCACCGCCGAGTGCACAATGGATGAAATGATCGCGTTTTGCGCGCCGCACATGGCCGCGGCCAACCCCGGGATGAGCGAAGACCAGGCAAAAGCACAAATGAAGGGCTTTTTTCCCTCATTAAAGCGGTGGAAGAAAGCCTGACAAAATCCACTTTATCGCAAACACAAAAAAGCGGCGCGGCAGATTATGCGGCGCCGCTTTTTGCTTTTTCTTCACAGGCGGCATCTTGCCGCCACGCAGTATTTCTGATTCCTCATACTAACTCCCGATTAAAAAAGTTCTAAAAAATCAAGCAAAAGCTTTGATCTATGCGGTTTTGCGCTAAGCTTTTTATGAGAGATTAGGTGATGTCGACAATAGTGATCATGGTGTGGATTTTGTGTCTTTTTTCGCTCGGACTGTGCTAAAAATCCCGAAATCCCAAAGGATTTTCATCAATTTTTGGCTTGCCGAATAAAAAAATCCGCTAAAATCCGACTCATTCCATCTATTGTCGACATCACTTAAAATAAATATTTTTATGTAATTTTTTGTTGACTAAAATCATAATTTTTGATAGTATAACAATATTAAGCATTGTTAATTTTTGTAAAATGGAGGTTTTATGATGTCTTTGATTTGCCCGAACTGCAAAAAAGAAGCCGAGGATGGCGCCGCTTTTTGTGCAAGCTGCGGAGCGGCTCTCGCAAAAGAAGAACAGGCGGGCCCTGCGGCAGAAACAACGCCGTCGCTCCAAACCGAAGCAGCCCAAACCGAAACAGCAGCACCATCTGACACTGCGGCACAAGTTGAAACAGCGGCGCCGTTTGACATGGCGCCACAAGCCGAAGCGGGTGTGCAGACCCAAACAATAACACAAACAGCGCCCGCCCCGGCGGCAGAAGCCGAGGTACGGTTTTCACCGGAAAATGCGGCGCCGTTTTATATGCCCGCCAAAAAATCATCAAAAAAGACGCTGTTGATTGTCGGCGGCGCGATCGCGCTGGTTGTTGTGGTCGCCCTGGCGGTTTTTATCGGCTTTTACAGCAAAGCGAAGGCCGAGCGCCGTGCCTATATTGAAAACCTGGGCAAAATTCAGGCAATGATGCTGAGCAGCGGGTCTGACGCCGAAGACCTCGCAAACTTAACGCGTAATGTTTGGTACAATACTATCTATGACGAGCTGGACGTTGACACCTATCCATACACCCATGACAGCAAGGGTAAGGTTCACTCAAGCTTTAACATATCTCTTGGAATTCTTTCGCGGGATACCGAAATTATTACCCAAAAAGCAGGTATCGAAGCCGGCAGGCAAGAGGTTACCGAACTGCTCGCGCTGCTTCAAGACCCTTCAAAGGAGTTTGCAAAGGCTTATGAAACCACAGACGCACTCTATGACGCCTATCTTCATCTGACCATGCTTGCCATTTCGCCCTCGGGCAATTACAACTCCTATTCGGAATCGGTATCCGGCGCTGTTTCAGAATTTATGGCCCAATATGACAAATTAAAAATTTCGATTCCGGCAGAATAACCTCAATCTCAAAAAAAACCGCGCCGAAGGCAACAAGCCTTCGGCGCGGTTCTTTGGGAGGAGGGGTGCATAAAGACAAAGCACGTAGTATTAATGCGTTGCGATTTGCTCGCCGGTCTGCATAGAAAAGGCGGTGATTCCAAGACCGTTTACAAAATAAACAACATCGTTGATATAGGTGCCGCGGCAGAGGCTGCCAAAAGCCTTTGCGTTTTGCGACTGCCCCTGCGGCGTGAAGAACTTGTGCGCGGCAAGCGTGCCGTTTTCAACCTTAAAGGTATAAAGGCCGTTTTGGTCAAAATACTGATAGTTTGCGGTGTAGCCGTACATTGCAATCGGGAAGCCATACAGGTTTTCGTCCGCAACCGTCAGAAAGGCTTTGTGAGAAATGTCTGAAACATAGGCGCGCGCAATTTCAAGCTTGGCGATTTCTTTCGGCTCGGCGGGGTTTTTCACGTCAAACAGCGAAACCTTTACGCCGTCTGTCTGCCCGTTTTCGTCGCCCGAAACGCCCACGCCCACAAGCAAGCCGTCGCCCACAGGGTGGAGATATTGCGAAAAGCCCGGGATTTTCAACTCGCCCAGCACCTTGGGCGCCGTCGGGTCTTTGAGGTCGATCACAAACAGGGGGTCTGTTCTGAAGAAAGTGACGACATAGCCCGTGTCGCCCATAAAGCGTACCGACTGAATGCTCTCGCCTTTCGCAAGGCCCTCCACGCTGCCCACGATCTCAAACTCACGGTTCATCACAAACACGTTGTTGACGGTTTTGCCGTCGCTGCCCGTGTCTGTGGTGGCGATTCTGAAATAACCGTTGTATTCGTCCATTGCAAACTGATTCAGAGGGTGGCCCGGCACCTTGCCGCTGCCGCGGAAGTCGATGCCGCCGGCGACGTCAAAGCAGAACACCTCCGTGTAGCTTTTCGCTGAAACAAACGCGATATCCGCGGCGATTTCAAACACCCCGCGCGTAAAAGGCTGCGCGCTGTTGTCATAGACCACATTTGAGATATAGAGCGTGTCGCTTGTGCAATAAGAATCTTTGCCGCCGCCCAAAACGGATTTATAAGCCGGGGTCTCGTCAAGGTTTGCGAGGTTGATGTTTGAGAGCACAAGATAGCTTGAGGATTCTGCGCCCTCAATCATCAAAATGCTGTCAACCGCGATTTTTTTGCTTTCGCCGCCCTCATAAACACCGGGCACGCAGGAATTCGCCAAAGCTTCTCTGCTGCCATAAAGCTGCACGCCGTGATTGGTCATGACAATCAGCCGGCCGCTTGTGATTCTGGAAGAGAGATAGCTGCCATCCTGCGAAAACGCCTTCACAAACTGCGGGGCGGTTTTGTTCGCCACATCATAAACGATCACCGTGGTGAGGGTCTTGTTTTCATAACTGTCGCCGGAGCCTTTGTAATAGCTCTCTGTTACAAGCACATAAAGCCTGTTGTCTTTTAAATAAAATTCGTTCACATAGCGGCCTGAGGAGGTATAGTCCTTGAGTGAATCGGTGATTTTGGCCTCATCAAGCTTGATGGTCGCGGCGGTTTCCATGCTGTCTGCCGGATAGGCCTTGACGATTTTGATGCGGGGATAGGATTTCATGCCATAATATGTGCCGTATTCCGGGCTGTATCCCGGTGAAACAGCCTTGTCGTTGGTTTTATATTCGCCCGAATCCTGCGTCGTGACCGGAATATCCTCTGTGTATGCGACATAAAGGTAGGTGCCGTCGTTCTTGATGATGTCCGCCTCGTCCACGCCCTGCACCTGCACGTTGGTTTCGCCGTGCTTGTTGCCTGAAGAGGTTGTTTCTGTGTCTGCGCCGTTCGCTGTTTCCTGCCGGTCGGTGTCGGCAGCGGCCGGGGCTGTCATAGCGTCTTCCATAACCGATTTTTGACCGAAAAGGCCGCCGTTATAGTCAAAGAAAGAGCTTTGCGCGTTGCGGATGGAGAGGAATTTCTTCTCAAGCTCGGCATAGCTCGCCGGCTTTTTCAGATGCTCGGGCAGCTGCTCTTCTTCCGCCGCCTGCATGGGCACGGGAGTCTGCGGCCAGCTTTCGTCAACATAGGTTTTGCTGTTGTCATACACCCGGCTCAGCACCGCGCCTGAGCCCACAAGCACGGCAAAGGCTGCCGCCGCCGAAACGACCCGGCGCGTGAGTCTGCGCCTGTTTATTTTTCTTTTTGCTTTTTGCATGCCCGCCACTTCACCGGACAGGCTCTTTTCTTTGAGCAGCGCGGCCACCGCCTCGCGCGAAAGCGCCCCGGGCAGGGGGTTGTGTTCGTCAAGGGGCATTAGGGCTTTATTTACATTATCCGCAATTTGTTTTTCATAATCATGGTCCATATCCACAGTCATTCCTTTCTGCGAAGCAAAAGCGTTGTGCGGCATTCTGCGGGAAGATGTTCCTTTTCCTATTAAAAAAGAGGCACACGCTTTATTCTGATATTAAAAAATCATAAATTTAAGCGACTCATATATGGATACTCACTCGCCTCACTCGGTGTTGAGCGCCTGCACACTTTTGGGCGCGTCTGCCAGAAAGCGCTTGAGCTTTTCAAGTGAACGCGACAGCTTTGAGCGCACGGTGGAGGGCGGCAGCTGCAATATTTTTGCGATTTCGTGGCTTTTGTAGCCGCCGATCACAGAAAACAGCACGACCGTCCTGTCTTCTTCGCTCAGGCGATAGATTGCGTCGCGGAGCTCGAGTGAGGAAAAGAACTCCGCGGCGCGTTCGTCGGGAGCCAGGTCAGAAAAGTCCTCAAGGGGCAGAACGCCCCCTTGGCGCGACGCCCGGATCAGTTTTGCTTTGCAGCAGTTTGACAGAATCTTAAAAAACCAAGACTTAAACGCCGCGTCCTTTTTTAATGACCCGATGTGCGTATATGCCTGTAAAACAGCGTCCTGCACGGCATCTTGAGCGTCCTCTCGAGTGCCCAGCATATAAAACGCAAACCGGTAGAGGTCGGCGCTGAAGGTTTCATAAAGCATGGAAAATGCGTCACAGTCGCCTGTTTTTGCCTGTGCGACAGCCTGCGCCGTGTCATAATCCGAAAGCGTCATTCTTCCTCACTCCCTCGACAATTAGAGTTGTAAAAATAAAAGACTGTTGCATGACCATAAAAAAATTTAATAAAAAACTGCCGCGCGGATCTTTTGATTGGCTCAAAGAAAACCGGGCGGCAGTGCTTGTTGCATTCAGTTATAAAGGGACTATAAAGAGAGCGGAATGACCTGTTTTGTGGCCGCGGACTCAAAAATCGCCTCGATCAGGCTCAGACAGCGGCGCATCTGGCGGTGTGTCACGATCTGACCGGCGCCGTTTCTGATGACGTCATAAATGTTTTCATAATATTCCGTCCACTCGCCGTGCTGTTTGGGCAGGGGGAACTCCTTAATGGAGTCGTCTGTGCGGGGGGCCATTGTTTTTGTCAGGCCTTGCCCTGCGAGCACGGGGACGGCGTCGCGGTTTTCCCAGTCCTCCACCATCACGATTTTGCCGTTTTGATCCCAGTCGTCAATCGCGGCGGTGCCGTTTTCGCCCAAAATATACCACAGCGGCAAATTGATAAAATTGTTTGTGGTGACCTCAACAAAATATTCAAGGCCGTTTTCAAAGGTCAATGTGGCATAAAAGCCGTCGTCGCATTCATAGTTTGTGATGTTTGTCAGCGTGGCATAAACAGAAACGAGCTTGTTGCCGTCATTCATTGTGAGCGCCTGGTCAAGCAGATGCACGCCCCAGTCAAGCACCATGCCGCCGCCGTATTGCTTGATGCCGCGCCAGTCGCCGGGGATGCCCCTTGAGCCCTGCACGCGCGACTCGATGCGGAAGGTTTTGCCAAGAATGCCCCCGTCATAAATTTTCTTTGCGGTCAGGTAGTCGCTGTCCCACCTTCTGTTCTGGTGCACGGTGAACAGTTTGCCGGTTCTCTCGCTTGCGGCGATCATTTCATCGAGGTCTGTCACGCTCAGGGTAACAGGCTTTTCACTGATCACGTTTTTGCCGGCTTCCATCGCTTTGATCGCGATCTCTTTATGCACGTCGTTATAGGTTGCGATCGTCACGACCTCAATGCTTTCATCCGCCAGCAGCTCCTCCAAAGAAGCAAAAGCGTGAATGCCCTTTTCCTCCGCGATTGTGTTCCTTTCGGGCTTGATGTCATAAATGCCCGCAAGATTGAATTTTTTCATCTTGCGGATTCTGTCGGCGTGCCAGCCGCCCATTCCGCCGTAGCCGATGACCGCGGCATTGATTTTGTCTGCCATAACCCTTTACCGTTTTCTCCACAAAAATAACCGGAGAATCCTTCCCGTCAAAAAATCATTTTGCGCCCCCAAACAGGCGCGTCTTTACAGGCGGCATCCACACCGCCTGAACGCTCACACATTATAGCATGTTTGTCTAAAAAATTAAAGAGCAAAACACAAAATGGATAAAAATTTATCAGGACGCTTCGTTCTATTATATGGCCCTTTCGCATCCCGCGTCTTTATTTTGTTTAACAAATGCATTTCTGTGATAAATATGCTACAATAAGCATATATAGCCAATCAACTTGAAACTGCGCTAAATCTTGCGGCCTATTTATCATTTTGCCGCGTTGCCCACCCGAACAGGCAAAGCTTGTTTACAGGACTGAAAGCCTGCCTGCGGTGGGCGCACGCGCACAGGTGCACGGGCAAAATAAAAAATATGCTCACAATCTTTTAGCTCATTTCCAAGTTGATCGGCTATATAAACAAATTATTTTATGACGCAAAAGGACATAAACCGGAGTTTGAGGTGAAGCACAATGGAAAACGATATAAACGAAGAATTGCAGGAAGCCCTGCGACTCGTTGTTTCAATGATCGGCAGATGTGAAAAAGCGCAGCCCAAATTTGCGGCGGGAACCTCACAGCACACACTGCTCAAAAACAGGATAAAAGCGCTGTATATTGCAAAATCATTGATGACAAAAGAAAAGGACATCGAAAACTATACGAAAGAGGAGTTGACGCAAGCGCTGCCGCCCGTATCCTCCATTATCAGCAAATGCGAAAAGGCGCAGCTGAAATTTGCCGAGGGCAGTTCTCATCACACCCGGTTTAAAAACATCATAAAAGCGATGCATATTTCAAAAACATTGATAACAGATGAAATCAGCAAAAGAGGTTGATTCTTCTCTCTTTGCCGCAAAAAATCAAATCAAAAAGGCCTGGAAAAACCAGGCCTTTTTTCTATGTCCGCTCCAATCGGAGCCTTTCGGGTATTTGCCTGCGGCCGCTTAATACATGCCGCCACCCTGCGCCATTGCCGCATTTGCAGCCGCATCCGCCGCCGGGTCGGGAATGTCTGTAACAAGGGACTCGGTTGTGAGCACCATCGCCGCGACGGAAGCCGCGTTCTGGATTGCGGAACGGGTAACCTTGGTCGGGTCAAGAATGCCCGCCTCCACCATGTCAACATAGGTTTCTTTCGCGAAGTCGAAGCCGTAGCCCTTTTTGCCAGAAGAAACGATGGCGTTGATAATGACGGAGCCTTCAAGGCCCGCGTTCGCCGCGATCTGGCGAATCGGCTCTTCGAGCGCCTTCAGAACGATGGCGACGCCTGTTTTCTCGTCTGCATCCTCGGTGCTGCCCAGCAATGCTTCCACTGCGGGAAGCGCGTTGAGGGGCGCCACGCCGCCGCCCGCGACATAGCCTTCTTCGACGGCCGCTTTTGTCGCCGCAAGCGCGTCTTCAATACGCAGCTTCTGCTCTTTCATCTCTGTTTCGGTCGCCGCGCCGACATGGATGACGGCTACTCCGCCCGCGAGTTTCGCAAGGCGCTCCTGCAATTTTTCACGGTCGAACTCAGAGGTGGTTTCTTCGATCTGTGTTCTGATCTGCTGCACGCGCGCTTTGATTTCGCCGTTGTCGCCCGCGCCGTCAACAATGATCGTGTTCTCTTTTGAAACCTTGACCTGCTTTGCGCGGCCAAGCTGGTCGATTTTTGTCTCTTTCAGCTCAAGGCCGAGCTCTTCTGTGATGACCTCGCCGCCTGTCAGAATGGCGATGTCGCGCAGCATTTCTTTTCTTCTGTCGCCGAAGCCGGGAGCTTTCACGCCCACGCAGATGAAGGTGCCGCGCAGCTTGTTCACAAGGATGGTGGAGAGCGCTTCGCCTTCGATGTCCTCAGCGACGATCACAAGCTTTTTGCCGGCCTGCACAACCTGCTCAAGCAGGGGCAGAATTTCCTGAATACTCGAGATTTTTTTATCGGTAATCAAAATGTATGCGTCTTCAATGACGGCTTCCATTTTGTCTGTATCCGTTACCATGTAGGGGGAAACATAGCCGCGGTCAAACTGCATGCCTTCCACAACGTCGCAGCTGGTTTCGGCGGTTTTGGACTCTTCAACCGTGATCACGCCGTCCGCAGAGACCTTATCCATCGCCTCGGCGATCAGCTTGCCGATCAATTCGTCGCTTGCGGAAACGGTGGCGATGCGGGCGATGTCTTCCGTGCCGTTCACGGGCTTGGACGCCTCTTTAATTGCCTTGACCGCAACATCAACGGCTTTTTGAATACCTTTTTTCACGACCATTGGGTTTGCGCCCGCGGCGACATTTTTCATGCCCTCGCGCACAAGCGCCTGCGCAAGCAGCGTTGCGGTTGTGGTGCCGTCGCCCGCCACGTCGTTTGTTTTTGTGGCGACCTCTTTCACAAGCTGCGCGCCCATGTTCTCAAACGGGGCTTCAAGTTCGATTTCCTTCGCGATGGTCACACCGTCGTTTGTGATGAGGGGGGAGCCGTATTTCTTGTCAAGCACCACGTTTCTGCCCTTGGGGCCGAGAGTGATTTTGACTGTGTTTGAAAGCTTGTCGATGCCGGCCTGCAGCGCCTTGCGGGCTTCCTCGCCGTATAAAATCTGTTTAGCCATAGTAATTCCTCCGATTCTTAAAGTTTTTAAGCAATGAATTATTCAACGATAGCCAGAATGTCGTTCTGGCGGCAAATGGTGTAGTCCTGGCCGTCGATCTTCACTTCCGTGCCGGAATACTTGCTGAGGATGACCTTGTCGCCTTCTTCCACTTCCATGATCACGTCTTTGCCGTCGACGATTCCGCCGGGGCCGACGGAAATGACCTCTGCGATTTGCGGTTTTTCCTGTGCGGCGGCGGCAAGGATGATGCCGCCCTTCGTGGTTTCTTCGGCCTCGATGAATTTGAGAACAACACGGTCGCCAAGGGGTTTGAGTGTCATTTTGAATTCCTCCAAATCATACTGTATTTTGTAAAAGCTGTAATGCTGCTGGCAGCCGCTGTCTGTTTCGGCCCGCCGTTAGCACTCTTCTCTTTTGAGTGCTAAATCTATTTTATACAGAATTTCACAAAAAGCAAGCTTTTCTTTCCAAAATTCATAATTTTGTCATATTTTTAAAAAAGGCTTAAAAATCTGTTTGGTTCCACCACCACAAGTTGTGTACTGCGCTTTATAAGACCACAAAAGGTCTTTTATAAAAAGCGCGTCTTATGAATCCAGCTAATTCTTTTTTGGGCGGCGTTTGGTTATATTGCCTGTTGAGTTCTGTGGTTTTTGACGTTTTTTGTGGTTGTTTTGCATGAAAAAGTTGACAGGGCTTTCCAGCCATAGTATAATTAATCAACATTTTAAATTGGAGGAGTTTTTCATGAAAAAGGCAACCAGGGCCCTTGCGGCCATCATGACGTTTGCGCTGCTGCTCGGCTTTGCGGGCTGCAACTCAAATGACGGCAAAAACACACAGACCTCAACCACAGGCACAACCGCAGGAAAGAAGTATCTTATTGTTGCGGACAATTCCTTTGCTCCTTTTGAATTCCTTGACGCGGCCACCAACACCTATGTGGGCGTTGACATGGATATTCTTGCCGCTATCGCGGCGGATCAGGGGTTCAGCTACACCGTTGACAACTGCGGCTGGGACGCGTCGCTTGGCAATCTGGCCAACGGCCAGGCAGACGGCATGATCGCCGGCATGACGATCACCGACGAGCGCAAGGAAACATATGATTTCTCCAACGCGTATTTTGAAGACGGCCAGACCCTCTTCGCAAAGGCGGACAGTAATTTTTCCGGCCTTGAAGACATCAAGGGCAAAACGGTTGCCGTTAAAACAGGCACGATGGGCGCCAGCTATGTTGAAAGCCTTAAAGAGGAATATGAGCTGACCGTGAACAGCTATGAAGGCTCCGACGAGGTCTATGCGGCCGTGTCCAGCGGCAATGTGGACCTTGGCGTCGAGGACTTTTCGGTGATCAGCTATAAAATTGACGCCGCGGGCCTCTCCTTTAAGCTCGTGGGCGAAAAGGTCAACGTCAAGCCTTACGGCTTCGCGGTTCTCAAGGGCAAAAACGCCGAGCTGCTGACGCTGTTTAATGCCGGGCTCGCCAACATCAAGGCAAACGGCACCTATGAAACGATCCTCGCCAAATACGGCATCTAAACGGGCCGCGCGGCGCTTTTGCCGCGTTTCCTTTGGAATTTTATCGGTTGGGTTCAGCATAGTGAGAACACCCACTATGCTGAATTCATTTACAAGGACTGTTTAATTATGATTGAAACCTTTAACGAGGCCCATTCCCTTTTGCTTCAGGGCATACAGGTAACCGTCAAAGCCGCGCTTCTCTCCATCGTAATCGGCATTTTCGTGGGGCTTGTTTCGTGCCTGATCACCGTGGCAAGGATTCCGGTGCTCAAATGGCTTGCGGCGGCATATGTGTGGGTGGTGCGCGGCACGCCCATGCTCGTTCAGGCCCTTTTTATTTATTTCGGGTGCCCTGATGTTATTCGAACCGTGCTGCCGAGCTTCACAGTTACCCCGTTTATTGCCGGCGTCATCACCCTGAGCCTGAATGCGGGAGCCTATTTGTCTGAAATTTTTCGAAGCGGCATCCAGGCGGTCAATACGGGGCAGATTGAAGCGTCGCGCTCCCTCGGCCTTTCGGCATTCACCACAATGCGCAAGGTCGTGCTTCCCCAGGCTTTCAAAATTACGGTTCCCTCCCTCGTGAACCAGTTTATTATTACCGTCAAGGACACATCCATCCTCACCGTGATCGGCTTAAAAGAAATCGTCAACATGGCAAGACAGCATGTTTCAATCAAATACGATTATTTTGAAACATTCATATGGGTCGGCGCATTCTACCTTGTGGTTATTTCAGCGCTTATGGTTTTGTCAAAGTTTGTGGAGAAGAAGTTGAATTATGACAAAAAAGGTTAAAGTTAGCGGGCTTCGCAAAAGCTTTGGAAAATTGGAGGTTCTCAGGGGAATCGACCTTGAGATAGACGAGGGCGAGGTTGTGTGCCTCATCGGCCCGTCCGGCTCCGGCAAATCCACCTTTCTTCGCTGCCTGAACCGCCTTGAAGAGTCAACGGGCGGAACCATTGAGGTGGACGGCTTTGAAATTTCTGACAAAAAACAGAACATTAATAAGGTGCGCGAAAATATCGGCATGGTTTTTCAGCAGTTTAATCTTTTCACCAATAAAACGGCGAAGGCCAACCTGATGTTTGCCCCGGTTCAGCTCAAAAAAATGAAACGGGCGCAGGCTGAAAAACGGGCGATGCAGCTTTTGATCAGGGTGGGCCTCGAGGATAAGGCAAACAGCTATCCGCATCAGCTTTCGGGCGGCCAGCAGCAGAGGGTCGCCATTGCGCGCGCGCTGGCCATGAACCCCGACATCATGCTTTTCGACGAACCCACCAGCGCGCTTGACCCCGAAATGGTCGGCGAGGTGCTTCAGGTTATGAAAGAGCTGGCGATGGACGGCATGACGATGGTGGTCGTCACCCATGAAATGGGCTTTGCCCGGGATGTCGCGGACAGGGTTCTTTTCATGTCGGACGGCCTGCTTGTCGAGCAAGGCACGCCGGATGAGATCTTTTCCGCGCCCAAAGAGCAACGCACCAAGGACTTTTTAAGCAGCGTGCTTAAGGTTTGATTATTTATCACTTGAAGAGCGTTCCGGCATTTGCGAAAAATTTTGCCTACGGTCATTTCATGGGCGACAAAATGAAATGCGACAATTTCTCTGAAAAAGACTTGAAAAAAATAGCGGAAGACTTAAATTATGATTATGAAATTGTCTTTACTGACAGAGATACCGGGAAACAACTATAAAAACACACAAACAGGCCTCCCGCCTTTTCGGCGGGAGGCTTTTTTTACTATTTCACTAATCTATAAAATAGCAAGAAAACAGAAAAATTCGTGCCGATTTCCTGAATTTTATTTGACTTTGTCCTTCACAGAGAATAGAATGAAAATTGAGGTACTTACCACAACATTTTATACAGAAAGGGGGTTTTTTTCATGTGGCAAAAATTGATTTCTTCCCTGATGTCGGTCATCACCTTCATCCTGAGCCTGTTCGGCCTGGGCGGCGGCCCGGGCGGGAACGCGGACTACACCAAAGCAACCGCGCAATACAAACAAACCTCCTCGAACCCCGACCTCACAAGTCTTGACGCCTATTACAAAGAGAACACAAGCGGCCGCCCGGTTGTTTTCTTTGTGCACGGCGGCGCGTATATGATCGGAGACAAGTCCAACGCCAACTGCTATCAGGACAAAGCGCCCTATTTCACCGAAAACGGCTATGTTTTTATCAGCGTCAACTACCGCCTGTCCCCCGCGGTCAAGCACCCCGCGCACATTGAGGACCTCGCCGCGGCGTTCATGTATGTCTATAACCACGCCGAAGAGTGGGGCGGGGACAAGGACAACATTTTCATCATGGGTCACAGCGCGGGCGCGCAGCTTGTCGCCCTGCTCGCAACGAACAACAGCTACATAGAGGCCGCGGGCGGCTCGCTTGACCTGATCAGGGGCGTTGTCTGCCTTGACACGAACCTCTATAATTCCGTCGCCGATCTGGAGACATACCGTTCCGCGTTTGACGACGAAGACCTCGACGACGCGTCCTGCGTCAAAAATGTCGCGGCGGGCAAAAGCATTCCGCCTTTCCTGCTTTTTTACAGAACCAACGGCGACAACGACGTGCAGGAGCTGTTTGTGCAGACACTGAGAACCGCCGGTGTTCCGGCCGCAAAGCTGGAAGCAAAAGGCGACAGCCACATGGACATCAATGCCGAGATCGGCAAAAACGGTGACCAAAAGACCGAGGTCATCGCGGCATTCCTCCAAAACCCGGCAGATGTGGAGAACATTGTGCTGCCTTATGGCGGTAAAACCGAATAACCGGGGCGGAACAGCGCAAATCGCTGCTCTTTACGCAAAGAACTCGGCTTTACGGCGGAGTATAATAAAGAAGGTTTGAGAAAAACATTTCTCAAACCTTCTTTTCGGAAAAAATGCTCATTTGGTACGTTGCCTATACTCATTTTCTAATAAACCATATAATAATCTGCTATGATATTTACCATTATAAAAAACAGCTTCACGAGAAGTTCCTTCAAGTATACACCCAAGTGATTCCATCATTTTAGCTGAAGCAATATTTTCATCAAGACAGAATCCTTCAAACTTATGCAGTCGTCTTTCGTTAAAAGCATATTCAAACAGAATACTCATGGCTGCTTTTCCAAATCCTTTCCCTCTTTGCTCATTAAGAATTACCATACCAATCGAAAAAGTACCATGCCTTTCATTAATGTAATTAAAATGAATTCCACCAATATAATCTCCTGAAAGTGTTTCAATAATGAATCCCGGACTTGCGTTATTGTGCTGGATTTCATCATCATTAATAAGCCTTCTTACAGGTGGTAACGGCATTTCTGCTGCAACAAATGCGATTCCTAAAACATCAAAGCTTAATGTATAATTGTATTCGGAATCTGAAGGCATAACTGACCTTAATCGAACGCTGTCATTTTGCCAATAATATGTTTCAAAAATACTTTCCATATATGTGCTAACCTCCCGTATATTAACTGTTTGCACCTTGATTGTAACATAGTAATAATAGAAAACCAACCGAAAATTAAATTTTTCATTCTTTTCGGCTGGTGATTTTTTATAGGGTTTCAGGGAATTCCCTGCGATCTGCGGATGGGCATACAACCACGATGCTTGCCGGAATATGCACAATCATAAAATATTTCGTTATGACACCCTGCGTTACGGTGGAGGTTTTTTTATATGCTGTTTATTTTATTCTTCAGATTGTTCCGCCTGCGCATCTTTCTGCGGCTGGGTGGCTCCGTCTTCCTCCGTTTGCGCGTCCTGTGATTCCTCGCCGTCCACCTCCGGATCTTCCTCTTCGGCCGGGGTTTCGGCAATCGTCACAACACGCTCGCCCTCGTTGACCTTCATCACGCGCACACCCTTTGACGGGCGGCTGAACACGCTGATGTCGGCGGCGGGAATACGGATGATGATGCCGTCTGACGAAATCATGATGATGTCGTCGTCTGCATTCACCACGCGGATGTCCGCAACGTCGCCGAACTGCGCCGTTCTGTAGTTGATCAGACCGAGGCCTCCCCTTGACTGCACGCGGTAGTCCTCAAATTCGCTGCGGCGGCCGTAACCGGTTTCGCTGACGGTAAGAATCGTTTTACCCTCGCCCTCTTCGAGCACCGCAAGGCCCACGACTTCGTCGCCTTTTTTGAGTGTGACCGCCTTTACGCCGCGCGCCTGCCTGCCGACGGAACGCGCGCCTGTTTCGTTAAAGCAAATGCTCATGCCGTGCTTTGTGCCCACAAGCAGATTGTTTTCACCCGTTGTGAGCCGCACCCACGCAAGCTCGTCGCCCTCGTCAAGGCTGATGGCGATAATGCCGTTTTTGCGCACATTTTTAAACGCGGCAAGCTCGGTCCGTTTGATTACGCCGTGGCGCGTGACCATGCAGAGGTATTCGCCGTTTTCTTCCCGCGGGGCGCGGAGCATGGCCTGAATTTTTTCATCGGACTCTATCGGCAGCAGGTTCACGATGTTCATGCCCTTGCCCGTACGGCTGCCCTCGGGGATTTCATAGCCTTTCAAGCGGTACATCCGGCCCTTTGAGGTGAAGAACAGCACATAGTCGTGCGTGGAGCAGGTGAACATCGTCTCCGCAACGTCCTCCTCGCGCCGCGTCATGCCCAGAACGCCGCGGCCGCCGCGTTTTTGCTGACGGTAGGTGTCGACCGGCTGGCGCTTGATGTAGCCGAGGGTCGTCATGGTGAATACGCAGTCCTCCTCCGGAATCAGGGACTCGTCGTCCACCTCGCCGCTGATGTTTTCAATCAAGGTGCGGCGTTCGTCTGAATACTTGTCGCGGATGGCAATGGCCTCATCTTTAATAATCGTAAGCACCCGTTCACGGGAGCCGAGAATTTCAAGGTATTCGGCGATTTTGGCGCGTAGGGCTTCCATTTCCTCCTCAAGCTTTTCACGCTCAAGGCCCGTCAATTGCCCCAGGCGCATCTGCACGATGTGTGTCGCCTGCACTTCGTCAAAAGCAAAGCGCTCCATAAGTGCAACCTTACCACTGGGGACGTCTTTTGATTTTTTCAGGATATCGATAATCTCATCAATAAAATCGAGGGCTTTGAGCAATGCCTCGACAATATGCGCGCGGTCCTGCGCTTTTTTGAGGTCAAAGCGCGTACGGCGCTCAATCACCGCGCACTGGTGGTCAATATAAAGCTGGAGCACCTCTTTGAGGTTGAGCAGGCGGGGTTCGCCCTTCACAAGCGCGATCATGATCACGCCGAAGGTGACCTGAAGCTGCGAATAGGAATACAACTGGTTGAGCACCAGCTGCGGGTTTGCGTCACGCTTTAAATCCACAACCATATGCATGCCCTCGCGGTTGGAGTAGTCGTTTACATCTGAAATGCCCTCAATGCGCTTGTCTTTCACAAGCTCAGCGATACTTTCAATCAGCTTCGCCTTGTTGACCTGATAGGGCAGCTCCGAAACAACGATTTGATAGCGGTTGTTTTTCCCCTCCACAATTTCGGCCTTCGCGCGCAGGGTGATTCTGCCGCGGCCGGTGTTATAGGCGCTGCGGATACCGCTGCGGCCCATGATGATGCCGCTTGTGGGGAAGTCCGGCCCCTCGATATAGTCCGTCAGCTCTGAAATTTCCGCGTCAGGATGGTCAATCAAAAAGCACATGCCGTCAATGACTTCACGCAGGTTATGCGGCGGAATATTGGTCGCCATGCCGACGGCGATACCCGTGGAGCCGTTCACCAGCAGGTTCGGGAATTTTGAGGGCAGAACGGTCGGTTCTTTGAGGCGGTCGTCATAGTTCGGAATAAAATCGACGGTGTCCTTGTCAATGTCGGTGAGCATCTCCATTGAGATCTTGCTCATGCGCGACTCGGTGTATCTGTATGCCGCGGGGGGGTCGCCGTCCACAGAGCCGAAGTTGCCGTGGCCGTCAATGAGCATGTAGCGCATCGAAAAATCCTGCGCCAAACGCACCATCGCGTCATACACCGACTGGTCGCCGTGGGGGTGATAGCGCCCGAGCACCGTGCCCACGGTGTCGGCACATTTTCTGTATGCCTTTTCGGGATACAGGTTATTCTCAAACATTGTGTATAAAATGCGGCGGTGCACGGGCTTTAAGCCGTCGCGCACGTCGGGAAGGGCGCGCGCGGTAATGACGGACATGGAATAGTCAAGGAAAGACTTGCGCATTTCCCGGTTGATGTCCACTTCTATCTGCTTACCGCCATGTTCGGTGATTTTTGTGTTTTCGTGATCCATCTCTAAAAAACATCCTTCCTAAACGCATGAAGCGAAGTTATCAACATTACAAAGGGGAATGTTGATAACTTTATATAAGTGTGGCCTAAATATCCAGATTCTGCACGTATTTCGCGTTCTTTTCAATAAAATCACGCCGGGGCTCAACCTTGTCGCCCATCAGGATGGAAAAGGTCTCATCCGCCTGAATCGCGTCGTCCAGTGTCACCTTGAGCATAGTTCTTCTCGCCGGATCCATGGTGGTTTCCCAAAGCTGCTCGGCATCCATTTCGCCAAGGCCTTTATAGCGCTGAATATCAAGCCCCACGCCGCCCAGGCTTTCCATGATTTCGTCGCGCTCTTCGTCAGAATAAGCATATAAATGCTTCTTTGCTTTTGTGATTCTGTAAAGAGGCGGCTGGGCAATATAAATATATCCGTTGTCAATCAGCGGCCGCATATAGCGGAAAAAAAACGTCAGCAGCAGCGTGCGGATGTGCGCGCCGTCGACGTCGGCGTCGGCCATGATGACGATTTTGTGATAGCGCAGGCGGTTGAGGTCAAACTCTTCGTCAAGGCCCGTGCCGAGCGCCGTCACAACGGGCATCAGCTTTTCGTTGCCGATGACCTTGTCGAGCCTCGCCTTTTCAACATTGAGCATTTTGCCCCACAAAGGCAGAATGGCCTGAATTGCCCTGTCCCTCCCCGCTTTGGCGCTGCCGCCGGCCGAATCACCCTCAACGATATAAATCTCAGTGTTTTCAGGGTTTTTGTCTGTGCAGTCGGCCAGCTTGCCGGGCAGGGAATTACTCTCAAGGGCGGACTTGCGCCGGGCAAGGTCGCGCGCCTTTCTCGCGGCCTCGCGCGCGCGCGAAGCGTCCAGCGCCTTGCTGAAAATCGCGCGGGCAACCGAGGGATTCTCTTCAAAATAAGTCATCAGCTTGTCATAAATCATGCTTGAAACAAGGCCCGTGATGTCTGTGTTGCCGAGCTTTGCCTTTGTTTGCCCCTCAAACTGGGCGTCCGTCAGCTTGACGCTGATCACGGCGGACAGGCCCTCGCGCACGTCGTCGCCCGAAAGGTTTTTGTCGGCGTCTTTCAAAATGCCGTATTTGCGGCCATAGTCGTTGAACACGCGTGTCAGGGCATTTTTAAAGCCCGTTTCATGGGTGCCGCCGTCGGTCGTGCGCACATTGTTCGCAAAGCTCAAAATATTTTCATTGTAGCTGTCGTTATACATGATCGCCACTTCGGCGCAGCGGTCACCCGAAACCGAAATAAAATGAAGCGGCTCTTCGTGCAGCGGCGTCAGCCCGCGGCTTTCGTTAATATAGGCCACAAAGCTCGACAAGCCGCCCTCATAGCAATAGTGTTCCTCAATTATCGTTTCGCTGTCGCGTGAATCGGTCAGGGTAATCGCAAGACCCGCGTTCAAGAAGGCCTGTTCGCGCAGCCTTCTTTGCAGCACCTCGAACTCATATTCCAGCGTTTCCGTGAAAATTTCATAATCAGCCTTGAAACGGATCAAGGTTCCCGTTTCTTCCGTGTCGGCGATCGGGGTCAAATCCGTCACAATGTCCCCGCGCTCAAACCGCTGGTGATACACATGGCCGTTTTGTGAAACCTCAACCTCAAACCACTCTGAAAGCGCGTTCACAACAGAAGAGCCCACGCCGTGCAGGCCGCCCGAAACCTTGTAGCCGCTGCCGCCGAACTTGCCGCCGGCGTGCAGCACCGTGAGCACCACCGTAACAGCGGGAAGGCCCTGCTGCTCGTTGATGTCTGTGGGAATGCCGCGGCCGTTGTCGCGCACCGTTATCACATTGCCGGGCAAAATTTCAACCTCGATGTGCGTGCAGAAACCGGCCAGCGCCTCATCGATGGAATTGTCGACAATTTCATAAACAAGGTGGTGCAGGCCTTTTGGACCCGTTGAGCCGATATACATGCCCGGCCGTTTGCGCACGGCCTCAAGCCCTTCCAGCACCTGAATCTGGCTGGCATCATATTTTTCAGAGACGAAGGTGTCTAACCCCTCTTCCTCCAAAGGCTTTTTGTTCTCTTCAAAATCCAAAACTCTTCACTCCAATTGCTTCCGGAATTTTATAATTTTCTATATTAAAAATAATGTTATTTCCCGATGCTGTAGCCGATTCTTTTCAAAAGCGTGGCAGATGAGATCGGCGAAATATAAACCACAGTTGACAGCGGGCCCTTTTTTTCTTTTTTTGCCCTTTTCGCTTTGCATACAACAAAGGATTTCGGCAGGTCATAAGAAGAAACATTAATGACCCTGCCGCTTTTTTCAGCCAAAGCGAGATAGTCGCGCGTGGATTTTTGAACGGTGGTCGTGTCCAAATCAAAAATGCCGATGATTTCATCGAACGTCACAACCGTGGACTGCCCCAAGTGCAAAAACATATATCGTCACCCTAAAAATCAGTTATTTTTTGATATCCAGCACCGTTCCCCTGCTGATTTCAAACGTGCAGCCATGAAACATGCGCAGCTTCGCAGAAGGGTCGCAGCAGGTAATAAACACCTGCCAACCGTCGATATGGTTTAAAATATAGTCCTGCCGGCCGGGGTCAAGCTCGCTCATTACGTCGTCAAGCAAGGCTATGGGCTGTTCCTTTGTAAACTCACGGACAATTCTCGCCTCGGCGAGCTTCAGCGCCAGCGCGCAGGAACGCTGCTGCCCCTGGGAGCCAAACTCCCTTGCGGATTTGCCGTCGATTTCAATCACAATGTCGTCCCTGTGAATGCCGTAATTTGTGCTGCCGTTCAAAATGTCGTCACGCCGGGCATGCTTCAAAAGCGCCTTCGGCGCCGCGTCAAGCGGCATCTCCTCGGGCAGCTTTCGTTTATAAGAAAGCGACATTTTTTCAGAAGAGCCCGAAAGCCCCGCATAAATTTCTTTTGCGATTTCTTTGAGCTTATCTGTATAGCGGAGACGTTCCTCTAAAATCACATTCCAAGCC
>JAISXG010000036.1 GCA_031270605.1 Oscillospiraceae bacterium | reverse complement strand
GCCCGCGGATCTCTTCAAGCGTCATGCGGTTCGCGATCAGGTTTTCTTCACTGTCAATATCCGTGCCGAAGTGGCAGCTGAACAAAAACGGGGGGGAGGAAATGCGCATGTGCACTTCTTTCGCGCCCGCGTTTTTCATTGCCTGCACGATTTTTTTGCTGGTGGTGCCGCGCACGATGGAGTCGTCAACCATCACAATGCGCTTGCCCCTGACGTTTGCCGAGAGGGGGTTGAGTTTGAGCCGCACGGCGTCTTCGCGCTGCGCCTGCGAGGGATAAATAAAGCTCCTGCCGATATATCGGTTTTTGACAAAACCCGAAACAAGCGGAATGCCGCTTGCCGCGCTGTAGCCGATAGCGGCCTCAAGCCCGGAGTCGGGCACGCCGCAGACCACGTCGGCATCCACAGGATGCTCTTCTGCCAGCACGCGACCCATATTATAACGGGCTTCATAGACGCTCAGGTTGTCAATAATGCTGTCGGGCCGGGCAAAATAAACATATTCAAAAATGCAAAGGCCGCAGCCCTTCTGCTCCTGAAGCTCAATGCTGCTGTGGGTGATTTGGCCGTTTTCCATCACAACCACTTCGCCGGGAGCAACATCGCGGAGCATAGTAAAGCCGCAGCTGTCAAGCGCGCAGGTTTCAGAGGCAACGCAGACGCCGTCTTCATGCGTGCCGATGCATAACGGGCGAATGCCGCTGCCGTCGCGCACGGCGATGATTTTGCCGTCGCCGCAAAGCACCACAAGGCTGAACGCGCCTTCGAGCTGCTTTGCCGCCTTGATCACACCGCTGAGCGGGTCGCCCAGCTTGACGATATAATATGCAATCAATGAAGAAACCACCTCGCTGTCGCTTGTGGCTTCAAAATGCACCCCGAGGTTTTTTAATTCCTCTTTAATTTTTCTGGCGTTGGTGATGTTGCCGTTGTGCGCGGTGGCAATGCGCCCCGTGAGATATTCGGTGATAAAGGGCTGGACATTGTGCACAGTGTTGCTGCCGGTGGTGGAATAGCGGTTATGGCCCACTGCCAGGTGGCTCATGGGCAGCTTTTTCAGCACCTTTTCGTGGAACACCTCGCTCACAAGGCCCACGTTTTTGTGGTATAAAATGTTATTGCCCTTTAAAACGGCGATGCCGCTGCCCTCCTGCCCCCTGTGCTGCAGGGCGAGCAGGGCGTTGTAGGTGATGCCGGCCGCTTCATTGGTTGAAACGCAAACGCCGAACACCGCACATTCTTCCCTGAGTTTTTCATCAAATTTCATACGTCTTCAAAATCTCCTCAGCTATATCTCTGCGTGTCAGGCGCATATCCATCGCCTGCTTTTCAATATAACGGTGCGCCTCAGGCTCGCTCATGGACAATTGCGAAATCAAAATACATTTCGCCCTGTCGATCATGCGGATGTCTTCGATTTTTTGCAGCAGCTTATTGTTTTCGCTTTGCATGGCGCGCATTTTTGTGTTCGTGGCGTTGGCCATTTTGAGCGCGCTCCACAAAAGAGGCTTGTGAATGGGCTTTGCGATGGTGATGACGCCGTAGTCCTCTGTTTTTTCTGTTATCTCATCATACAGATCGGCCTTGACGATCAAAATCACCTGACTGATGCCCTTTGCCGCAATGTTGCGCGCGAGGCTTTCGCCGAATTCATCCGGCAACGGCGCGTTGATAATGCACAGATCGAAGTCTTTTTCAATGAGAAGCCGCCTGGCTTCCCCCGCGTTTGAAAGGGCTGTGATTGCGCTCAGGGACACCTGGTTGAGGATTTCTGTCAAATACACAATGCTTTTTTCTGAATGAGAAATGATAAGAGCGCTGTCCATACCACACCGCCTTTCTTTTCAGGATAATCAGAGCGTATTCCGAAAGGGCAAAGCACATACTTGCCACCCGCTCTGTTTTGCTTAAATGATTTTAAAATCATGCTCCATAAAATGGGCGTGTTTGTCGCTTATGGTGAGATACTCCTGATATTCCTCATTTTTCAGCTCCAAAAACCTTGCAAGCAGCGGAGCCGGCAGGGTTTCTTTCGCAAGCCCGGAGCGCTCGGCAAGCGCAAGCGCGTCACCCAGATTTGCGGGCAGCACAGTGAGCTTGTCTGTGATTTCTTTGCCGGCGGTATAGAGGTCTTCATTCACGCTTTCGGGCAGCGCAAGATTGTTTTCAAGGCCAAAAAGCCCCGCGCTGATCACAAGCGCAAAGGCGAGATAGGGGTTGATGGACGGGTCCGGCGAGCGCAACTCCATGCGCATCCTGTCGCCGATGGCGTGAGGGATGCGCACCAGCTGGGAGCGGTTGCCGTGGGACCATGAGACATATTTCGGCGCCTCAAACGCACCCAACCGATCATATGAGGAGGGGAGCGGGTTTAAAAACGCTGTAATCTCAGCCGTTTTCGCAAGCACACCCGCAAGAAAGCTTTCAGCTTCCTGTGAATGCGTTTTATTTTCAGTTTTAAAGAGGTTGAAACCGCCTCGCGCGATCGAAAGATTGATGTGCAGGCCGTTGCCGCTTTCATCGGGCAGGGGCTTCGGTGAAAAAGAAGCGAACAGGCCGTTGCGCGAAGCGATCGTCCGCACAACATTCTTGAAGGTGATGAGGTTGTCTGCGCTGGTCAATGCGTCTGAAAACTGAAAATCGATTTCGTTCTGCCCCGGGCCCTGCTCGTGATGGGAGGTTTCGGGTGAAAGACCCATCTCTTCAAGGCAAAGGCAAATTTCGCGGCGCACGTTCTCGCCCTTGTCAAGGGGGGCCACGTCAAGATAACGGCCGTTGTCGAGCGGCACATTGGTGGGGTCGCCGTTTTCGTCGGTTTTGAACAGATAAAATTCACACTCGGCGCCCACACGGCAAACATAGCCGAGCTTGGCCACGCGCGAAAGCACAGAGCGCAAAACCTCTCTGCCGTCGCCCCAAAACGGGGTGCCGTCCGGATTTTTGATGTCGCAATAAAAGCGAACCACGCGCCCCTGCTGCGGCCGCCAGGGCAAAACGGCAAGGGTTGCAGGGTCAGGGAACAAAAACAAGTCCGATTGCGTAATATCCAAAAAGCCTTTGATTGCATGGGCGTCAAAAGAAACGCCGTGTTCGAACGCCGCAGGCAGCTCGTCAGGCATAATGGAAATATTCTTTTGCCGGCCGAAGAGGTCACAAAAGGCAAGCCGAATAAACTTCACGTCATTTTCTTTCACAAACTGCAACACTTCGGCAGCGGTAATCGTCATGTCTGAAACCCTCCTAACGTCTTTGTTGTTGCGGATTAAAAAACATATGCAGGCCTTGTTTGAAAATCATCAAAACGCCGAAAGCGGTGTTTTTTGCTGCTCTGCGTTCAATGCTCCCGCTGTGTTTGCAAGCGGCAGAGGCATCTGCCTTGATCAGCGAAAAATCTTTCATTTTTCGTCATCTCACTGATTTTCAAACAAGGCCCAGATAGTCGTAATCCTTCAATTACTCATTATACTATATAACTTTCCTGTTTTAAACCCCAAATTTATTTTCTTCACAAAAAAGGAACTATGCGCAGAAAATAAATTTCTGCGCCTCAGTTTTCTGTATATAACTGCTTATAAGGATTGGTCGCGTTGGGTGTCAGGCGGTAGAAGGGCTTGCTCAGAATTTCATCCATGCTCACGCCAAAGAGACCGGAATATTCCTGCAATGTATCTTGCAGGTGCGCCATGTCGCTTTCGTCCGCAAGGCTCATGCTCACCTGTTTGGGCAGGCTTTTCGGCTCGATTGCAGTTCTGATGAAAATTTCGCCGCCGTGCATGCCCGTGCCCGTGAAGTTCCCGGCGGGGAAACCGTCCGTCCCGAGGCCCAAAACAACGATCAGGCCGCCCGCGAGATATTCGCCCAAAAAGCTGCCCACACTGCCGCCCACGACAATGGTGGGGCGCGTGTCTTCATATTCCTTCATGTGAATGCCGGTGCGGTAGCCCGAATTGCCCTTCACAAAAATTTTGCCGCCGCGCATCGCATAACCCAGCGCGTCGCCCGCGTTGCCATAAACAATGATTTTGCCGTCGTTCATGGTGTCGCCCACCGCGTCCTGCGCGTTGCCGTTGACAACAATGGCTGCGCCGTTGAGGTAGCAGCCCAGCGCGTTGCCCGGCGTTCCGTTCACGGTGATTGTTTTATCCTGCGCGCCCGCGCCGATAAAACGCTCACCGTAGCATTGGTCGATTTCAATATCATCTTCACTGGCGCGCACTTTTTCGTTGAGCGCCTGATAGCCAAGTTCAAAAGCCGATAATTTCATTATTATGTTCATTCCTTTCGCGATGAGGCGGAAGTTGTGCAAAATCTGTTTGTATGGCGCGCCGCAAAGCGCGGGCGCCTCTTATTTTGCCGCTTTTATGCCGCCCAGTTTTTCTGCCCTGACCTCTCTTGAAAACGCCATTAAGCCCGGTTTTTTGCAAATCAGCGCAAAATCAATGGTGTCGAGGGGCGTTTGTTCGCGAATCAGAGAGGTATAGATGCCGGCTTTTTCGATGTTGCCCACCAGAATGAAGCCGTTTAGGCGATTGTCTGCAAAATAGAGCTTTTTGAGGTTCTTTTCATCGATCTCCACATAAACGTCGCCCGTGTAGCTGCCGGCGGTGATGACGTGTGTGCCGAAAAAGCCGATGGCGTTCATAGGGATCGCTTTGTTGAACACGGTGTCTTCCTCCGCCATGTTCAGGCCTGCGCACTCGCCCTGCATGTATGCGTTCGGCAGCAGCGCCATGACCTTATGCTCGCCTGTGGAAACATCGGTGCTTTCCGAGCAGTCGCCGGCAGCATAAATATCCGGCAGGGTGGTTTTGCAATGCTCGTCAATCAGAATGCCGCGGTTTGTTTCGCCGCCTGCGTCTTTCACAAGTGAGATGTTCGCGCGCACGCCCACCGCAAGCACCAGAATGTCGAAGGGGAGGCTTGTGCCGTCTGAAATAGCGGCGGTATTTTTGTTCAGCTCGGTGATCTGCTGACCGAGGATGAACTTGATATTGTTTGCTTCGAGATGCGATTGCAGGATCGGGGCGCTCTCGTCGTCTAAAATGCTTGAAAGGATGCGGGGGGAAAGGTCAACGCACACACAGTCCGCGTGTTTGCTGACACCCTCCGCGCACTTAAGGCCGATCAGTCCCGCGCCCAAAATCAACACCTTTGCGCGTTTTTCAGACTGTTTTTCATGCTCCGCAAGCGCGGCTTCAAGCGCATGCGCGTCGTCCAGGGTTGTGAAGGTTAACTTGTTTTTCACGGTGTCAAGCCCTTTCACCGGGGGCACAAAGGGGGTGGAGCCTGTGGCCACCAGCAGTTTGTCATAGGCAACAGAGCTGCCATTGTCTAGAACAACCTCTTTTTTTGCGGCGTCAAGCTTCACGACGGTTTTGCCAAGCAGCAGCTCGCAGCAATTGTCTTTATAAAAATCCGCACCGCGGTATTTCATTTTTTCTTCTGTCGTTTTGCCCGCAAGCAAATAAGAAATCAGGGGGCGCGAATAGGTGTGGTGCGGCTCGTTGCTGATGATCACGATGTTGCCCGCTTTGTCTTTGCTGCGAACGGCTTCCACCGCGCCGATTGCGGCCGTGGAATTGCCGATGATAACATGTCGCACTGCTCTCAACCCCTTTCTTCAAACACGATCGCCGCGTTCGGGCAGCCGCGCACGCACTGCGGAACGCCCGCGCTGTTTTTGACGCAAAGCTCGCATTTCTGGATCGCGCCGTCTTCAGAGGGCGAAACCGCGCCAAAAGGGCAGCACAAAATGCAGGTGTAGCAGTGGATGCAGCGCTCTTTGTCTATGGTGATCACGCCGTCTTTTTTGGTGAGCGCGCCTGTGATGCAGCCCTTCACGCAAAGCGGCTCGTCGCAGTGGCGGCAGGAGACGGCAAAGCTGATGTCCCCATGCTCTTCGATCTTGATTTTCGGGTTGATTTTTATATCTTTGAGCGCGCGCGCCATGTCGGTCTCGTTTGTGCCGGCAAAGGCGCAGTAATATTCACACAAATGGCAGCCGAGGCACCATTTTTCATTTACATATACTCGTTTCATAGCAAACCTCTCTATCCCAGTCTGTTCGCCTGTTTATTCGCCGGCATGCCTGATGCCCAGAATCTCAAGCTCTTTTTCGTTGAGGCCCACGCCGCGCAGCATTAGGCGGTTGCCCTTGAGGCTTTCAATGGAGTTGATGCCCATGCCGCCCATCATTTCTTTGATCTCATGCTGCCATGCGCTCACAAGGTTCACAAGGCGCTCATAGCCGACGTTCGGGTTCAGGCGCTTCACAAGGTCCTCACGCTGGGTGGCGATGCCCCAGTTGCATTTGCCGGTCTGGCAGCTGCGGCAAAGGTGGCAGCCAAGCGCCAACAGGGCGGAGGTGCCGATATAAACGCAGTCCGCGCCGAGCGCCACGGCCTTGACAATGTCCGCGCTGGAGCGGATGCTGCCGCCGACAACAATGGACACCTGGTCACGGATGCCCTCGTTGCGCAGGCGCTGGTCAACGCTTGCGAGCGCGAGCTCGATCGGAATGCCCACATTGTCGCGGATGCGGGTGGGCGCCGCGCCGGTGCCGCCGCGGAAGCCGTCGATTGCAATAATGTCCGCCCCGCTGCGGGCAATGCCGCTGGCGATGGCCGAAACATTGTGCACCGCCGCGATTTTAACGATAACAGGCTTTTTGTAGCCGGTGGCCTCTTTGAGCGAAAACACAAGCTGCCTGAGGTCTTCAATCGAATAAATATCATGGTGGGGCGCGGGCGAAATCGCGTCGCTGCCCTCGGGGATCATGCGGGTCTTTGAAATGTCGCCCACAATTTTTTTGCCGGGCAGATGCCCGCCGATGCCGGGCTTTGCGCCCTGGCCCATCTTGATTTCAACCGCCGCGCCGCTGTTCAAATAATCAACATGCACGCCGAAACGGCCTGAAGCCACCTGCACGATGGTGCTCGCGCCGTATTTATAAAAGTCCTCATGCAAGCCGCCCTCGCCGGTGTTATAAAGGATGCCGAGCTTTTCAGCCGCGCGGGCAAGGCTCTCGTGGGCGTTATAGCTGATGGAGCCATAGCTCATGGCCGAGAACATGATCGGCATGGAAAGGGAGATGTGCGGCGGCATGTCTGTAATCAGCCTGCCGTTTGCGTCCCTGCGCACGGTTTGCGATTTTGAGCCCAGAAAAACCTTTGTTTCCATCGGTTCGCGCAGCGGGTCGATGGGCGGGTTTGTGACCTGCGACGCGTTGAGGAGGATCTTGTCAAAATAAACAGGGTAGTTCTCCGGCGTGCCCATGCTCGAGAGCAGAACGCCGCCGCTGCCGGCCTGTTTATAGATCTCTTTAATTGTTTTACCGCTCCAGTTCGCGTTGTCTTTGAAGCAATGGTCGGTTTTCACGATTTTCAAGGCTTTGGTGGGGCAAAGCGAAACGCAGCGGTGGCAGTTGACGCATTTTGCGTCGTCGCAGATCATTTTGTTTTCGTCTTCCAGATATCGGTGCGCCTCGTTGGCGCACTGGCGCTCGCACACCCGGCAGGTGATGCAGCGGTCATAGTTTCTGACAATCTCGTAATCGGGATATATATAATCAACAGCCATAGTAATGTTCCTTTCTGAAAGCTTGCAGCTTTTGGCAATGCAAAATTTCATCAAGATACCGCCGAAAGGCAAGCATCCTAAGAATTCAGCGTAATGATTACGCCTTCGCCGCCTCTGGGCGCCCAAATGCGGTCAATATCCTCTTGAATCACACGGATGGCGGCCTCTTCGCTGGCGATATAAACAATGTCGTCTTTTTCGCCGACGACCATGCTGCGCAGCTTGAGGCGGTCATTGAGCGCCATGAGCCCG
>JAISXG010000001.1 GCA_031270605.1 Oscillospiraceae bacterium | reverse complement strand
TTTATGTTTTTCTTTAAATTACTGCAAACCAAAAGCGATCTAAGAAAAGAAAGAAAAAAATTACAGCAAGAGCAACTGGAAAAAGACAAGAAGATCATTTTTTTAACGGAAGGGCTGATACATTATTACGAATATTTTCAGCACAAAGATATATATTGCTTGTATCCGCTTGTAGAGGAGTCTGATTTTTTTGAATTTTCTCGACTTGTTATTCAGGAACTGACAAATTCATTTTTAACCATGAACAGTGTTTTATCAGCCGCAAACACTGAAAATTATGGCAAAACTCAAAATAAAAAGCATGCTCCGGTTGTGGTTGATTTTATCAAGACATATGCTTCATACTCAAAACAAAATACTCCTGATGTACCGATTTTTATTGATGAAGAGAATTGGGAACTCATCACGCTAAAAACAGGTATGGATATGGAGTTGTTCCAGTCAAGCGCAAATAGTTGTCCCCATGCTGCGGATGTGGGTGTTTATGGATATTCTCAATATGCACATAAAAAACTTTCTTTTGAATCCATAAAAGAGAGCATAAAAAACGAAGATTTTGACATTGCGTTTTTTCAAAACCAAAATTACTACGAAATGCCAATTTATATTGATTCGGAAAAGATTGATTTAAAAGATGTCGTAGCTAAAATAGAATTCATTGCCGGTCGTTTTGGAAAGATTATAGAATTACATTTATAAAACCATTGGTGCTGGTGATTTCTATACCCCCAGCGCCATTTTCGGTTCAAGTTGAGGAATGTGTGGGCTGCTTGATTTTTAGAAAAAGTCTTCGGTCTGGTGTCAGATGATTCTAACTTATAACCACCACGGTGCATCTTGGGGCAAGATGGGCTGGTTCTCTGGGTGGCGCGAAATTAGGGGCGATGGCAGGCAGCACAATCGGAACAGCAATTTTGCCCGGAGTTGGAACCGCGATAGGCGGAGCTGCCGGAGGGCTAATCTTGGGAATAGCCGGAGCGTTTGCGGGTGATAAATTAGCCGAATGGGTTGTTGATATTACAGTTACAGAGGAGTGATATTTTTGTTTTTTAAAAATTTTTTGCATAACCGGAGAACAATACGGAAAGAAATACACGAAATGTTTAAAAATCCCAAGACTCTTTTTTTTGTTGAAGGGGGCTTTACAGAGGGTGGAACATTTAAAGGGAAGGATGAAAACACACTCTATTGGCTAAGAGACGATCCGTCATTTTTTGTTCTTTGCCATGATATGATCAGAACCTTCATGCGCCCCTATGCATGCTTTGATGGTCAATATCAATCCATAAACTTAGATACGGCAGATATTGGTTCGCTGCGCTCAGGCGAGGATATCTATGAGGAGATAACAATTTTCGGCTATGCAAAAGATGCGAAGAACGATGCTTCTTTTGCGTCCATAAAAAACAGCATCGACAATGAAGAATTTGATATTGCCATTTTCTATAATGAAGGAGAGAAAAACATCTCAATTTTTACTGATCCAAAAACAATTCATCTTGAAGCTGTCATTGCAACGATCGAGCATATGAGTGAAAAGCATGGCAAACCCTTGGGCAGTATTTAAAAATTAACATTGTGATATCAGTGAGAAAAGACGCAATAAGGAATTGATTCATAAACTAAGAGCATTTTGCGAAATAAACGGAATAAAACTGGAAATTTTCTGGCCTTTTGAAGAGTAATAATAAAAAGAATCGGGTGGCTTTGCGGATATTCTATGTATAGGGAATTTTAAGAATTGTTGGAGTGCCCTGTCGGCGACAAGCCGCCGGATTTTTCTGATATTACGCTTTGCCGCTTGGGCAGAACAGCTGTTCAGAATTGTGTTCCGCTCAACTCAATCAGCTTATAATCGCTGATGTTATCCGCCATTGTTAAAGCTTCAAAGCTCCAAACCTCACCGGCGCCGAGATTTTGAATGATGGATGAGGCCGTGTCGAGCCTGTTACCTTCTTCGTCATACACTCCAAAGGTTATTGTTACATAGGAATAGGCTTGGTCGGTGTTGTTTCTGACCTTGCCTTTTATATATGTGCTCGAATAAGAGCTTCTCGTGGTTATTTCGCCAATCAATTCAAGATCTGGGGGGGTCAAAATCTCCTTAAGTTGTTTCAGCATTGTTCCGTTTTCATATAAAAATGTTTCAGCATACTGTATTCCCAGCACGGTTTTGTCATTTGCAAGAGACAGAATAATATTGTCTGCAATGTCTGTGGATATTCTGAACCCCAAAGAGCCTGCCTGCACATAATCATTTTCGCCGGAATCCGCCGCTATGCTTTTGGGCATGACCCCGCAGTTGTTCAAAATTTGCAGGATGACTGCGGCCTGCGTTTCATCGGCCCCTGTTGCCGCAGAGATTAATTTGCTTGCTCCTGCCGAATCCTCTGTGCTTGCCTCCAACGGGCCTTCTGTTTTTGTTGTGGTATATGCCCTTATAATCTCAGCTTGTGTTTCGGCAATGGTCGCCGATGAGTTTTTCCATATAACCAGCGGAATAACGAGCACAAGCACAAGGGCAATGATCGGCAGGAGCGCCAGCAGACACCCGCACCCGTTTTTGTTGATCTGTGCCGTGGGTGTAGCATGGTTTTGTGGAGCCTGCGCGGGATCTGGAGTTGTTTTCGGCGGAAAAACAGAAAATTTTGATAAGCGCTCGCCACAATCCCCGCAAACCTGATCTCCGAACTTGTTTTTTGCGCCACATTTTTTACAATACATAAAATCCCTCCGTCTGTTTCTGCTTATTGAAAATATAATAACATAGCCGCACCGCTTGCGGCGGCTCACGAAGCCGATACCCGCGGCAATGCGAAAACGCGGGGCGTTTTCCCTGGTACTCCAACGTTTTAGGCGTGTTGGAGTACTGGTTCTGTGGATATTCTAACATATACATCCATTATTATCAAGGAAATATAAAAGAGAATCTGCATGACAATATTGATTATTCGAAAACAGGTCTGGAGCAGGAGCGGAAGCTAGAAAAGAAAAAATATGAAGCAAAAAAGCAATAAAAAGGAACCTTTTGGCCCTTTTCTGCATAGAATGCCGCAGTGTTTTCAAAGAAATGTGAAGAAGGGATTGTTATGAAACGATGCGTGCAGTTGGAAAAGGCGGCCGAACAAGTCTGCGATGAGAGCGCTGTTCCGCCATTGATTTTTCAGGTGCCCCCCGCCGTGGGGCGTGCGCGGCTCAACCAAGCGCAGGACGCTCCCGTCTATAAATACCCGGCAAGCGTCAGAACCATAACCGTGAACACCGGCGACTATGGCGACGTGGCGCTCAATTGCATCTGGCCCGAGAATGCCGGGGGCGTGCCCAATGTCATTTTTTACATACACGGCGCGGGCTGGGTGTTCGGCAGCCTGCACACCCACGACAAGCTTGTGCGGGAACTGGCCGCGCGCACGAACAGCGTGATTTTTTTCCCCGAATACAGTCTGTCGCCCGAGGCGAAATACCCGGTGGCGATTGAGCAGTGCTATTCGATTTTACAGCGGCTGCCCGAAATCGCGCAAAGCCTGAACTGGCAGGTGGATTTCAGCACTCTCACTGTGGCGGGGGACAGTGTGGGCGGCAACATGGCCACGGTGATGACCATGCTCACGAAACGCAGAAAGGGCATCAGGCTGCACAAGCAGCTCTTATATTACCCCGTGACCAACGCGGATTTTAACACCTGCACCTATCAGGAGTTTGCCTGCTGCTATTACCTCTACCGCGCGGGCATGATGTGGTTCTGGGATCAATACACCGTGTCTGAATCACAGCGCTGTGAAATCACCGCGTCGCCCCTGCGCGCGTCCATCGACCAGCTGCGAGGTCTGCCCGATGCAATGATCCTCAACGGCGAGGCTGACGTGCTGCGGGAGGAGGGCGAGGCCTATGCCCGCAAGCTCCGCGCCGCGGGCGTGGAGGTGGCCGCGCTGCGTGTTCAGGCGATTATCCACGACTTTGTGATGCTCAACGCACTCAATGACACAAACGCCTGCCGTGCCGCAATGGATGCTTCAACCGCGTGGCTCAACCAGAAGAACAGCGCTGAGAATCAAAGTAAAATGAAAAGTATAAAATGATTTTGACCATCAAAAAACCCCGGCTCAAGCTGAACCGGAGTCTTTTTATCATCAAACCCTTATACCGAAAGCCGTCTTTTCAATAGCAGCCTTGCGATGGTCAGACACACGAGGGCAAACACGCTGCACAAAACAATCATCAGCCACAGCGGCACGTCCATGCCCACAAAGCCCACGCCGCCGGCAGAGAAAAAATCTTTTAAAAAGATGTCCTTCATCTCGCCGGTGATGCCCACCTGTGAAAACGCGTCAGCGAGCACAGTCTGCTTGAGCCAGATGGTCAGGTGAGTGAAGGGGAGTGTGGAACCGATTTTGATCGTACCCTCGCCGAAATTTGAATATGGCATATAAATACCGCACAAGAAGCCGAAAAAGGTGCCTGCAATGCCGCTGATGACGCCGATGGCGGCGGAGGATTTCACAAGTGTGGTTATCAAAAGCATCAGCGAAGCGCTGATAAACGAAGTGATGACCAGAATACCGATGCCCGCAAAGAAGGTCGCGGCGGTGATCCAGTAGCCTGTGAGCGCGCCGATGAGCACCGAGCTGGCAAGCCAGGTGAAGACGTTCAAGGTGAACGAAACAATGATGCTCGCGGCATAATAAGAGGCCAGCATTTCGCCTGTGCGCAGGGGCGTGAGCAAAAAGCTGTCTACCCGCCGGTTTTCAAAGTCGTGGGCGATGATCCCGAACGCGCCCGTTGTGAGCGACATGGAGTTAAGCACCAGAACGCCCGCCATCATTTGCAGATAGATCATGAAATTGCTGGCGGATAAGCTCAGAAAGTCGCCCGCATGCTCCTGCATGGCGGTCGAATAGGTTTTTGCAATAAATAAGAAGTAGAGCGCAATCAAAACCATGGCGCTTAAAAAAGAAAAGAATACTGTGGGCTTATCGCGCAGAAACAGCTTCACATTCCGTTTTGTAAATGCCGCGAAATGATTCATGATACAACCTCCCCGCTGATTTCTTCGCCCACGGCGTTTAAAAAAACATCGTCCATCGTGCCTTTTTTCACTTCAAAGAAGCGGATGTTGCCCTTCGCCGCGTAAAGAAAATCAATGGACTGTTCGGTATCTTTCAAGTGCACCGTGTATGTGTCGGCCGTTTTCTCAAAAGCGAGTTTTTCTGTTTGCAGCTGTGTTTCAAAGCGGGCCGCGTCGCCAGGCGTGATCAGCATGCGGTCAAAGGAAAACTGCGCCTTTAATTCCGCGGGGCTGCCCTCGCACACCTTTTTGCCTTGGTGAATAATGACGACCTGATCGGCGTTCGCCGTCTCTTCCATATAATGCGTGGTCAAAAACAAGGTAATGGCATTCTCTCGCTGAATGGAGTGCAGAACCTCCCAGACCTCCGCGCGCGTTTTTGGGTCAAGGCCGGTGGTCGGCTCGTCCAAAAACAGGATTTCAGGGGATGAAAACAGCGAGCGCGCAATCTCCGCCTTTCGCTTTTGGCCGCCGGAGAGGGTTCTGAACTTCTTTTTTGTGAAGTCTCCCAGCCCGAGCAGCTCCACGATCTCTGCATAGCGTTTCTTTACCGCGGCGGAGTCCGAAAGATAAAACGAACCGTAAAGCAGCAGGTTTTCCTGCACGCTCAGCAGGTCGTCAAAAATATTGTTTTGAAAAACAACGCCAATTTTATCTTTAAATGCCGCAAAATTGTCAGAACCGTTATAGCGGATGCCGCCCCCGTCTTTTTTCAAAAGACCGATCAGCATGTTGATGGTGGTGCTTTTTCCCGCGCCGTTTTGCCCCAAAAAGGCAAACAGGCTGCCCTTGGGAACCGAAAAGCTGAGGTTGTCGACCGCCTTTTTGCCGTCGAAGGCTTTTGAAAGATTTTCAACCGTGATAACCGGTTGCGTGCTTGTGCCGTTTTGCATGGTCATTCCTCCAGACTGTTGCCTCATATATTCTCATCAAAAAAATTTAAAAAAATATGCCGGGGTAACTGTGCCGGCAAAAACACATGCCGGCAAATCTTCAAAAGTCAAAGCAGCGACAGCGATTACTGTAATGTGACGCAAAAACAAATCCTTATTGGTTCGTATATAATGTAGTATATCATGCGCGGCGCAGACAGGCAATAGCTTATTTCCAGAGAGGTGCTGGTCGCGGCAAACTGTTTCATCACCTTTTGGTGGTTTGCATCATGAAATACTCACAATTAAGTATTTGCGTTGTATTTCTTGCGCAAAATGAGAAAATGTGCAGTTTTAGGGTTGACAAAAGGGCCTTGTGCTAACTATAATGAAGTAGAATTAATTGTGACACACATAACAACGGTGTTTTGTGCCTTTGTTGTGCGTGTCTTTTTTTATTGGAGGTTTGGCAAAATGCTCAAGGACTCTCTGCCTGAAATCATAACAAAATCCCTGCCCGGCCCGCGCGCGGAGGCAATCATCGCCCGGCGCGCGGCGGCAATCCCCGCGGCGATCCGCTGCGTTTACCCTGTGGTGATTGAAAAGGGCGAGGGCGCAATGGTGCGGGATGTTGACGGCAATACTTTTCTTGATTTCATCGGCGGCGTGGGAGTCTTGAATATCGGCTATTCCCACCCCGAGGTGGTTGATGTGGTGAAAGCGCAGGCTGAGAAATATTTTCACGGGATGTTCAACATCGTGACCCATGAGGGTTATGTGGAGCTTGCCGAAAGGCTCAACGCCGTCGCCCCGTTAAAATCTGAGAAGAATAAAACCTTTTTTGCGAATTCCGGCGCCGAGGCGGACGAAAACGCCGTGAAGATCGCAAAGGCCTATACAAAACGCCCCAACATCATTGTTTTTTCGGGGGCGTTTCACGGCAGAACTATGCTGACGATGTCCATGACCTCCAAAAAAGCGTATGCTTTTGGCATGGGCCCGTTCCCGGACGGCGTTTATCGCGCGGAATTTCCCTATACATACAGAAGTCCCGAGGGCCTGCCCGAAGAGAAAGCGATTGAGTATTATGTCGAGCGGTTTTTGCGCGTGTTTGAAGAGTGTTCGCCCGCCGAGCATGTTGCGGCGGTGGTGATCGAGCCGCTGCAGGGCGAGGGCGGCTTTGTGCCCTGCCCTGTGGAGTTTGTGAAGGCGCTTCGCAAAATCTGCGACGACAAAGGCATATTGCTGATTGCGGATGAGGTGCAGACGGGTTGGTGCCGCACCGGGCGCATGTTTGCGAGCGAATATTGGAAAGAAGCCGGCGCAGCGCCGGACATTATCACAACCGCAAAATCTATTGCGGCGGGGCTGCCACTTTCGGCCATTGTGGCGGGGGAGCACATTATGGACGCCGTGCCCGCAGGTGTCATCGGCGGCACCTATTGCGGCAACCCGCTGGCTTGCGCGGCTGCGCTCAAGGTGCTTGAAATCATGCAGCGCGACGATTTTGCCGCCCGCTCCCGAAGGATCGGCGAGCAGGTCATGGCACGATATCGGGAGTGGAAAGAAATCTTCGGTTTTGTGGGTGATGTGCGCGGTATGGGCGCCATGACGGGCATTGAATTCGTCAAAAGTAAGTTAGGCAAAGAACCCTTTCCCGCGCTGGTTTCGGCCATTGTGCAGGAAGCCGTCGCGGGCGGCCTGCTGGTGGAAAGCGCGGGGGTTTATGGCAATGTCATTCGTTTTTTGGCGCCCCTTGTCATTACAGACGAGCAGCTGCAAACGGGGCTTGATATTCTTGAAGAGGCGATTGAAACCTGCTCAAAAAACATCAAGTCTTAATTGATTATAGATAGAAAGACGGTTGAAAATGGCTGAATTTGCTGTTGTTCCAAAAATAAGTACTTATAAAACCTTTGCGGCATATTGCGCACACGCGCCGATTGAAGCGCACGACCTTGTGTTTGCCGCCGGCTCTGCCTGCAGGCGGATGGGGGAATATTTTAAAACTGCCGCGGCTGTGGTTGATTTTTCAAAATACCCTTCGGGTGAACCGACAGATTCTCTTGTGGAAGCCATTGCAAACGATATTGCGGGCACAGACTATAAACGGGTCGTGGGTATCGGCGGCGGCACGGTGCTCGACGTGGCAAAGCTCTTTGCGCTCAAAACGGTGACCCCGGTGACAGACCTCTTTTTGAAAAAATTCCCCCCAAAGAGGGAGAAGCGGCTTGTGCTTATTCCCACCACCTGCGGCACGGGCAGCGAGATGACGAATATCTCGATTTTGGAGCTGACGGCAATTCAATCAAAATTCGGCTTGGCGGTTCCCGAGCTGTTTGCGGATGAAGCAATTTTGATTCCCGAATTGATTGAGAATCTTCCCAGGAGCGTTTTTGCCACCTCTTCGATCGACGCGCTGATCCATTCCATTGAGTCTTTCATTTCCCCCAAAGCCGGCGCCTTCACAAAGCTGTTTTCGCAAAGGGCAATGACAATGATTTTGAACGGATATCAGCTGATCGCGGAAAAGGGGGAGGGCGCGAGATTTGCTTTGAGCGAAGATTTTTTGCTTGCCTCTGCGTTTGCGGGCATCGCCTTTGGCAACGCGGGCTGCGCGGCGGTGCACGCCATGAGCTACCCCTTGGGCACGGCGCGCCATGTACCCCACGGTGAGGCGAATTACGCCATGTTCTCCGGGGTTTATAAGACTTATCAAAAGATGAAACCAAATGGCTCTATTCAAGAATTGAATGCGCTGCTGTCAGATATCCTTTCCTGTGATGAAGCAGAGGTTTATGACGCGCTTGATCGGCTGCTGAACAAAATTTTGCAGAAGAAGAGCCTGCGGGAATACGGCGTGAGCGAAGCGGAGCTTGCCCAATATACGCAGTCTGTTTTTGAAAAGCAGCAGCGGCTTCTGGCAAACAATTATGTGCCGTTTGACGAAGCGATCATAAAGGAGATTTATTTGCAGTTATATTGATCATGCGCAGGAGGTTTTTGATGCTTGACGAGCCTTTGACATCCACCCCGAAAGCCGACGGTTTTTTCATGCCGGCCGAGTTCTCGCCGCAGCGGCGTGTCTTCATGATGTGGCCCGAGCGAAGCGACAGCTGGCGCGACAATGCCGTGCACGCCCAAAGGGCATATGCCGACGTTGCCAACGCGATTTGTACATTTGAAGAGGTTGTGATGTTTGCGAGCCGTGAGCAGCACGAACGCTGCCGGAGTATCCTTGACAGCCGTATCCGTATGGAAGAACTCATTTATGGCGACGCGTGGGCACGGGACATCGGCCCCACTTTTCTGATCAACGGCAAAGGGGAACTGCGCGCGGTTGACTGGCAGTTCAATGCCTGGGGCGGCGAGTTTGACGGCATTTATCAAGACTGGGCGGACGACGACAAGGCCGCCCGGCGGTTTTGTGAAATTGCCGGAGCGCCGCGCTACCGCACGGAGGATTTTGTGCTTGAGGGCGGCTCGATTCACACAGACGGCGAGGGCACGGTGCTCACCACCGAAATGTGCCTGCTCAGCCCCGGCCGCAACCCCCGCCTGACAAAGGCGCAGATTGAAACGAAGCTGTGCGAATATCTTGGCTGCGAAAAGGTGCTGTGGCTCAAAAACGGCATTGACCCAGACGAAACCAACGGCCACGTTGACGATGTTGCGTGCTTTGTCGCCCCCGGCGAGGTTGCCTGCCTTTATACGGACGACCCGAAAGACGCGTTCTATGCCGTGGCGCAGGAGAATTACAAGGCGCTCTGCGGCATGCGGGACGCGAAGGGCAGAACGCTCAAGGTGCATAAGATTTGCGGCACCAAACGGCCGGTGCTGCTTCCGCCTGATTATCAAATTCAATTGCGGGAGGGCACGAAACTCCGCAGTGCGGGCGAACTGTGCATTGCGTCTTATCTGAATTTTTTGATTGTCAACAACGCGGTGATCGTGCCGCAATATGAAGATGAAAACGACACCCTTGCCCTTGCGCAGATTGCAAAAATCTTTCACGGCAGGCGTGTTGTGGGCATTAAAACAAAAGAAATTGTTTATGGCGGCGGCAACATCCATTGCATCACCCAGCAACAGCCGCGCATATAAATTCTTAAGGAGATTTTTGACCATGAGAACGGTTCAGGTTGCGGCGGTGCAGATGGCCTGCTCAAGAGACCGCAGGGCAAACATTGAAAAGGCGGAAGGTTTTGTGCGCGGGGCGGCGGCAGCGGGGGCGAATATCATTTTGCTGCAGGAGCTGTTTCAGTCGGTGTATTTTTGCCAAAAAGAGAAATATGAATATTTTTCTTTGGCAAAAACCATAGAGGATGACCCGGCGATCCGGCGGTTTTCGGCCGTTGCCAAAGAGCTGCATGTGGTGCTGCCCATCAGCTTTTATGAGGCGTGCTGCAACACGGCGTTTAATTCGCTTGTGGTCATTGACGCGGACGGCAGCGTAATGGAGACTTATCGCAAAACGCACATTCCCGACGGGCACTGTTATGAAGAAAAATTTTATTTTTCACCCGGCGACACTGGCTTCAAGGTCTGGGACACCGCGTTTGCAAAAATCGGCGTTGGAATCTGTTGGGATCAATGGTTCCCCGAAACAGCCCGATGTTTGGCGCTGCTCGGCGCTGAAATCTTCTTGTTTCCCACGGCTATCGGCAGCGAGCCGGTGCTGGAGCTTGACTCGCAGCCACATTGGCAAAGGGCAATGCAGGGGCATGCGGCGGCGAACATCGTGCCTGTTGTTGCGGCGAACCGCGTGGGGATGGAAACCGAGGACGATTCGAGCATGACCTTTTATGGCTCGTCTTTCATCACTGACGAAACCGGCGGCATTCTCGCAAGCGCCAACCGGGAGTCTGAATGCTTCATTTCGGCAAGCCTGGATTTAGACGAAATCGCCCTTCGGCGAAGGGGCTGGGGCGTTTTTCGTGACCGCAGGCCAGAGATGTATCACGGCCTGTTCGGCTTTGGCAAATAGCCTGCGGCAGAGCAACTGAATATGTACCAATGATGTTAAGCAAAGGCGCTTGATGGCGTTCTTTGCTTTTTTTAGTATTTGTGACGAAAGGGCGGTTGTGTTTAATGATTCATTTTTCGGTTTTGAGCAATATCATCTACAGAATCTATTCAACTGAAAATGAGCGGCAAATGCGCCTTGAATTCCTTGAAAACATCGGGCAGCTGATCGATTTTGACAGCGCGGACTTTTTCCTCGCAAAAAAAGACGGTTCAAAAGGGCTTGAGTGCCCGGTCGCATATAACTGTGAGACCGAGCGGGTGATTGTGTATGACCGGCTTGACTATTCGCGCATCATGCTTTATTCGGGCAAGAGCCTTGTTTATCGCGAAACCGATATTATTGACGACGCACGGCGGGTGCAGACGGAATATTACGCAAATGTTTACAAGCCCAACGGCTGGCACTACGCTTTGCAGTTTATTCTGGGACACAATGAAAAATTCTGCGGCTGCGTGACCTTTTACCGCTTTCTCGGCCGCGAGGATTTCACGCAGGAGGATGTGCAGCTGCTGGACCTTTTGAAGGACCATATGTCGCTGCGGCTTTATCGCGATTCTGCTCGGACCGGCCGCAGGACCGCCGATGAGGTCATCGCAAACCTTGATTGCAGCCAGGCCTTGACCAAAAAAGAGCGGCAAATCATTTTGCTTTTATCTGCGGGCAAAAACAACGGCGACATCTGCGGGCTGCTCGGCATCAAAGAAAACACCCTGAAAAAACACCTTTTGCATATCTATGGCAAGCTGCAGGTCAACAGCAAGGTGGAGCTGATCAGCAAATTTGTTTGATTCAATTGAAAAGGAGAGTTTTGTTATGAAAGAAATGGTAATGATCATTCGCCCCGAAAAGCTTGAAATTGTGAAAGCCATTCTCGACGAAGCCCGGTGCGGGGGCATGACCATCAGCACCGTCATGGGGTGCGGCACCCAAAAAGGGCAGACAGATGAGGTGTATGCCAATGTGATCAAGGGCATGAAGGTGAACATCAATCTCCTTCCCAAAATCCGTGTTGAGGTGGTTGTGCCCGACGAGATGGTTGAAGTGATTTATGCGGAGGTGCGCGACAAGGTTGCCACGGGCAGGCACGGCGACGGCAAGATTTTCATTCGCCCGATTGAAAACGCCTTCAGGATCCGAACCGGTGAAACGGGCGAAAAAGCGCTTTGAGGCAAACAAACTGGGAGTGATGAGTGTGGAAGAAACAAGAAAAAAAATGGTCGAGATGATCGGCGTCAACAAGATTTATGCCGATCATGACGGCCACGGCAGCAACCATGTGGTCAAGGATCTGAATTTGAGTGTTTATGAAGGCGAGTTTTTAACGCTGCTCGGCTCTTCCGGCTGCGGCAAAACCACCACGCTGCGTATGGTGGCTGGGTTTGAAGAGGCGACAAGCGGCACGATTCATGTGGAGGGGGAAAGCGTGGGCAGCAAAGAGCCCTTTGAACGCGACGTCAACACGGTTTTTCAGAGTTATGCGCTGTTTCCGCACATGACGGTTCATGACAACGTGGCCTATGGCCTGAAAATGAAAAAGGTCAAAAAGCCTGAAATCAAAAAGCGTGTGGAAGAGATGCTTGAGCTTGTGCAGCTCGGCGGCTTTGAAAAGCGTTACCCGAGCCAGCTGTCAGGCGGGCAGAAGCAGCGTGTCGCCATTGCGCGGGCGCTCATCAACCAGCCAAAGGTGCTGCTGCTTGACGAGCCGCTGGGCGCGCTTGACTTAAAGCTGCGCAAGCAGATGCAGATCGAATTGAAACGATTGCAGAAAAAGCTCAACATCACATTCATTTATGTCACGCACGACCAGGAGGAAGCCCTGATCATGAGCGACCGCATCGCGATTATGGATTCGGGGGTTTTGCAGCAGGTGGGCGACCCGACAGACATCTATGAAAACCCAAAGACGAAGTTTGTGGCGACCTTCATCGGCGAAACGAATTTGTTTGAGGGCTCTGTTGCAGAGGTTTCGGGTGACGCCATCGGCATCACGGTTGAAAGCGGCGGCTTCACCGTTAAGGGAGCCAATTTTGCGGCGGGGGAGCTGATCACCGTTTCCGTCCAGCCCGAAAAAATGCTTTATTCGGCCACACCTGTGCCTGGATTTGCCTTGCAGGGGCTTGTGAAGGATCAGGTCTATGTCGGCTCAATTCTCAAAACCATTGTGGTGCTTTCAGACGGGCAGGAAGTAAAAATCGAACGCCTTGCCGGGCAGGAGCTGCCGAAAAACGGCCTTGTTTATCTTTTTTGGAACGACGCAGACGCAAAGCTCATCCGTGATATGGACAGTGTTGTCTATGAAGCGGCCGAAAATGTAACGCTTTGAAAGGATGTTACTATATGGAAAAACATTCAAGGCATCAGTTTCGATCGAACACCCTTCCGGCGCTCGGCACGGTCGGCCCTGTCGGCATTGTGCTGCTGGGGCTTGTCGCCGTCCCGCTGATTTATGTGGGCGTCATGAGTTTTTGCAGCCTTGACCAATACGGCAACTACATCTATCAGTTCACCTTCGACAACTACAAAAACCTGTTGAACCCGAGCTATATTCAGATTTATGTGCAGTCGCTCCTGATTGCCCTTGCGACCACAATCATTTGCATTGTGCTGGGCTACCCCTTTGCCTATCTGATCGCGCGCACCGAAAGCAAGCGAAAAAACCTGCTTTATATGCTTGTGATCATTCCGTTCTGGACGAATTCACTCATCCGCATTTATGGCTGGCGCACCTTTCTCGGCGACACGGGCTGGCTGAATTCGCTGCTGCGCGGCTTTGGCATCATCGACGCGCCGATTGAATTTATGTACACCCGCGGGGCCACGATTCTCGGCATGGTCTACTGCCTGTTTCCATTCATGATTCTTCCGCTTTATTCGGCCATTGAAAAGCTTGACAAAAATTTGCTGGAGGCCTCGGCCGACCTCGGCGCGAAAGGCAGGAAAACCCTGCTGAACATCACGATCCCTTTGACGAAGGGCGGCATTTTTTCGGGCAGCATTATGGTTTTCATCCCCTGCCTTGGATACTTTTTTGTTTCAGACATCCTCGGCGGCGGCAACTCGGATGTCATCGGCAACCTGATTCAGCGCCAGTTCCAAAAGGCAAACAACTGGCCGCTGGGGGCGGCGATTTCAATCATCCTCATTCTCATCACCCTTGTTTTGGTGAAAGCTTATCAAAAAGCGGGCGGGGATATGGACAGCTTGGGGGTGTGATGATTGAAACGAAAAATACATCATCACAGACGAAAGGAGGACGCAGATGAATAAAAAACTGAAAAAACGCATCTTCAAGGTGTCCGGTACGTCGTTCTGCGCTTTGGTTTATGCTTTTTTGTTTTTGCCCATTGTGGTGATTGTGACAAACTCCTTCAACGCCACAACCACAAAGCCGTATCAGACATGGAAGGGCTTCACATTCGACTGGTATGTGCGGCTGTTTGACGGCAGCAATGCGTCATTGCTGGATTCTTTCAAAAACACGATCATCATCGCCGTCACAAGCACTCTTCTTGCCACAGTGATCGGCACGCTCGCCGCGGTGGGCATGTACCGCTATACGTTCCGCGGCAAGTCCGTCATTGACGGCATGCTTTACATCCCTGTGGTGATCCCCGAAATTGTCATCGGTATTGCGTTGCTGACCATTTTTGCGCTGGTGAATGTTCCGCGCGGCATGCTCACGTTGATTCTCTCGCACGTTTCGTTCAGCATCCCTTTTGTCATTTTCAATGTGCGCGCGCGGCTTGCGGGCTATGACAACTCGATTGAAGAGGCCAGCATGGACCTCGGCGCGGGCCGTATCGGCACCCTGCTGCGCATCACCCTGCCCGTGCTCACCCCCGGCATTTTGGGCGGCGCGCTGCTGGCGTTCACGCTCTCAATCGACGACGTGATTATCAGCAAGTTCGTTGCGGGCAATACCTACACATTCCCGCTCAAAGTGTGGGATTCCATCAAAAGCGGCGTTTCGCCGGCGGTGAACGCACTGTCCACATTAATTCTTATCGGAACGATTGTTTTTGTGGTTTTGACCCAAAGCAATCTTTTGAAATCAGAAAAACGCAAATCATTCAAGAAAAAGAGAAAGGCTAGGTAAGACTCATGAAAAAATTGACGGCAATGATCATGGCAATGGCAATGACGCTCTCCCTCTTTGCACTGCTCACAGGCTGCGGCTCCGACCCATCAACGGAGGGAACGTCCGGCACGGCGGCGCAGGGCGGCTCTATCAACGCGTATATCTGGACGGAATATGTTCCCGAATCTGTGATCAAGGCGTTTGAAACCGAAACGGGCATCAAGGTGAACGCTTCTTTCTATTCTTCAAATGAAGAGCTTTATGCAAAACTGCAGTCTGAGTCGAGCGACGCGTATGACATCATTCTGCCCTCAGATTATATGATCGAAAAGCTGGTTTCGCAGGATATGCTCGCGGCGCTTGATTTTTCAAAGCTTGAGAACTTCAAGAACATCGGCGAAAGCTATAAAAACCCCGAATTCGACCCCGGCAATGTCTATTCCGTGCCCTATCTCGGCGGCGTGGCGGGTATTGCGGTCAACACCGCAAAGGTGACGAAAGAGGTCAAGTCCTATGCGGATTTGTTTGACCCCGCGTTTGCAAACAGTATTGTGGCGCTCGACGACTCGCGCGCGGTGATCGGCCTGACGGCAAGAAGCCTCGGCTATTCGATGAACACGGCGGACGCGGCAGAGCTTGACGCGATTGCCGCAAAGCTTCTCACGCTCAAGAGCAATATCAAGCTGTATGATTCAGACAGCCCCAAGAGCGCGCTGATCTCCGGTGAGTGCTCGCTCGGTTTTGCGTGGAGCGCTGAAATTGCCCTTGCGATGGATGAAAATGCGGACATTGAAATTGTCTTTCCCACAGAGGGGGCTTATCTGTTCCTTGACAACTGGGCGATTCCGAAGGGCTCAGCAAAGCAGGACCTCGCTTTGCAGTTCATCAATTACATGCTCAAGGCCGAAACCATGGTGGATGTGCTTGCCGAGTTCCCCTATGTGAACCCGAATGAGGCGGCTTTGGCGCTGCTCGACGAGAGCTACACGGGCAATCATGCCAAGAACATCCCCGCCGAGGTGTTCGCAAAGGGCGAATACATCAAAAACCTTGATACTGCCACACAGGCGAAATATGAAGAAATTTGGACAAACCTGAAAAAATAATTAAGTTTTTATTTTTAGAAAGGAGAGGTTGCTTTTCTTCGTGGGGCGCGGGCCCTGCGAAGGAAAGCGGCAAGTGACACTATGGACACAAAGCTGAATTTTATTGCCGGCAAATGGGTTCTCTCCGCAACGGGCAGAACGCGCGAGGTCATCAATCCCGCAAACGGCGAGGCGCTTTGCCTGACGACCGAATCAAGCGCTGCGGACACCGAAAGCGCGATTGAGGCGGCGTGGCAGTCCTTTTATAAGACGCGCGAATGGAGGGACACGGACGCGCAGGCAAAAAGCGACACGGTGCTGAAAATCGCTTCGCTGATGGACGCATACCGCGACGAGCTGGCGATGCTCGACACCCTTGACAACGGCAAGCCCCTGCGCGAGTCTGAAGGGGACATCGACGACGCGATCCACTGCTTCCGCTATTACGCCGGGCTGATTCAGGCCCCTCACGGCGCGACCTATGACGTGAACGGCGGCTTCGGCCCCATGCATTCTTATACGATCCACGAGCCCGTGGGCGTGTGCGGCCAGATCACGCCGTGGAACTACCCGCTCTTAATGTCCGCATGGAAGCTCGCCCCTGCCATCAGCGCGGGCAACTCCATTGTCTTTAAACCCAGCTCCAACTGCCCGCTTTCCACTATCCGCCTGTTTGAGATTTTTGAAGAAGCGGGTATGCCCGCGGGTTCTGTGAACCTTGTTCTGGGTTCCGGCGGGGAAGTCGGCCACACCATTGCGGCGAGCGGCAAGGTCGACATGGTCACCTTCACCGGCTCCACAAAGGTCGGGCAGTCCATCATGGCGGACGCCGTGGGCAACTGCAAAAAGGTGGGTCTTGAGCTTGGCGGCAAGTCCCCCAATGTGATTTTTGAGGATTGCGATCTCGACGGCGCTGTGGAATGGGCCATGGTGGGTTTTCTGTTCAACCAAGGGCAGGTCTGCTCTGCCGTGGCGCGCATCTATGTGCAGGAATCCATTCATGACGCGTTTGTGGCAAAGCTCAAGGCAAAAGTTGAGGCCATGAGCATCGGTAAGGGTATTGACAACCCCGACATCGGCCCTGTGGTTTCAGAGGCGCAGATGAATAAGGTGCTCTCTTATATTGAAAAGGGCAAAGAAGAGGGCGCGACCCTTGTGACGGGCGGTTACCGCCTGACTGAGGGCGAATACGCCAAAGGTTATTTCATCAAGCCCACGGTTTTTGACAATTGCACGCAGGATATGACCATTGTCAAAGAAGAGATATTCGGGCCTGTGGGTGTTATCAGCACCTTTCAAACCGAAGCGGAGGCGATCGAGCTTGCCAACGACACCGAATACGGCCTTGCGGGCGCGGTGTTCACAAAAGACGGCGCGAAAGCGCTGCGGGTGATGAGGGAGATCCGCGCGGGCATCCTGTGGATCAACTGCGCAGAGCCGACTTTCAACGGCGCGCCCTGGGGCGGCTACAAGATGAGCGGCATCGGCAGGGAGCTGGGCATCCACGGCCTCGCGGAATATCAGGAGGTCAAGCAGGTGAACATCGCCCTTGAAACCGGCCCCATCGGTTGGTATGAAAATTGAGTAAAATGAATTACTGTATTTTTGCTAAAATTGACATTGGAGGAATGTTATAAAATGAAGTTTGAACGGGTTTCCAAGGACCTTGAGAAGGTCATATCCTTTATCAAAGCGGATGAAATTTCGGATGCCGACAAGCAGGTGATTACAGAGGAAACGGTGGAATATTTCGATAAATATGTCAGCCCCGGGTGGTTAAAATACAGAAAATCCGTTTCCACAAAGGGCGCGACCGTTGAGTGGCGCGACCACGGCAGCATCTGCGAGGGGCTTTATGGCGAAGAGTTTATCGACTGCCTCGGCGGCTTCGGAATTTATACCTGCGGTCACAGAAATCCAGAAATTGTTGAAACGGTGAAGGCACAGCTTGACCATCAGGCCCTGCACTCACAGGAGCTTTTGGACCCGCTGCGCGGCTATCTTGCAAAAGCCGTTTCAGACATCACCCCCGGCGACCTTGAAAAATGCTTTTTCACAAACGGCGGCGCGGAGGCCGTTGAGATGGCACTGAAGCTTGCGAGGATCGCCACGGGCGGCAAGTGGTATATCTCAACCGTCGGCGCGTTCCACGGCAAGTCCATGGGCGCGATTTCGATGGGCGGCAAAAGCACCTACCGTGTGCCGTACACCCCCATGGTTCAGCAGGTGCAGCATGTGGAATTCGGCAAGGCTGAGGATGCGCGCAAGGCCATTAAAAACCTTGTTGCAGTGGGTGAAACGGTTGCCGCGATGATCGTTGAGCCGATTCAGGGCGAGGCCGGCGTTATTGTGCCCCCGGCGGGCTATCTTGCCGAGCTGCGCAGCATTTGTGACGAATATGGCGTGGCGCTGATTTTTGACGAAATCCAGTGCGGCATGGGCAGAACAGGGACGATGTTCCGCTGTGAGGCAGAGGGCGTTGTGCCGGATATCATGACCTTCGGCAAGGCCTTCGGAGGCGGTGTGATGCCCATCACCGGCATTATCTGCCGCCCGCACATGTGGACAGATGAGCTTGTGAACAACCCGTGGCTACTCGGCTCACCCACCTTCGGCGGCAACCCCGTTTGCTGCTCGGCCGCGATCGCGACCATTAAATATATGATCGACAACGACGTGCCGGGGCAGTGTGCCGAATAAGGCGAATACCTCAAAAAGGGTCTTGTT
>JAISXG010000085.1 GCA_031270605.1 Oscillospiraceae bacterium | reverse complement strand
CTGACATCATCAGATGTTATGCGAACGTCGTTTATGGTTCCTTTATCATCACTGGAAATGTCTGCTGTGGTAAATTGAATTTCTCTAAACGCAATGCCGAGCAATCTCATGTCATCGTTGATGCCAAGCGACTTGGGGGTTGTGGCATCGGGCAGGCGGAACTCTATGGAATATGATGAATCATCTGGCTTGGCCGGAAGTTTCAATTCTTTCCACATGGGTTTGTCGATTGACCAATCCTCACTTTTTTCACCGTCGATAAAAATTTCCACCCTTTGCGCTTTCAAATTGCCTCTTGTGAGCGGAAAGACGTCCATGCTTACTGTAATATCCCCACTTGCCGAATCTTTGCCCACGACAAAAAAGGTTAGTTCGGCCCTGTCTTTGTCAGTCCAGCGAAAACCATTTTCCGGTCCGCCGAAACCATCGCGAAGATAGTTAGAATCGTTGCCGTCCTTACCGAATTTGATCTTAATGGAATCGGGCATGGATAAATCAACTACATTATCAAGAGGTATACCGCTTTCCCTGACATCATCAGATGTTATGCGAACGTCGTTTATGGTTCCTTTATCATCACTATCGATCCATTCGATAGCTAAAGAGTCAAAACGAACCACATCATTTTCACCAACTTTAATTCTGGCTTCTAAGTCGTCAATATTTTCTGACAGAACAAAAACTTCTTGAAGGAATATACCGTTACCTGTGGCACCTTCAGAGGGTTTTTTATATTTTATTCGGAATTCGTTTATGATTCTTTTCTCATTACTAGAATATATGTCTACGACGGCTTCATCAATATTCTCGGCGTGTCCGTATATTGTGAGTCTATACTCGCCCCTTGGGAAAGCGAGATAAGGACCATACGATAGAAAACCTCCTTGTTTGTTTGTATATAAACTATCGCCGCTTCTTATTCCCACTCTTGTAGGCAGCTCAGTTGCATTTAAATAAACATTGTACAGTGTTCCGTCCTCCTGATTAGGAGTTTTTTTAATCTCAATGCCCCTAAGATTGGTAAATTTTTCTTGGTCTCGCTTAAAAAAAGAGTCAGCGGAAGTTTTTTTTGCAACTAAAAACAAACCTGCATTTTCTTTTGCTAACAATATATCTGTGGATTTATCGATTTTTTCGGGAAAGTATGTCAAATACAGACCTTTTTGAGTAGAGTCCCATTCTACAGCGGTCATTCTGCGGAAATTATAATCATAAAAATAAAAAGAGTACATACGGAATCGCTCGCGCAGACGCGAAGAGAACGATTTGAATTGTGGGTCATCGACATCGTAGGCGATCAAAGTATTTCGGGGAACATCATTCCTTATAACTCTCACCATGTCAGAAGGATTGCTATGAGTTTTCAGAATATTTAAATGATGTTTTATTTGGGCTGAGACACAAAAACTGTATAGGATTATCATTGCGATAGCGAAGATGAATTTGCGGTTCAGGATATTTATAAGGCAGATAATAGTTATCCCGCATATTGCAATATAAAATAAGGGGCTTGTCGCTCCGCACAAGATTAACGGCCAGTAAGCAGGTACATTTACCCAGTTGAATTGTTGCAAATAAACAATAAAAGGCTGAAAAAAAATGTAACCTGAAATCAGCAATGAATAAAATGTCAATTCGCGTACTCTTTTTATATTAAAGAAAGAAAGCCCGTAAGCGAGGATTGGCAAAAAGACAACTTCGGCGTACCTACCGTACAACAGGTAAGAGACTGCCAATTCTTTGCCCGGCTTAAATGAATACGTAAAACTAATAGAGCCCATAACGATAATGCCAAAGAAAGATGCGCATATAAACGCCATAATTACGAAAGAATTTCTTTTTTGTCTGCTTAACATGGAATCTTTTCGTCTTATTTGAGTGTACAAAGAATATAAATCATAAATTAAAACGTTAACCAAGCCGAACGACGCGACGATGAAATATGAGAACTGACCCAAGACTACTATAGGCAAGTATAATAAAAATCGCCAGTTTGATAATAGTCTTTGCAAAAAAGAGGTGATACTGCCATAATGATTCCCTGCGCTGTAGCCTTTTGGCGTCATGATGGAGTTCAGCCACGGATGAATGCCTATTTTGTAGGCAATGATCATGAACACGACGATCGCTATTTTTGTCGCGATCACCCAAGCCTTTTCTCCGCGGATAATTAAAAGCATCATTATATATACAGCCGCTATTGAAAGTCCAGTTGGGTGAATCCAATTGAAATAACCCACAAGAAGCGCGTTTATAAAGTGCCATAATAAACTCTCGCTGTTATGTAGTGAAAGTGTTAAGGTCATGAGGATTAGCATAAAACAGAGAATGGCGGCCGGAGACGAAAAAGCATACCCGCTCATAGTGATAAATGCGGGATAAAACGCGCAAATTGCCATTGTAAAAATGATTTGCCAAGTGCTTTTGCCCGGGTCAAGCTGTCTTAATAGATAAAACAAAATAATAAATGATAAACCAAACATAATTGCGTTGAGAAAGAGAACACCTTTCCAAATGATGAATGGGTCAGAAAATAAGATAAACAGAGGCGCCAACAAGATTGAATAACCAGCTTGCCACGAGCTTGCCACATCAACCGGGAAACCTGCAATAGCCGCTGCTTTTGATAAATACCCTATTTCGTCCGATAAATATGCTGGCCCAGTATATTGCAGACTGAAAATAAAATAAACTAAAAAGACTATTACTCCAAATAAAATAGGGATATATTTCTCATAGCGATAAGATTGATTACGAAATTGATTTATTGGCTCCACAAATAATTTGATTACCCGATTATTCATATCTCGTACTATCTCCTTACTATTAAAACGATACGCAAACTCAGTGAAGGTTCATTCTCTTAGTGTATCACAAAATACATCCATATCAAGCGATCGCGCGCAAATTCATTCATGTTTAGACGGTTCAGACAGTTTATTTATCAAAGTAATTTTTCTAAACGCCAGAGAGAGTTTTCGGTCATCACCATTTATTCCCAAATCTTTGGGCGAAATGGCATCTGGTAATTTAAATTCCACTACGAACCGGCCGTTTTGGCCCAATGACGCGGGAACGGATAATTTGAACTCGCCATTTGGTTTGGCTATTTTCCACTCGCCTCGCTCCGTTCCGTTAATCAGCACTCTCACGCGGGAGAACTCCCGTCTCCCTTCGGCCAACAGCGGCGTGACGTCACAAATAAGATCGATATCCTCCCCGGTTTCCGAATCAGGACGATCCAGACAAAAGACTATAACGGCGTTCTCCCCCTGTGTCCAGCGAAAACCTGTCTCTTTACCGCTGAATCCGCCCAGAATATATGCGGCGTCATTGCCGGCCTCGCCAAAGATGATCTCGTCCCGGACTCGAAGGGCAGGGAAAGTTTCTTCGTCTTTCAGCCAGAATTTCTCCGCTCCGCTTATCCCATCGGCAAATTTGTGAAGCATGCGACGCGGAAACACCTGGCCACTTTTTTGAACAGCCAGCAGATCGATAAAATTCATAGTTTCCGGCGCCAGATTCCCGGACACGCGATTTTCGATATAATTTCTCGTCAGCTTGATCAAAGATTTACTCAAACTTCGCAGATAGAAAATAGCCCTTACACCTTGAAAAATCTGCATTGGTACCAAATAAAAAAGCAGGAG
>JAISXG010000033.1 GCA_031270605.1 Oscillospiraceae bacterium | reverse complement strand
ACTGACCACATGAATCCTTAGCGATTTTCAGGCGTTTTTCAATTCAAAAATATTTTTTTGCAAAGTGCCGGATATGAGTAAAAAGTGTTTTCATTTTCTTATTTCTCTATTATGTATATATTCTTCCGCTAATTGTTTATTCAGGAAAGCGACATCACAAAAATGTTGATTGACTTTAAACATATCTCCCGATTCATTGAAATTTCGCACCATACACATTGAGCAGAACGGTTTTGCTGCGCATTTCAAACATTTAGGAAAATCTTCCCATGTTATACCGCGAAGTTGTTTTATCGCCGGTGAATTATTCCAAACATCTCGAATAGATTGTTTATATGCGTTGCCAAGCGGATAACCCTGAAAACCCGCGCATGGATAAAAATCACCGTTCGCGGTGATACACATAGAATCTGTGCCGGCGCCGCAAACAGCTTTTTCCCGCAGTGTTTCATCAACGGGAAAATCTTCTCCAGAATTTAATAATGCTTTATATTCAATATCTATTTGAAGCATTTGCTGAAGGAGTTCCTTCGTTTCCTCATAAGACAACCTATTTTCAAGATTATCAGTTGATTTATCAGTCCTGCCCATCATTATGAAGTCCGTATATCCTTTTACTCGATGTTTATATGCCCATTTCAAAACGCCCTGGTATGAACGATATGTCTTTTTCATCGTAGGACAACTTATTTGCACAGGTATATTAGCCGCGATCAGTTTTTCAAGCGAACTCATCGTTGCCGCGTGAGAACCTTTGACCCGCGTTACCCAGTCATGTTCTTCCGGAACCATGCTGTATACGGAAACTTGCAGGAGATTGATATTGGCCTCTTTGACCGCTTCCAGAACATCATTCGTCATCAAAGCGACATTGCTCAATATAGAGATGGAGAAGTCGGATTTACGCGCGTAATCAAGTATTTGGATAAAATCAGGATGCAATAAGCATTCGCCGCCGGACAAAGTAAGCCCCAATGTTCCTTCCTCCGCTAATTGATCCATCAAACCCAAAGCCAAAGGCGTTTCCATATCCCGCATATCACGGGTATTTGGCAGATAGCAATGCCTGCATCTTTCGTTACAGCGTTTTGTCAATTCCATATGAAACGAGAATATTTTTGGATTCTTCTTAAAATAACCGTAGAGATAATCTGCGGTATCCGTGAATGACGAATTTGTTTCATATTGCAGTTGGGGCAGTGTTTTACTGAAAGGATCCGAATAATTGAAATGCGGCATTTTATTTGATAACTCTCCGATAGATTCACCGGTGACTACATATCCCTCTTTCTCCAAATCAAGAATGAATTCCAGATAATCTCTAAACACTTCATCATAATCGGTGTCGGTAAACTGTGAAAACAATTTGCATACTGAATTTTCAATATTTTGTGGATGTCGTTTTATCTGTTCGACAAATAATTTACCGCTTTGGTCATATACTTTGTCAGATTTTAAAAGTTGATTCGTTACATATGCGATGTCATCATATATCCTCACAAAAGAATCATGGGTTAAAGAAAAAAACATACATACGCACCCCATCCATAGATACGTGGGGCAATAGTGACCCCACGTATCTCAGAAATTCTTCAATCGTTTACGAACTTCTATCACAATTTTTGCAATTTGAGCCGCCCGTATTCTTAGCGGGGCAGCCCGCAGCATACGTTTTTCGCGGCGAACTTTTCGCTACAACCTTCGGTTTCTTATAGGCCATTTTATTCACCTCCTTCCCGTATTTTTTGCCCCTGTCTCCATGCTTATTTTGTATTACTCTTTATTTGTTTTAACAAAGAGACAGTGACATTTGCCAAAATATTGTTCGCGCCGTCTTTGTCAACCAGAATTTCACGCGGTCTGGCACCATCCGCTGGACCGATTATACCGGCGGCTTCCATCATATCCACTATTTTACAGGCTTTTGTAAAATCCACTCTCAATCTTCTTGCGAGACCGCTTGCACTCGCCATTCCGCTTGAAACCGCAATGTCAACAGCATAGCTAAATAAATATAACTCGTCATCGAAATTCTCTTCAATTTTGTTTTTCTCAACTATATCCACGATAACATTCTTATCCTCTCATCGTAACAAGCAATAACTATTTGCTCAAAGATCCTGATTTCGCGCTCGCCGCCGGACGCTCGCTAAAATACCCACAGTTACCAACTTTTAGGGGGCTTAAGCATTTGTTTTAATACGCCCCAAAAAGGGCCTCCTAAAAGCAATCCCACTACTATTCCGCCGCCAATTCCTTGCCATAACAATAACTCGGGGCCTTTGCCCGAAATACTCAAATAAGCTCCGGCAACCGCACCAATAATCGCGAAAAAAATCAATCTGGCTTTCATTCTGGTTTACACGCCCCTTTTGGCAGTAAAATATGTTTTTTATTTCTCGTGCTTGCCATGCGGGTTATAGGAACAACTTCCCGTTCCTGATCCCCCACAATAAACACATTTATTAGCTCCATGACCATGCTGATGTTTGCCATGAGGACTAAAAGAACAAGAACCATAACCCGTTTGACCGCAAAACACACAATGTTTTTCATCGGTGACATGCTCATGTTTGCCGTGCGGGCTCACCCCACAATGACCAAAACCCGAACCATTGCAAAATCTGCATTTAGTCACAGCAATTCCGCCCAATACATGATCTATGAAAAATAACAAATGAATATTACGGTATTGATTTATTTCTGTCAAGTGCTAATAATCATTATTTATGCTATAAGACAAATCAATATACGACCATTTCATTCCATAATCTTTTTTGGGGTGATTTGGTTTGCTTGACCTTGAGAAACTATCTGTGATAAGAAAAAAAGCGGGATTAACGCAGACGGATCTCGCTAAAAAAGTTGGGATCACGCCCAGTCATTATTCGAACATCGAAAGCGGCAGACGAGGGTTCTCGGCCGAAACCCTTTCGGCAATTCTCCAAGTATTGGGCATTAAGATAGGAGATATTTGGGATACGCGAGATTCAGAAGATATTCCAGTGTTACCAACGATGAACAATGGGATAGTTATTGAGAAAACGAAGATGATTCTGCCGCCAACCACAGACACATACAAATTGGTTATAGAACAAATTACCGGCAAATCGGAAATTGATCCAAATTTAGTATTACTCATTGAAAGATGGTTTTCAGCATCAAAAGAAAAGAAAGATTTGATAATGAATATACTTAATAATCAATGACTATAACTGGATCATATAACGATATTAAGCAATACATAACATTATGTACATGATTTTATTTTATTATAAATTAGGTCTTTGCGTAAACTAAGAATATGATATAATAAACGACTGTCGTAGAGTGGAATTTTCCCGCAGGGCACATGGTTTATATGATGGGTTCGTAAAGAGATGTCGCATGTCACGCTGTTTCTCTTCCCGTCTAATCGTGTGATTGATGTCCTGAAGGAGGGGCAAGTGAGTGTAAAGGCAAAGAAAATTTTTAAAGAGTTCTTATCAAAAAATGAGGGTGCCTATCCATCGATAAACAGTAAATTTATCGAGAAACTTCAAGCATCCATGATTGAAACAATAGAAAATGATGAGACACACAAAAGTCTCAACGATATTTATGATGAATTGTCCAGCCTTTTAGTCACAACATTTACGCCCGCGCAAAGAGATCTTTTTTATGAGATTGAAGAGGTAATCAGCGATCAACTTTATATAAGTTCGCATTTAGCTTATGAGAATGGGTTGCTGGAGGGTATTGTAATTCACAGTCACTATATCTCCTTGAATATGGCGGTCAAGATTTGACAGTTAAGCCGTTAAGTTTTTACACTCGCGTCGTTAGTGTTTAACGGTTTCGTCGCTAGCTGGAGTTTGACATCGTAACCTAGGCCTCTTTGGATTGGATTCACATCCTGTATAGAACCAGGATGAATCTAACTGAATGGTGGACCGAGTTGGATATGGCCGAATTCGAGAAGAGAACCGCAGCTAATGAAGGCGCTCTTCGACCTTAAAAGTCGAATAATCTATACTCAAAATAGCTTTTTTTGCTTGAATGAAGGCAGTATATCCAGCAGGAGATTCATCAGCTCCGTCCTGCGCTGGACTCCGGCTTTGGAATAAACGTTTTTCACATGGTTTTGACGGTGTTTTCGCTCACACAAAGTTCACCGGCAATCATGCGGTAGGTTTTGCCCTTAATGAGCAGGGACGCGATTTCGCTCTCTCGCTCAGTGAGTTTCTCTGTAATACTAAACTCGCAGATCGGACGAGTTTGTTCCTGATCCGGCATTTCTGTAATCGTGGTCAAAAAGACATGGCTTTTGAGCAGAGTGGTCAGCCGTTTATGCAGGGGTGGCAGCAGGACAAGGGTAACGCATACGACACCCAGCGCCAAGAGAGTGGGATTACGGCTTTGCCCGCTTGTGCTGATTGCGTTTCCGATTAACCCGCCCAGCAGAACCCCCAGGACATTGGCGGAAAGACCGACGCCCATAATTTTTGCGGGGTTTTTGTTCATCTCCAGCATTTCCCCCAAGATGCTCCACCAAAACAGGTCGTACACGCCGCAGGCTCCCAACATCAAGGTATTGACCACAAGATAATCCATCCATGAGCGACCAAGAGCAAGGAAAGCGATAAAGGAAAGACCGATCATGGCGATGGCCACATAGAGGATATATGCCCGATTCGTTTTTCGGGGCAGATTTCGCATAATGAACAGAGCGGCGATATACGGCACAGCCCAATACCAGCTTGTCAGCCGCTCCAGATGAGCAAAAGCGGGACCCTGTACCTGATACATGAGGCCGGAATTGATGGTGATGACCACAATGAACATACAAAGAAACAATATCATCCACGCGAAACGCGGCGAATTTTACGGCGAATATTTCAGCGATATCGACCCTGATGACATAAAGACCGAGGCTGATTTCCCGAGGCCGCCGTTTACCGAAAATAACGACCTTCGAGGGGCGTATCCGCTCGGTTTGAGTGCGGTGCCGGAGGAAAAAAGTCAGCCTTTGCGATGTTTCACAGAAAGTAAATGCTGTTGCCCAGCGGTTTGAGGGATTCTTATGGTAATTTGCCCGTCTGTGTGATAATATTACGGTCGCTTTACGGGTAATAAATAAACTCAAGTTTCGCAAGGGGGATAAATGGTGTCATCTCCGGCATATTTGGTCTTGGAAAACTCGACGATATTCGAGGGCCGTTCATTCGGCCGCGCCGCCGGCGCCGCCGGCGTGATCGGCGAGGTGGTCTTCACCACGGGAATGACCGGTTATATCGAAACTCTTACCGATCCCAGTTATTACGGT
>JAISXG010000074.1 GCA_031270605.1 Oscillospiraceae bacterium | reverse complement strand
CCTTTTCTGTATTTTCAAACGGTTTCAAATGAAAACACAAAAATGATTGTTTTTGATGAGCATAGCGCGGATATCACCCTGCTGAGCGCCCTTGTGTCCGAGCCGCAGACCAACGCGCTTGTTTTTATTATGGAAAAGCTGCTGGGGCAGCAGGAGCAAACAGACAAAACGCTGCTCGACCTCGCGCAGGAACTGGCGGAACGGCTGAATGACCCTGAAATCATCCATGTTATCCTGCCTTTCAATTTCAAAATAGAACAATGGTTTGAGGCTGTGAGACCGATTGACGTTTTTTGCTGCGCAAACCGCATGCGGGGGCTGACGTTTGGAAAAACCGCAGAGCAAACAGGCGAATAAGATACAGTCAAATCACAGTGCCGAGTTATAGTAAATTGCCGCACTGTAAGCGCCGCATTCGAAACTGCCATATTATGTTTGACTATATCTCTTTTCAGGCTTCGATGCTATTGCGATTTTTCAGCGGGAATCATGCGATTTGTCTTGCGAAACGTGCCGGCAGCGGTTATAATAAAATGATATTAATAAAACGCACATGGAGAATCGATATGCTTGACCAATTTTCAAGAACACAACTGATATACGGCAAAGCCGCCATGGAAAAGCTTGCCGCAAGCCGCGTCGCGGTGTTTGGCGTGGGCGGCGTGGGCGGCTATGCGGTTGAGGCGCTCGCCAGAAGCGGGGTGGGCACCATTGATGTGATCGACGACGACAAAATCTGCCTGACAAACCTCAACCGTCAAATCTTGGCGACACGCCGCACCGTGGGGCAATACAAGGTGGATGTTGCGGAAGACCGCATTCATGAAATCTGCCCAAAAACGGTTGTGCACAAGCACAAATGCTTTTATATGCCCGACACGGCGCACCTGTTTGACTTTTCGCAATATGACTATGTGATCGACGCCATTGACACCGTCAAGGGCAAGCTGGAGCTCGTGGAACAGGCAAACCGCACCAAAACGCCCATCATCTCTTCCATGGGCGCGGGCAACAAGGTTGACCCGACCGCGTTTCGCATTGCGGACATCAACGACACCAGCGTCTGCCCGCTCGCACGCGTGATGCGCTATGAGCTGCGCAAGCGCGGTATCAAAAAGCTGAAGGTGGTCTATTCGCAGGAGCCGCCCATCCGCCCCGTTGAAGACATGGCGATCAGCTGCCGCGAGCACTGCGTCTGCCCGCCCGACACCGCGCGCAAATGCACCATACGGCGCGACATTCCCGGCTCAAACGCTGTTGTGCCCTCTGTTGTGGGGCTGATTCTCGCGGGTGAGGTCATCAAAGACCTCACGCAATTCGACCCAAAGGGAAGGGTAAAATAAGCATGGCAAACACGATTTATCTTGACTGCGCGGCACATATGCCGGCAGAAAAAGAGGTGCTGGACGCGTTTTGCGCGGCCGAATGCGCGGGCAACCCAAGTTCCCTTCACGCGCTCGGGCGGCAGGCAAAAGCAATCATGGACGGCGCGACCGCGTCCATTGCGGGGATACTGGGCGTCAAGCCCGAAGAGATTATTTTCACCTCGGGCGCGAGCGAGTCGAACAATCTTGCCATAAAAGGGTTTGCGCGCGCAGGCAGGTACACGGGCAAACACATCATATCCACCCCCCTGGAACACCCCTCGGTAAGCGGCGCGCTGACTTTTTTGCAGGAACAGGGCCATGAAATTGATCTTTTGCATGTCAAGCGCAACGGTGAGGCGGACACTGAGCACCTGCGTGAGCTGCTGCGCAAAGATACGGCGCTCGTCGCCCTCACGGCTGTTGACAGCGAGCTTGGCGCCGTGCAGCCCGTTGCCGAAATTGCAAACATCCTGAAAGAATATCCAAACTGCCGCTTTCATGTAGACGCGGCGCAAGCCGTCGGCAAAATTCCGTTTGATTTTCATCTGGCCGATTCCGTCAGCGTTTCGCCCCACAAATTCGGCGGCATCTGCGGATCCGGCATGCTTTATAAACGTGAAAAAACAGTGCTTGAACCGCTGATTCACGGCGGCGCAAGCACAACGATTTATCGCAGCGGCACGCCCGCCGTGTCACTTGCCGTGTCTGCGGCAAAGGCGCTTGAACTGGCGCTCGGCGGCATGGACGACGCGCTGCGCCATGTGCAAACCCTGCAAAATTTACTGCGCGGCGTGCTGGGGCAATACCCGCTTGTGCGCGTCAATTCCCCCGAAAACGCTGTTCCCCATATCCTCAACCTCAGTGTAAAAGGGGTGAAGGGCGAGGTGTTTCAAAAAATGATTGACGACCATGGCGTGTGCGTTTCTGTCAAAAGCGCGTGCTCTGTGCCAAACACGCCCTCGCGGGCTGTGTTTGCCGTCAGCCGCGACAAAAGCAACGCGCTCTGTTCTTGGAGAATCAGCATGAGCCGCCGCACCACACAAGAAGAAATCATGGAATTTCTGCGCATTTTTGACCATGTTTATAAGGAGTCCGCACATGAAACGCGAGCTTGAGCGCCATGAAATCATTGAAAGAAGCATCATCAAAAAATACCGCGACGAGCTGTGGGTTCCGTTTGTGACCGCCGTGCGAAAATATGCGCTTTTGCAAGGGGGCGACCGCGTCGCCGTTTGCATCTCCGGCGGAAAAGACTCAATGCTCATGGCAAAGCTGATGCAGCAACTGCAAAAAATCAGCGAGTTCCCGTTTTCGTGTGTCTATCTTGTGATGGACCCGGGCTATAACGAAATCAACCGCCAAAAAATCGAATCGAACGCCGCGCTGCTGCATGTCCCTATTACGGTGTTTGAAACGAACATTTTTGATGTGGCCAGCAAAACGGATCAATCGCCCTGCTATTTGTGTGCGCGCATGCGCAGAGGGCATCTTTATGCAAAAGCGAAGGAGCTGGGGTGCAACAAAATCGCTTTGGGGCACCACATGAGCGACGTGATTGAAACCACACTGTTGGGCATGATGTACGGCTCGCAGCTGCAGGGCATGCTGCCGCGGCTGCGCAGCACAAACTTTGAGGGCATGGAGCTGATCCGTCCGATGTACCGCATCCTTGAAAAAGACGTTATTTCATGGAAGAATTATAACGACCTCGAGTTCATTCAGTGCGCCTGCCGCTTCACCGAAAACTGCACCATGTGCGACAACGGCGGAGGCGGTTCAAAACGGCAGGAAATCAAAGATTTGATCAAGCGGCTCAAGCGCGACAATCCCGGCATTGAGCAAAACATTTTCAACAGCATCCACAAGGTGCAGCTTGACACCTTTGTGGGCTACAAAACAAAAGGCGAAGAGCACTCGTTTCTTGAAGACTTTGCGGACTGTACAAATCGGGATATGCGAACGGAGCCATCCCGTGAGGATATTCTGCATTTAAATAAGGGTGAACGTGATGGCTGTGAGTGAGCGATACCGTGCGGACGTTGAAGCCATTTTGTCACACAGGCATGATAATGGCGCGGATTTTTGGACAACGCCTGACAAACGCCTGCTCAAGGGCGCTCCGTTTTCCGCTTTGGAGAGCGCCCTTTTCCTGCTGGAACTGGGCATGGAGCCCGAAGACCCCGTGCTGCGGGGCGTCGCTGAGCTGTTTTTCAGCACATGGCGGGAGGACGGGCGCTTTCAGGTTTATCCCACCGGCGGCATTTACCCGTGCCAAACGGCGCACGCGGCGCATTTGCTGTGCCGCATGGGCTACGCGTCTGACCCGCGGCTGCAAAAAACACTGCGGCATCTTCTGGACATTCAATATGCGGACGGCGGCTGGCGCTGCAACAAATTCAGCTTTGGCCGGGGGCCCGAAACGGAATATTCCAACCCCTTCCCGACGCTGGTCGCGCTTGACGCATTCCGTTTGAGCGACGATTGGAACCATGAGCCGGCGCTCTCCCGAGCCGTGGAGTTTTTGCTTGAGCACTGGAGGATCCGCAAGCCGATCGGTCCCTGCCACTATGGGATCGGCACGCTGTTTTTGCAGGTGGAATATCCGTTTCGGAACTACAATCTGTTTTATTACGTTTATGTGCTGTCGTTTTATGACTGCGCCAGGCAAGACCCGAGGTTTTTAGAGGCGCTGGCCGCGCTCGAATCGAAAGCGGGTAACGGGCAAATCGTGCCTGAGCGCGTTGTGCCCAAGCTCGCGCAGCTTTCGTTTTGCAAAAAAGGTGCGCCGAGCGCCTTGGCGACCGCGCGGTATCATGAGATCCTGGCGAACCTCGACCGTGCTGCGCAGCCGTGAGTGCATTGTTGCTCATAAAAATCGGAGCGTTGGGATGTATGTTTTATCAGAAAAAACATATAGTATTTTATGTAAAACCAAGGAGGAAACAGTTTGGAAGAAAACTTTCAAACGGGAAGATTTTTGCTTTTCTGTCATAAAGGTTGGCAGAAATATTACCGCGTAATACCGCGCGAAACTTCCGCCTCGCAGAAAGGAGTGAACATTTGCGATGTCTTGTTATTATGTGATCGGAGTCAGAATGGACAACCGGGTGGGCAATGCCCTGAAGTTTCAGGAAACACTCACAAAAAACGGGTGCAACATCAAGGCGCGTCTGGGTCTGCATGAAACCAGTGAGGATGCATGCGCGAACGACGGTTTGATTATTTTGCAGCCCTGCGGCACAAAAGAGCAGATCGAACAGCTGGTGGCGGATTTAAACGGCCTTGACGGCATTTTGGCAAAGCTGATCGATTTGAATTAGGGCGTGTTTGTCCCATAAAAAGAGCTGACTGGATTTTGTGCCGGCCAGCTCTTTTTCGTCGATATCGATTGTGTAAATCAAATATTTCAGCGTCTGTTTTGTTTTTTTTCTTGACATTGCATTATCCTGCCGATAAAATAAAATGGGTGTTTATTACATTGAAAAGATTTTAGTGGTTTAAACCATGAAAGAGAAAGGATTGGTGGATACTATGGAGCCAAGAATTATTCAAATTGCAGAAAGAATACATTCCCTCCGGGACATTATGGGCTTCAGCATTGCTGAAATGGCCGAGGCTGTCGGTGTTTCTGTCGAAGAATACGAGAGCGCAGAGCGCGGTGAAACGGATTTTTCATTCACCTTCATTTATAAATGCGCCGACAAGTTCGGCGTTGACATGGTGGAAATTCTCACGGGTGAAAACCCGCATCTGTCTTTTTACACCATCGTGCGCAGCGGCAAGGGGCTGCCCATGAAACGCCGCAGCGGCTTTAACTATTTCCACCTCGGGGCAATGCTCAAAAACAAGCGCTGCGAGCCGTTTCTTGTCACGGCCCCCTATTCCGAAGCGGAGCAGGGCGGGCCGATTCATCTCAACACCCACGAGGGGCAGGAGTTTGACTATATTGTCAAAGGCTCTCTGAAAGTCGAGCTTGACGGCCACACAGAAATTCTCAACGCGGGCGACAGCGTGCTCTACGACTCCTCACACCCCCACGGCATGATCGCCACCGGCGGCGCAGACTGCGAATTTCTTGCCATTATCTTAAAATAATCCGCAACCCATAAAAATCCCGATAAAAGGAATGAAAGAACATGCTGAATTTGAATCTTCGTTATATAAAAGAAGAATACAACGCAGACGGCACAATCAAAAGCTACGAGTTCGTCTGCCCTGAGAACTTTAACTTCGCCTATGATGTCGTTGACGAAATCGCGGCGCATGAGCCGGACAAAAAGGCCATGATCTGGTGCAACCCCGAGGGGGAGGAACACACCTTCACCTACGGCGACCTCAAGCGCCTGAGCGACAAAACCGCCAACATGCTGCTCAAAAAGGGCGTGCAGAAGGGCGACATGGTCATGGTGGTGCTCAAGCGCCACTGGCAGTTCTGGCAGACGATTCTCGCGCTGCACAAAATCGGTGCGATCATTATCCCCGCAACATTTATGTTGAAGCCCCATGACGTGGTCTACCGCTGCAACGCCGCCGGGGTGAAATACATCATCTGCACCGGCGCGGGCGACACCGCCGCCAGCATTGACGAAGCGCTGGGCGAGTGCCCCACGGTGCTTGGCCGCATGATGGTCAACGGCAGCCGCGATGGGTGGGACGATTTTGCCGCAGATGTGGAAGCCGCGCCCGAGGGCTTTCCCCGCATCGAAACGCATAAAGACGACCCCATGATCCTCTATTTCTCATCCGGCACCACAGGCAATCCGAAAATGGCGCTGCATCCCCACACCTATGCGCTCGCGCACCTGACCACGGCAAAATACTGGCACAAGGTGAGCGGGCACAGCCTGCATTTCACGATTGCGGACACCGGCTGGGGCAAGGCGGTTTGGGGCAAGCTTTACGGCCAGATGCTCATGGAAGCCTGTATTTTTACATATGACTTTGACAAATTCAGCGGCGCGGACATTCTTGAAAAGCTGGATAAATACAAAATCACTTCTCTTTGCTGCCCGCCGACGATGTTCCGCCTGTTTTTGCTGGAGGATATTCAAAAATATGACCTCTCGCACCTTGAATATTGCACCATCGCGGGCGAGGCCCTGCAGCCCGAGGTGTTCAATAAGTGGAAGGAATTGACGGGCATCGCGCTAATGGAGGGCTTCGGTCAAACCGAAACCACCGTCACGATCGCAAACCTGTTCGGAACCACCCCGAAGCCCGGCTCCATGGGCAAACCGGTGCCGCATTATGACATTGACATCATTGACGAGGATGGCGGCAGCGTTGTCACGGGCCAGACGGGCGAGATCGTCATTCGCACAGACAAGAGCATTCCGCTCGGCCTGTTTTCTGAATATTACGCCGAACCGCACAGGACCAAAGAGGTGTGGAGCGACGGCGTCTATCACACGGGCGACACCGCGTGGAAGGATGAGGACGGCTATTTTTGGTATGTCGGCCGCACGGACGATGTGATCAAAGCCTCCGGTTACCGCATCGGGCCGTTTGAGATTGAGAGCGTGCTCGCGACGCACCCCGCGGTGCTCGAAAGCGCCGTGACGGGCGTGCCGGATCCCACGAGGGGAAATATCGTGAAAGCCACGATCGTGCTCACAAAAGACTACCGGCCCTTGGAAGAGCTGAAAAAAGAACTGCAGGAGTATGTGAAAAAAGAGACGGCGCCCTATAAATACCCCCGCATTATTGATTTTGTGGACGCGCTCCCGAAAACCGTCAACGGCAAAATCCGCCGTGCGCAGATCCGGCAGAGCGACAGCCAATAAGCAAAACAATAACGCAAGGCCCAGAGCGGGCAGCCTTCCGCTTTGGGTCTTGATTTGTCAGCAAAGGTATATTATTATAAACATACTAAGAATTGGCAATTTTTGTTATGCAATCCGATGCGAAAATTTCTGATGTAAAAAAATTATATTGTTCACAGAATCGAGAGGGCGGTATTATGACCAGTGTTTCAAAAAGGCGAATCTCTATCATGCTTCTTTTCTGTGTTATGCTGTCAATCTTTTTCGGGTGCACCCAAGAGCCGTTTATCCCCCCGACAAATATGTCGCCTGTTGAAACCGTTCAATTTTATTTTGCGCAATGGAATGAAAAAAATGCTAAGGGAATGGATAGCGTTGTTCGGATGGAAGGGAGAAGAAGCGGTGGCGGTTCGTCAAATATGAAATATGTCAAATTGCTCGAATGTGTCGAGGACAAGGATGACACATATAATCCTTGGTCTGTTGCTCCCGGATACAGTCAATATACTGCCGTTAAAGTTAAGTTTGAAATAGAATTCAAAAGCAAATGGAGGGATACTGATGGTTTTTCACCAGGTAAATCTTATATGGGCTGGTATTTTTATCTGGCAAAAATGGATGACCAATCGGACTGGGTGATTGTTGATCGGGGATCGTAATCCTGCTTCTCATAACGTAAAACCCTTATTTAATTTTTTTAAGCCTGATACATCAAAATAAATGAGCACTTGAGAATGATGATTCAAATGAAATTAAAAAAACTGATTATTTTGTTTATTGGCGCAGCATTGCTTTTTATATGTGTAGCAACGGTAATTCTGATGCGTTATAAAGATACTTCCTTTAAAGAGATTAAATTTGAGACGGTAGCATCATATGAGGCAGATATTGACACTATAAGGAGTATTGGCTGTATATGGCATACCTTAAGACACCCATCCTATAATGGCTTTTTCCCGGATGAAATTCTGGACGACTTAGGAGTCAACCGCGATGATTTGCGGCTTGATTATAATCGATATACCTATGTTGTTACCTTCAGGCATGAATTGCTGAACATATCCTATAGCTACAGCCAGATGAAAAACAGAACCTTTATAAAGCTTCCAAAACAATTCGTTGGCAATGTGGACTTAAAAAGTGAAACAACAGACAATGTCTATATTTATAGGGTTAAAAAAATGGATATAGACTGTGATTTTCATGACCGAACAAAAGGAGTATCGTTCATAGACTGAATCCGGGAAAGCACAGGAGCGTGCAAAAACACTTCTGACGCAACAGAAATCACCCCCTGAGATTATCAAAAAACCACCGTGCTCCCTTTTAAGAGGAACCCAGTGGTTATTTTTTTATTCATATAAACTCTTTGCGGTGCTGCAAGTGAATCCCGATGTGCCCAATGCCCAAAATCACCGTGGCGAGCATGAGCCAGAAAACTTTGCCATAAATTCCGAGTAAAAAGAACGCCGCCACGGGCAGCGTCGCGCCCGCCACGGGAACGCCGCAAAAGCTGCTGTAAAAATCAGCGAGCGTTTTTTGGCTTTTGAAATAGCGCACCCACCAGCATTCATATAAAATCATCAGCGCTGCGGCCGCAACCAGCCAAAGCGACCAGGGCGACCACGCGTGCAGGTTGAAATCTGAAAAAAACAATGCCGTAACGCTCACAAGCACTTGGCCGACGCGTTCAAAAATTCCCAAAACCTTGTTTTCGCCCTGCGGGGTGTAGCCTGCGGACAGGCGCCGCGTCCAGATCAGGTTCGGCACAATCAGCATCAAAAGAAACACAAGCCCCACATAAGAAAACCCGAATGTGCCCATAAAACATTCACCTCATCGAATCAACATGTTGCGCAGGCGGTACGCAGGGCGACTGCTTTGTGCAGTTACCCTGTTTCGTGTCCAGTGTAGCATGTTTTCATGTGTTATACAAGCGCAAGCTCCCCGTCGAGGATCTCCCGCACCTTTTTCAGTGTGGAAACAGGGGGCAGGCAGTGATTTCCGCGGCACAGATAAAATCCGCTCTCACCCGCGGTATAATCTTTCGCTGTTGGAACAGCATTCGCAAGAAACGCGGCGTCCTCCCCGCCGAGCGCAAGCGCGCAGGCAAAGGGGCGAAAGGCGTTGCCGAGGATTTCGTGCGCAATTTTTTCTTTGTTCTCGGCCGCCTCTCCCACACAGACAAGGCGTTCGGAGGGAGAAGCGTCCTGCAGCAGGCCGCACAGGGCGAAGCCGCAGGCGGCGGGGTGTTTGTTGAGCAGCTCGGCATAAAAAGAAAGCTGCTTGTCAAGCGCCTCGCGCCAAGGCGCGTCGCCCGTCAGGTGCCACAACCGCGCAAGGCAAAAGAGCACGGCCGAATTGCCCGACGGCACCGCGCCGTCATATTGTTCTTTGGTGCGCAGCAGCAATTCTTCGCCGTGGGCGGGGCTGAGGAAAAATCCGCCGTTTTCATCCGCAAAATCCTTTAGAATCCGCTGCATGAGCTCGCAGGTTTTCACAAGATAGCGCGCGTCAAGCGTCGCGTCATAGAGAGCGAGCGAGGCCCAGGCAAAAAAGGCGTAGTCGTTGAGCAGCCCCTCACCTTTTGAAACGCCGTTGCGGTGGCTGATAAAAAGTGTGCCGTCCTCCTTCTGCATTTTTTCCTCAATAAAACGAAAGGCCTTTTGCGCGGTATGCAAATAGTCCTCTTTGCCGAACACGAGATACGCCTTTGCATAGGCCGCGATCATCAGCGCGTTCCACGCGGTCAGAATTTTATCGTCCTTATGCAGGGCATATCGCGTTTTGCGGTAGGCCGCAAGCTCTTTTCGCATGGTTTCAAGGTTTGGCTCCATCAAAAAGTTGATCGCGCTGCCGATGAGGTTGGGGATGTTTTTGCCCTCAAAGTTGCCTTTTTCAGTAATGTCATAGGCGTCGCAGAAATAGCTGCCGTTCTCCTGTCCCAAAAATGCAAGGATTTCTTCACGGGTGAAGGTGTAAAATTTGCCCTCTTCGCCCTCGCTGTCCGCGTCTTCGGCGGAATAAAACGCGCCCTCGGGGTCGGTCATTTCGTTTTTGATATAAGAGAGCGTTTTTTCCGCGGCATAGCGATAGGCTTCCTTGCGCGTGACCTGCCAGCATTCCGCAAGCGTCATCACAAGCAGCGCGTTGTCATAAAGCATTTTTTCAAAATGGGGGGCGAGCCACGCGCGGTCTGTGGAATAGCGCGAAAAGCCGTAGCCCACGTGGTCAAAAATCCCGCCGCGAATCATGCTTTGCAGCGTGTTTTCCACCATCTCGAGCGGCTGTTCGCCGATCCTCAGATGATGGCAGCGCAGAAGAAACAACAAATTGTGCGGCTGGGGGAATTTCGGCGCGCGGCCAAAACCGCCGAACTGGCTGTCATAGGTCTGCGCAAACGACCGCTCGGCCCGGCCTGCCGCGTTTTCATTCACGCTGCCGCCTGAGACGCTTTGCATAAACGCCCGCATCTGGCTTGTAACGGATTCACTGATTTCATGCAATTCGCCGTGCTCGAACTCCCACTTTTGACGGATGGTTTTAAGCAACCCCAGCAGCCCCTGCTGGCCGTAGCGGGCGTGCTTGGGGAAATAGGTGCCGGCAAAAAACGGCTTTTGGTCGGGTGTCATGATGATGGTGAGCGGCCAGCCGCCGCTGCCCGTGAGCGCCTGGCAGACCTCCATATAAACCGCGTCGATGTCGGGGCGTTCCTCTTTGTCCACTTTAACGGACACATAGTATTGGTTCAAATAGGCCGCGACCTCGTCGTCTTCGAACGATTCATGTGCCATCACATGGCACCAGTGGCAGGTGCTGTAGCCGACGGAAAGGAACACCGGCTTGTTTTCCTGCTTTGCTTTTTGAAAGGCCTCTTCACCCCACGGGAACCAGCTCACGGGGTTGTAGGCATGCTGCAGGAGATAGGGCGAGGTTTCGCTGACGAGTTTGTTTGCCTGTTTCATCACGCAGCCCTCCTTTATATAAAATTGAAACTTTGCGGATATTGGTTTTTCATTATTATATGCCAAATCTGCCTTCTTTTACAAATTATTATTTTCCATGCATATCCGCCAAAAAAGCAGGCATGTTAAAATCATACTATAAAACGAGGTGGCAAAATGGAATTTTCAACAACCGATTATGTCAAAAAGTCACTGCTCGACACACAGGCGAGAATCCGCGAGTTTATGGATTATTCGGACATTGTGGAGGGCGACGACCTGCGCAGGTTTTTTAAAAGCTATGCGGAGAGTGAGGCGCACCACGCGCAGGAGATGCGCGAGTGGATTGAAAACAAACAGAAAAAATCAGGGCAGAATCACTTTTCATAAACCGGAAAGCCTTTTGTGGCTTATAAAGACAGATTTTGAGAAAATTCAATAAAAGAGAGCCCGGAGCAGCACTCCGGGCCCTCTTTGCGTAAATTAAGCAAGGTGTGCCCTCTGCCCCTGCGGGAGCAGACGGCTTTTATTATTTTGCGCCGATTTGAATTTCGCCGTGTTTGACTTCATATTGTTCGACACACTCACAAATCAGAATATTGATTTGGCTGTTCGCGGAGCGGCCGTCATAATCCGCAACGACGAAAAGCTTGTGAAGCATGTTTTGCTCAATACGGGCAGATAAATTCTTTATAGCCATAACACACATCCTGTTTGTATATATTTTAATCTTGATACCTTTTCTTTATTATAGCTTATAATGCACATAAAAAGATATGGTCAATATTAAACATAATCACAGAAGAAAAGGATTGTGTGAAGAGCTGAAAAAGAATATATGCACGCCGCAGAGGAAATCCGTATTTGTTATCTTAAGTCGATTTTGATTTCGCCGTACTTGGCTTCATACTGCTCAACACACTCACGAATCAGAATATTGATTTGGCTGTTCGCGGAGCGCCCTTCATAATCGGCGACAACATGCAGTTTATCGAGCATGTTTTGCTCAATACGAACAGATACATTCTTTATAGCCATAAAACACACCCTGCTTGCATATATTTTAACCTTATTTTATAGCTGTTTTATTTTATTGTGTTAAAAATCGCTCTAAAATATATCTAAAATATATTTACAGGGGGCACAATATGAAAGTTGCGGTCATTGGTTCAAGGGGGCTTGCCATCAACACCCTTGCGCCGTATTTACCGGAGGAAACCGCCGAAATCATCAGCGGCGGCGCGCGGGGTATCGACGCCTGCGCGCGCGACTACGCAAAGCAAAACAACATCCCTCTGACGGAATTTTTGCCGAATTACGCGCTTTTCGGCCGCAGAGCGCCCCTGCGGCGCAACATCACCATCATTGAACACGCCGACCTTGTGCTCGCGTTTTGGGACGGCCGGTCACGCGGCACAAAGTTTGTGATCAACAACTGCAAAAAACGCGGCGTCCCCTGCATGGTTTTCTTTCCCAATGCGGATTGACGCCGTTTTGGCACTCGTGTTTTGTGTGCTCGCATGCGGTCTTTTTATACACACGCCTTTCTCAGCGGCCGCTTAACACCGCGCTGTCGATGTCGTCCACCGGCAGCGAGAACACAAGCCCGCGCGCCTCTGTTTTCACGCCAAAGGAGGAGAGGATCGTTTGCATAACGGCCTTTTTTTCTGCCCGGTCCGCCAATAGGGCGACGATCTCACGGTCCTCCTGCACTGAGATGCCAAAGAACTTCACAAAGTCCTCATTCGCGACCCTGCGCACATGCAGCACCGTGCCGCCCTTTGCCCCTTTAGGCTGTGCGGCCCTCACAATTTCTTCGCTGAAGCCCTGGTTCACCACGGCCAAAATCAAGTCATAGCAAACATGCTCGACTGCTGCTTTTTCTTTATTTTCCATGTTAAGCTCCACCTTTAAAAACGTTAAATATCGATAGGCTAATGTAACCCCGCAATATCGTCCACCGGCAAAGAAAACACCACACCCCGCGCCGCCGACTGCATGCCGAAGGATCGAATGATTGCCTGCATAATGCTTTTTTTTGTTGCGCGCTGCGTTATGATGGCGACGATCTCCCGTTCCTCCTGCACCGAAATGCCAAAGAACTTCACCGCGTCACCCGCAACCCTTCTGGCGTTTATGACGGTGCCGCCCCGGGCTCCCGCCGGGCGGGCGATATCCATGAGCTCTTCGCTGAAGCCCTGATTGACCACCGCCAGAATGAGGTCGTGCTTCATTGACTCCTGCGCTTTATCCCTGCTCGGAACATCGCACAGCTCTTTGACATCCTGCAGCTCCCACCCGTCTGACTCAAGCGCAGTCGCAATGGGCCTGCAGATGCCCGTCAGTGAAAGAGAAAACGCAATGCCGTTGCCGTGCCTGTGCAGCTGCAGCTGCTGGCTGACGGTGCTCATCACCGCCGGAATTTTGCCCTCCTGCTCAAGGCACAGCGCAAGAGACTTTTCAGAGTCGGCCAGGCCGAACATGTCTAAAATGTCTGAATTCGCGCTGCCGCGCACATGGCAGGTATAATAGAGCTTCACATGCATATCAAGTAAAATCTCGCTCAGTTTGCCGATTTTATCTCTGTCTGCAATGATTGCCAATAGTTTAAAATGCACAAGCGGCGCCTGGGTTTCGTTATGCATTTGTTTCGTCCTCCTCATAAACGATAATATCGTCACTGTCTTCTTCTGCGGCAAGGATTTCTGTTTCTTTATCGTCAATTTCTTCAACACGGGCCATACGTTTCTTATACAGAATACCCATGAGCTGTATGGTGATGAGCGGCGCCATGGCCACCATGGCCACCACACCGAACGCGTCTGTCATAATATCGGTGCCCACGGCGTTGCTCACACCGATTGCAATGGGCAGGATAAAGGTGGAGGTCATTGTGCCGCTGGCGATGCCGCCTGAGTCAAAGGCGATACCCGTGAAAATTTTGGGGGTGAATTTTGTGAGAACCAGCGAAAAAACATAGCCGGGAACCAGAAACCAATAAATAGAAAGGCCTGTCAGCACACGAATCATCGCAATGGCGACGGCGACCATGGTGCCGACTGAAAGAAAGATCATCATGGACCTGCTTGTGATCGCCCCGCCCGAAACCTCCTCAACCTGCTTGTTGAGCACATGCACCGCAGGCTCCGCAAACAAAATCACAAGGCCGACGGCCATGCCTATGGGAATCAAAATCCAATTATCCGCCCGGCGGCCGATGGCGTCGCCAAGAAAGTTGCCGACCGGCAGAAAGCCCACATTTACGCCCGTAAAAAACAGCACAAGGCCAATCAACGTATAAAGGAAGCCCACGCTGATTTTTTGGATCTGGCGCTTTTTATAACGCTTTGAGATCAGCTGAAAGCCCGCAAAAACAAGCAAAACAGGCGAAAGGGATTTCAGCGTGTCAAAAAAATATACGGGCAGTTCTTTTGAAAAAGCCAAAGCCACATCCTGCGTTGTGAAAATGTCGGGGACGACGGGCGGGGCATAAACCGCGTTCTGCGGATTATAAATAATGCCCAGCAGCATCACGGCCAGAATGGGACCGATGCTGCAAATGGTCACAAGGCCAAAGCTGTCGTCCTTGCTGTCCTTGTCGGCGCGGATCATCGCAAGCCCAAGACCCATCGCCATGATAAACGGCACGGTGATCGGCCCGGTTGTGACGCCGCCCGCGTCAAAGGCCACGGCCACAAAATTTGTGGGGGTAAAGATTGACAGCACAATCACAAGCCCGTAAAGGATAAACAACAGCAATGAGAAGCTGATTTTGAACAGAATACGCAAAATCGCAAGAATCAAAAACAGCCCCACGCCCACACAGACCGTATAAATCAGCACGGGGTCGCTGATAGCGGGCACCTGCTCGGCAAGCACCTGCAAATCAGGCTCGGCGATTGTGACAATGAAGCCCATAAAAAAACTCACAAGCACAATCAATCCGATTTTGCGCGTTTTGGTGAGCTGGATGCCAATGCCCTCGCCCAGCGGCATCATGGACATATCCGCGCCGAGCGAAAAAAATCCCATGCCCCCGATCATCATGACCGAACCGAAGATGAACAAAATAAAATAGCTGATCGGCATCGGGGCCAGCACAATGCTCAGCAGCAGCACGATCAGCGTGATCGGCAAAACCGAAACAAAGGCCTCTTTAGTTTTTTCAATTAACATTTTTCGCATCGCATCACCTCTTTTATAAACGCCGCGGCATCATATTATCTCTGGAAAAGCAAGCCGGCATCCACGCCTGAAAGCCCATTCGGGCAAGGCTTTTGCCCCTGTTTTTCGGACGGTTTTTAAAAAAGAAGGCAACTTGCAGTATTTGTTAAACATGCAAATTGTCTTCGCTTTTCTGTTCTTTTTCGATATGCTTTTTGAGGATATGGTTGACATACTGCGAAAAAGAGCGGTCGTCGTTCTCTGAAAGCGCCTTGATTTTGTCAACAATATCTTCATCCAAGGTCACGCTCACCTTGACCTTTAACGGCTTCACAAACACCACCTCGTTTCATGATTATAGCATAAAGTAATGATAATTACTATAGTATAGGATAAAGTAGTATAAAAATTATTATTGTTTTTAGTTTGCCCTGTGCAAGGACAATGTTTCATGCCCGTTTTTAAATCCTTTAAAATATTTGGTTGATTCTGCCTTGTTTTGGTGATACTATTAAATGTGCCTGTAAAATTTCTTTATTTCTGAGGTGAGTATATGTTACATGATGTTTTGCATGACCATATTCGGGCTGTGCCCGGACACGCGGAGGTGCGCGCGCAAACAAACACGCGCCGCGCGGTGAGCATTGTTTCGGGGAATCTGGTTTCTAATGTGCGCAGCGAAAGCGGCGGCGTTTCTGCGCGTGCATATAAAAACGGCGTTTGGGGCTTCTCTTCCACCGCCGATTATGATGAAGAAGCCGTCAAAAAAGTCATCAAATCCGCGCAGGACAACGCCCTGTTTTTAGACAGCCGCGCGGGCAAGGGCAAGCCGCCCCTGCCGAGCCTCGCGCTCGCAAATTATCAGGTCGAGCGCGATTTTGTGGATGTGCCGCAAAAAATTTATATTGACGCGGCGCGGCAGGTGGACGCTTATATTGCGCAAAAATATCCCGCTCTTGCCAGCCGTTCGGTCGTCTGCCGCTCAGACAGTATGGAAAAGCTGCTGAAAACAAGCGAGGGCGGTTTTGCCCATTCCATCATGCCCCGCGCTTATATCTATGTGTTTCTTTCAACCGACACGGCGGACGGCGAAACGCTCGAGCTGTTTGAGGTTTTGGGCGGCGGCGCCGGTTATTTCACCGATTATTATGCCGACCCAAGCGTGTTTTACGACAAAATCGACCGCCTGTATGAGCAGCTCATGCAAAAACGCCAGGGCGTGTTTCCCGAGGCGGGCGTATGCGACTGCATTCTTGACGCGTCGCTCGCGGGCATGCTGGCGCATGAGGCCGTGGGGCACACGGTTGAGGCGGACCTTGTGCTGGGCGGCTCGGTCGCCGGCCGCAACCTGGGCAAACCCGTGGCCAGCGAGCTGATCACGATGATCGACTTCGCGCACACGGCTCTGGGTGAAAAAGCGCCCCTGCCACTTTATGTGGACGAAGAGGGCACCGTCTGCAAGGACGAGGTGCTTATCAAAGACGGCATTTTGACAGGTTATATGAACAACCGTGAAACCGCCGTGCATTTCGGCATGGAGCCAAAGGGCAACGCGCGCGCCCACGAGTTTTCAGACGAGCCGCTGATCCGCATGCGCAACACCGCGATTCTGCCCGGCAAAAACAAGCTTGAAGAAATGATTTCGGCAATTGACCACGGCTATTATTTCCTCAAAACGGGCAACGGCCAGGCGGACACGACGGGTGAGTTTATGTTCGGCATCACGTTCGGCTATGAAATCAAAAACGGCAAGATCGGCGCGGCGATCCGCGACACCACGATTGCGGGCGTTGCCTTCGAAATGCTGAAAACCGTTGACATGCTCTCAGACGACATGCATTGGGACACATCGGGCTATTGCGGCAAAAAACAATTGATGCCTGTTTCGATGGGCGGCCCGGCGATCAAATGCAAGATGTCTGTGGGCGGAAGATAGAAGAAAGGGGGCTGATATAGTATGAAGACGAATCGTGAAATCGCGTTATTTGTTTTGGACGCGCTGAAAAATGCCGGGGCAGAGGATGCCCAATGTGTGATTTCAACCGGCGTTGCGGATGAATTGAATGTGGACAGCGGCGAATTCAGCCTGATGCGTTCGCTGTTTGACAATAAAATCACCATGAAAGCGATCAAAGACAAGAAAAAGGGCGTTATCAGTATCAACAGTTTTTTGGAGGACGCTATTTTGAACGCCGCGCGGCAGTGCGTGGAATCTGCGGAGGCTTCGGTTGAGGACGACGCCGTGTGCATTTCAGAGTTCACCGAAAACCGCGGCTTTGAGGCCGGTGCTCTCACGCCTGACAGGGATCGGTTTTTTGACCGCCTGCAGGAATATCTTGAGGATGTCAAGCGTGAATATCCCAAAATCATTCTTGAGCAGGTCGTGACGGACTATTCTTCGGTTGAAACCTTTTTCGCGAACACCAACGGGGCGGAATACAGCTACCGCCACGGCAACTATGCGCTCAACACCATGTTCTCGGCGCACGACGGCGAAAAGTCCACCTCGTTTAACTATTGCGACGTTTCGTTTGATGATCTTGACTCAAAAATCCTTGACCTTGGCATGCAGCGGGATTTATACAAACGCAGTGAGGAGCAGCTTGAGAGCGCCTCCTTTGAGGGCAAATTCTGCGGTAAGGCGGTGTTTGCGCCGCTGTGCCTTGAGGACTTTATCTCCATGGCCTTTGACAATTTTGTGAGCGACATGACCATGATTGACGGCACCAGCCCCTGGCGGTATTCGTTGGGCACAAAGGTCGCTTCCGAGGATCTGACCGTTTCTTATGTGCCGCTTGACCCTCGTATGGTTGGCAGCGAGCGCTACACCGGCGACGGCTATATCAGCGAGAATTATGATGTGATCCGCGACGGGATTCTCAATTCGTTCAGCCTTTCGGAATATGCCGCGCGCAAAACAGGCCTGCAGCGCGCGAAAAACACAAGCTCCTGCATGGCAGTCAAGCCCGGCAACAAATCACTTGCGGACATTATCAAAGGCATTGACCGGGGGATTTTGGTCTATCGTTTTTCGGGCGGCTCGCCCGCTGTGAACGGCGATTTTTCGGGCGTTGCGAAAAACAGCTTTTTGATTGAAAACGGGCGCATCACAAAGCCCGTGACCGAAACGATGATCAGCGGCAACCTCGCGGCCATGCTCAAGCATGTTGTGGCAATTTCAAGCGAGGTCGTGTGCGACGGTTCAAACGCCCTGCCATGGGCGGCCTTTGACGGCATCACGGTCTCAGGCAAATAAAAAGTTAAAAAAGCTATACAAATCCGCTATTTTGTGTTATTGTATATATGGCTTGCAACAGGCCGCAATTCCTGTGTTGAAAGGAGATGGATGATAATGACTGTATTGATGGTGATTGTCTCTTAAACTGAATAAGGGCGTCTGCGTTACAGGGTTTTTTGTGCCCAAACGCCTTGATGCCGCGCCATTCTTTGGAATGGTTTCAAGTAACCTTTGTGAATACTACAACCGCAGTTTGTAGCCACTGAAAGGCTGCTTGCCGCGGTATTTTTATGCCTTTTTTCAGTACCATAAATCAGAAAGGAGCGTGTGTATTATGCGCTTTGTGATGCTCTCACTCAACATTTTTTTGGAGGAATATGATCATGAACTTAACCGAATACGGATGGAACCGTTTTTTTGAAATACAGCTGCAAAACACGCTTGGCATGCCCGCAAGGGTCACAGCCGTGCACAAGGAGCGCTATGAAATCGTCTGCGGGCACGGCTTTACCCACGCGCGGCTGAAAAGCGCCGTTTATTACAATGACTGCGCGGAGGCGTTTCCCACAACGGGCGACTTTGTGCTGATCCAGCACAACCCGGGTGGCGACAGCCTGATTGTAAAAACCCTCGAACGCAAAACCCTTTTTTCGCGCCGCGATCCAACGCCCGGGCGCGGCGAGCAGGCAGTCGCGGCCAATTTTGACTATGTTTTTATTATGCAATCCCTGAACCACGATTTTAACACAAAGCGGCTGGAGCGATATGCCACCCAGGCGTGGCAAAGCGGCGCCGTGCCCGTTGCGGTGATGACAAAGGCCGATTTGGTCGAGGATTTTCATGAGCAGACCCGCGCCGCGGCAAAAATTGCCCGGGGCATGGAGGTCGTTGCGGTAAGCGTTGTTTCAAAGCTGGGGCTTGATGCGCTGGTCGAATATCTCAAGCCGGGCAAAACCATTGTGTTTCTCGGTTCGTCGGGCGTGGGCAAATCCAGCCTTGTGAATGCGCTGGCGGGCGAGGATATTATGGCCGTCAACACTATTCGCGAGGACGACAGCCGCGGCAGGCACACAACCACCCACCGCCAGCTCCTGCGGCTGCAAAGCGGCGCGCTGCTGATCGACACCCCGGGCATGCGCGAGCTCGGCATGTGGGACGTGAGCGCGGGCCTCGGCGAGGCGTTTGCGGATGTTTCTGAATTTTTGGGCAAATGCCGCTTTGCGGACTGCCGCCATGAGTCGGAGCCGGGCTGCGCGGTCAGGGGCGCGATTGCGCTCGGCGAGCTGCCCGCCGAGCGCTGGCAGAGCTATCTTCGGCTGCAAAAAGAGGCAAAATACAGCAGTGACAGGCCCGCCGCCCTGCGTGAAAAGAAGCAGTGGCACAAGTCAATAGCAAAACAGAATAAACAGCTGCAAAAAAACAAGGCGCGCAAGCTGCCCGGCCCGTTTGGGCGGGAGGATTAGGCTTCACACCTTCTGACAGCCAAGTTACATAACATCGTGAAACAGCCTGAACGAAAGACCGAAACACCTTCCGCTCAGGCTGTTTTTCTACAGACATGACGTACGGCATTGCACGTCATGCTTTTTTGTTTGCACTGCGCTGCACTGCCCCGCCCCACCGCTCAAAGCGTTTTCATAAACTATAGTCGATCAACTTCAAAAGCAGCTCAGGATTTGCGAGGATTTTTTTTGAGCCGCAAGGAGGACAACGCAGCGGCTCGGAAAAAGGACCGCAAAGACGGGCCAATTTTGAAGTTGGTTGACTATAAATGTATTTTGCTCTTTTCATTGGGTTCATCTTTTGTTATAATAGCTTTCAAGGCAACCGGAACAACTATTCGGCAACCCCGTACAGTCGGCATTTTGTCGTCAAATCATTTTGAAGAAGGAAATTTGGATGTATCAGGTGAATCCCGCGTCGTTCGGTTCTGTTTTTGTGATGCCCGCCGAGGTGGTAGACAAGCATCTGCGCCTTGCAGGCTCTGTGCAGCTGAAGGTTTTGCTTTGGTTTTACCGTCATGCCGCCGCCTGCGCAGAGATTGACGAGCTGGTGAATTTTATCGGCCTGCCAAAGGCGGATGTATTTGACGCGCTGCAATATTGGGTGGACTGCGGCCTGCTGATCAAACAGGGCGAAGCGCTTCTACCTCAGGCGGTGACTCCCCCGCCCGGCACAAAAGAAGAAGCGCCCGAACCGGCAGAAGAAAAAAAACGTGAAAGCCTGCCCGAGATCCCGCTCATCAAGCCCACCATGCGGCAGGTCGCCGCAAGAATGGGCGAATGCGCAGAGGTGCGCAGCCTGTTTTTAGAGGCGCAGAACATCCTCGGGCGCACCATCGGCTTTGACGCGCAAAGCGCACTATTGATGCTGCATGACCATTACGGCCTGCCCGCGCCTGTGATTTTGATGCTGTGCGAATACGCGCGCTCCCACAACAAGCAAAACGCGATGAACTATATCTTAAAGCTCGGCAAAGACTGGGCCGAGCGCGAAATAGACACCTTTGAAAAGGCCACAGAGCAGCTCTCGCGGCTTGAAACGGCAAACGCCGCATGGAACAGGCTCAAGGTTCTCGCGGGCATCGCGACCCCCCTGCCCACAACAAAGCAGCAGAGCTACCTTTCTGTCTGGGTGGGCGACTGGGGCTTTTCGGTTGACATGATTTATGCGGCATATGAAGAAATGGCCGAAAAAACAGGCGGCCTGAGCTTTAACTATATCAACAAAATCCTGCAAAACTGGCACACGCTGGGGCTGAAAACCCCCGCCGAGGTTGAGGCGTTTCGCGAGGAGCGCGCAGCCGCCACCGCCAAGCCCGAGCCGAAAAAGGCCGCGGCCAAAGGCGCAAAAAAAGCCGCCGCGAAGCCGCAGGAAACCTCCTATGACCTTGACGAAGCGGAGCGCAAGGCAAACTATGAACCATTGATATATAAAAAGAAAAGTGGGAACAATTGAAAGACAGTGTCTTTTAATCGTGAAGTTTTGTCCCTGCGCGCAAAAACACCGCGCGCGTCCGAACACAAGATATCGGATTCATCAAAACTTCCGCCTGCGTGAAAGGATCGTTATCAGAATGGGTTACGGCGAGCAGGTTTTCCAAAAAGCCAAAGACATTCTCCAGCAAAAACGCCTCGCGGCGGACACGGCCCTTGAATCCCGCCGTGCGCAGGTCGTTCGGGAATGCCCCGAATACCTGATGCTCGAGCGCGAGCTTGCCCTCACGGGCCAGGCCGTCATCAAGGCGCTTGACATCAAAGACCCCGACGAGGTCGCAAAATATATAAAAGGCCTGCGCAAACAAAACCTTGAGCTTCAGGCAGAAATTGCACGGCTGCTCAAAGTGGCCGGCCACGGGAGCGACTATCTTGAGCCGCGCTATACCTGCGCCGTCTGCCGCGACACGGGCATTGCCGACGGCAAGCTTTGCGACTGCTTTCGCAAGCTCATGAAGCAGCTCGCCTATGACGCGCTCTGTGCCGACTCGCCGCTGAAAATTTCGGGGTTTGAGGATTTTTCACTCGCCTATTACCCCGACAAGCCCGATGAAAGAACGGGCATTTCAGCCCGCCGCAGAATGCAGGAGGTGCTGGAGTTTTGCCAGGCCTATGCCTCCGACTTTTCTCCCGGCAGCCCGAGCCTTTACCTGTTCGGCGAAACGGGGCTGGGCAAGACCCACCTCTCGCTGAGCATTGCGGGCGAGGTGATCGAAGCGGGCTACAGCGTGGTCTACGGCTCAACCCAAAACCTGATTGCAAGGATTGAAGACGAGCACTTCGGCCGCCGCGCCGCTGACGGTGACTCCACCGAAAGCAAGTTGATCCACTGCGACCTACTGATTCTTGACGACCTCGGCGCCGAATTTTGCACCCAGTTCACGGTTTCGGTCATCTATAACATTATCAATTCCCGCCTGTTGAACAGCCACCCCACCATCATCAGCTCAAACCTCTCACTGCCGGAGCTTGAGGCAAAATATACCACGCGTGTGACCTCGCGCATTCTGGGCGAATACCGCCACCTGCGCTTTTTCGGCAGGGACATCCGGCAGATTCGGGAATAATCACGCAACGGAGGAGTTTTTTGTATCAGCTTTCAGACGTCCAGACAATCAAATCCATCCTCAAACGTCACGGCTTCTCTTTCTCAAAGGGGCTGGGGCAGAATTTTTTGATTGACCCCGCTGTGTGCCCCGGCATCGCCAAAGAGTCTGGGATCCATGCGGGCGCGGGAGTCATTGAAATCGGCGCGGGCATCGGCGTCTTGACGGCCGAGCTTGCCAAGCGGGCCAAAAAAGTGGTTTCGTTTGAGCTGGACAGTCGCCTGTCGCCCATTTTGCGCGAAACTCTCGCGGATTTTGACAATGTGACCATCCTTCACAAAGACATCATGGACGCGGATATAGACGCCGTGATCGCCGGGCATTTTGCGGGCATGCCGGTTTATGTGTGCGCGAACCTGCCTTATTATATCACCTCGCCCATTATCATGAAATTTCTTGAGGGCCGCGCGGCGGTGCACTCCCTCACCTTAATGGTGCAGAGCGAGGCGGCGGCGCGGCTGTGCGCCGCGGTTGGCAGCCGTGAAGCCGGGGCCGTGAGCGTCGCCGTCTCTTATTTTGCCGAGGCTGAGCGATTGTTTTTTGTGCCCCGCACCTCGTTTTTGCCCTCGCCCAGCGTTGACAGCGAGGTCATTCGACTGACGGTGCGGGAACAGCCGCCCGTTTCGCTGCAAAACGAGGAATTTTTCTTTCAGCTTGTGAAAGCGGCCTTTGCCCAGCGGCGAAAAACCGCGCAAAACGGCATTTCGGCAGGCACGGGCATTGAAAAACCGCGCATTGCCGCCGCGTTTGCGGCAATGGGGCTTGATGAGAGCATCCGCGCCGAGCGCCTGACCCTTTCACAGCTGGCGGAGCTTTCAAATGTTTTATATGAACCGAAATAACAAACGGAGGACGGTACAGCGGCATGAACGGAAAACTGATTGTGATAGAGGGGCTTGACGGCACAGGAAAATCTACCCAAGCGGCCCTGTTACACGAGCGTTTGAATAACACGGGCAGGGCCTCGGTGCTGAGCGCGGAGCCCACCGGGGGCGAGATCGGTAAGCTGATCCGCCGCGCCATTTCAGGCAAAGAGGCATTCTCTCCCGCCGCGCTTGCCGCATTGTTTCTGGCTGACAGGATCGACCACAACACAAACCCCGAAAACGGCTTACAAACGGTGCTTGCAGAGGGGGTTTGTGTAATATCAGCCCGTTATTATTATTCCTCAATGGCATATCAAGGCAAAGACACGGACTTTGACTGGGTCATGCGCCAAAATCTCGACTGCCCCTATATCCGCACGCCGGATCTTTGCGTATTTTTGGATATGGACCCCGAAAAATGTATGGAGCGCATTTGCAGCACCCGTGACTGCGCGGCGCTTGATGTGTTTGAAAACCTGGCGGACTTAACACAAATCCGCGAAGCCTTTCACCGCGTGCTGGAGCGGCTCAAAAGCACCCAAAACATTGTGGTGATTGACGCAGACGCGCCGATTGAAGAAATCAGCGACAAAATTTTCAAAGAGGCCCTTGCCCTTTTTTAAAAGCATCCCCTCAACGTACCCTACAGCAAATTGAAAAACAACTTATATTAATCCTGCGAGCCGGGATGTTTTGTTCGGTTTTCGCAAGAAAATTCGTGCCGCCCTTTATGGCACGAAAGGAAAAAACTCCTTGTTTGAAAAATTTGTTTTTCAAACTTACACCGCAAATAAAATATGTTACATTGAACACGGCATATGCCCCGCGCTGCATGGGAAGGCAGACATTAATATTATCGGAGGAATTCAGAATGGCAGCAAATTGGGAAGTCAGAAAAACCCCGGGCGACACCGCGTGGTTCACCAACGACCGTTTCGGCATGTTTATTCACTGGGGGCTGTATGCCCTGCCCGCAAGGCATGAATGGATCAAAAACATCGAGCGCATTAAAGAAGAGAAATATGACAAATATTTCAAATACTTCGACCCCGATCTCTATGACCCCAAGGCCTGGGCGCGCGAAGCAAAAAACGCGGGCATGAAATATGCCGTCTTGACCTCCAAGCACCACGAGGGCTTTTGCCTGTTTGACTCGCAATACACCGACTACAAATGCACAAACACCCCCGCAGGGCGCGACCTTGTGAGGGAATATGTCGAGGCGTTCCGTGCCGAGGGGCTGCGCGTGGGTTTCTATTACTCTTTGATCGACTGGCACCACCCGGATTTCCCCGTGGACGGCCTGCACCCCCGGCGTGACGACGAAAACGCCCGTGAGCTCAACGAGGGGCGCGACATGAAGCGCTATGCGAAATACATGCGCGACCAGGTCACAGAGCTGCTCACAAACTACGGCAAAATTGATATTCTGTGGTTTGATTTTTCATATGCGGACAACAACTATAACGGCTTCAAGGGCAAGGGCAGGGACGATTGGGAGGCCGAGGAGCTGATCGCAACGGCCCGCGCCATCAATCCCGGCATCATCATTGACAACCGCACCGAAATCGAGCAGGATCTCTGGACTCCCGAGCAGTGGCAGCCCACAGAGTGGCAGCGCGACGACGAGGGCAACCTTGTTGTGTGGGAGGCCTGCCAGACCTTCTCCGGCTCATGGGGCTACCACAGGGACGAAACCAGCTGGAAATCCCCCGAAATGCTCGTGCGCATGCTCGTCAACACCGTCTCCTGCGGCGGCAACCTGCTGCTCAATGTGGGGCCGACCGCGCGCGGCTATTTTGATTATCGCGCGGTCAACGCACTTCAGGCCATCGGCGACTGGATGCATTACAACGGCAAGAGCGTCTATGGCTGCACGCAGGCTGAATTCGCCGCGCCCACAGACGTGCGCTACACCCAAAACGGCGGCAGGCTTTATGTGCATATTTATGCCTATCCCTTCCGCGATCTTTGCCTGCCGGGGCTTGCGGGCAAGGTGGATTATGCGCAATTTTTGCATGATAATTCAGAATTGCTCTTTCAAGAAAAGGGTGACGACCTCGTCGTCAGCGTCCCGCCGCTCAAGCCCCGCGTGATTGTCCCCGTGATTGAACTTATGCTAAAATAACAGTTTTTTGATGTCTTCGTTTATTATGTTTGAATCGCTTTAAAAGGTTGCAACATTTTGATATCTCTATTAACTTTCCATTTTTTTTGACGAAAGGTCTTGCAGTTTCATAAAGTTTATGATAGTATGAGTTTGCAGAAAATTTTAATGTATCTTCGGAAGTGAGGTGTAGAAAATGGCAGATTTACAGGAATTCTTTGAGAGCTTATTGACGATTTTTGCATCTGTGGTTGATTTTTTTAAGAGCGTGTTTGGAATCGAAGAAACTCCGGCGGAATAAGCCTGAACGATTTTTAAAAAAATTTACTTTATTTTAACCGAAAGGAGTAACACCGATGAACACTGATATCGCTGCTCTTGTTGCAGAATTTTTTGAGACATTGAAGGGCTTTTTTGAGCAAATCAAAACTTTGTTCGCAGGCCTTGAGCTTCCTTCACTTGGTTGAGTTTCATTTTTTTACAAAAAGACCGGTGCTGCTCGCACCGGTCTTTTTATTTTGTTTTCATACCGTCGCTGCGGACAAAAAATGAACAAAACGGTGGCTGTTCCGTGAACAATCACTTGAAGCCTTTTATTTTCTGCCGCCGGGCAGGTAGGAGAGAATGCTTTTGAACGCCACGTCAAAAATAGTCATAACACTCATGAAATACTGATAAAGGTTGGCTGAGAAATTGTTGATTTCAGACGCGCTCATAAAATCCGTATATTTATAGGTTTGGGTTTCATATGACCACGGGTCATTTTCGTTCAAGGTGAACATTCTGAAGCCGCGCACATTATCATTGCCATAGGACTGATAGCTCATGCCCGGTGTTTGGATCAAATCAATGCCGTTTTCCATGCTGACAATATAGTTATTCACATGGTCGTGGCCAAACGCAATACCCAAAACATCGCCCCTCTGCGCCATGACTTCCACCTCATTGGTGTTAAAATTCGTCGGGCAGGGAAATTCCTGCAGGAAAAAACCTCCATTCACAGGGGCATCCGCTTTGAACCGCATCAAAAAGCTGCCGTCGCGCCCGGTATGATATTTTGTGGACTCGGTTGTGCCCTCGGGAGCGGGTTCAAGATAATCAAAAATTTCGGGGGGAACAATGTGCTGGAAGACAAGGGAGGGCACCTTGTGGCCCGCCTGCTCCTCAAGCGCGATGCTGGTGGTTTCATACCACTCCATCTGGTCGGGATATACAATATCATAACCGCCGTCCGGGTGATACATGTTTGAGTCGATCATCCAAAGATTAAAGGCAATATCCTCGCCGTCGCTGCTCAAGATGGGAAGATTGCAGTTGCCAAAGCCGTGCAGGCTGTCGTCCGCGTTATAGGTCAGGCAGTTACCGTTTTCCATATAATACTTATGCTGCGTCTGCTTTGAAACATCGTTTTCAGCGTCATGGTTGCCGAAGGTGTAGGCATAGGGAATGCCCAACTTTGCAATAGGCGCGATCAGCTGCCGGATAGCCGCCCTGTTCAGCGGGGCAATTGCCTGCGAAACATTGTCGCCCGAAAACACCACAAGATCAGGCTTCAATTCCTCGCAAACCTTTTCCATTAAGGTAAGCATCGCCTTTGAGGGGAACACGTCGTCCTGTGTGTCGGCGAACTGAATAATCTTGAACTCGCCGTCATCGTTGAACTTCAGCTGTGTCTGTGTGTTTTCGTCCGCCGCATATGCAGGGACAAAAACAAGCAGCATCATGCATAAAGACAGGACTGCTGCCAGAACTTTTTTCATTGTTACTTTCATTTCTAAAATCTCCTTTGATTTTTTAAGCTAACCTGAATTATATCACTTCTTAACAAAAATGTCTATACATAACCCTGCATCATATCAATATTTTACAATACTTCGGCCCGTTAATTTTAGATAATAATCCTGTTAACTGTTTGTAAACCGACAAGAGGTTTAAAACAATAAACAATTTCATCAATACATTCTTTTTCATTTTTCAATTTTTTGAGCTTTTCGATATGGTTCCCGCCCAAAGCCCCCGGTTAAATAATAAATATTCATTTTCAAGCAAAAGAGAGCAAATAAACATAAAATGAAAGAAAAACAGAGATAAGTCTGTTTAAATTAAAAAAGTATAAAAAACGGCTTGACAAACCCTTTTTTGTCTGTTATCATAACAAAGCATTAAAAACCGCGCATCGTTCGCGGTTTTGTCACGAAAAAGCAGAGACCTGTTCTCTCAAAGCGAAAGGAATGTTTTTCAGAATGTCAACTTATATGCCCAAAGCGGGGGACATCACCCGCAACTGGTATGTGCTTGACGCAAGCGGCAAGCCCTTAGGCAAAGTTGCCGCCGAGGCTGCTCACCTTCTGCGGGGCAAGCACAAGCCTACCTTCACACCCCACGCCGACTGCGGCGACCATGTCATCATCATCAATGCGGACAAGGTCGTTCTCACCGGCAACAAGCTCCAGCAAAAAATGTATTATCATTTCACAGGCTACATCGGCAATTTGAAAGAAGTCAAATACAGCACGCTCATCAAAACCAAACCCGAGTTTGTTGTTGAAAAAGCCGTCAAAGGCATGCTTCCCGACACTGTGGTTGGCAGGGATTCTTTCAGAAGGCTTCGCGTTTATAAAGGCGCAGAGCACAAACATCAGGCTCAGCAACCCGAGCCGAGAGAATTTTGAGAGGGAGGTTTAACAGATTATGTATGAAGGCAGTCCTTATTTTTATGGAACCGGCAGAAGAAAAAAATCAATCGCCCGCGTGCGCGTTTATCCCGGCACCGGCAAAATCATCATTAATGATCGTGAAATAGACGATTATTTCGGCCTTGAAACCCTCAAGCTGATCGTTCGCCAGCCCCTCGCATTAACCGATTCAGCCGAAAAGTTTGACATTGTTTGCCGCGTAAGCGGCGGCGGCGTGACCGGCCAGGCCGGCGCAATCCGCCACGGCCTTTCAAGAGCGTTGCTGCAATACAGCGAAGAGCTGCGCCCCGCACTCAAAAAGGCAGGCTTCCTCACACGCGACCCGAGAATGAAAGAGAGAAAGAAATACGGTCTCAAAGGCGCGCGCCGCGCTCCCCAGTTCTCAAAACGATAATATATATTATCCAAAAGTCTTACAGTCTAAAACCTTTGGAGACATACGCAATAAACTTAGTCTTTATTCGGTCTTTGCAGTCTTAAACAACCCAAAAAACAGAGCTTATACCTTAATGGTATAGGCTCTGTTATTTTGATACTTTTTAAACAAGGCCTAGTTGGCGTTAAGGCCGAATGCTCGGCTCCCCAAACTTTCTTTCCACCAGGATTCACGTTCCAAAATAATATGTTTATCGACTCTGGCATTGTAGTTTTCCAAAATTGAATATTGAAAATTCTGCTTAATATAATCAATTCCGAAATCATCCGCAATGGATTTGAGAAGCTTATTCCCTCCGTGACCGTTGTTTACATAGCTTGTCCAACGTTGCAGGAGCATACCGTTTTCGCCGTATGCCGAACCGACATATTGTTTTCCGCTGTTCCTGTCAGTAATAAGATACACCGCTTTTTGATTCTCCAAAGCGGCAATCCAATCCCGCTTTTGCCTGTCTATTATCGTCGCAAGCTGTTCATATGATAAACGCACCTTGTCATATCCGGGAAAATTTATCCCGTCAAATATACTCGGCAAGATCTGCTGCACTTCCAGCTTGTCAATGAGGTTATTCACATAAATAACCTGGGTTTGATGCTTCTTTCGATACTTAACTACAACCCGCCCAAAATAAGCCTGATAATCT